>NZ_JAPNXR010000002.1:0-446529 GCF_030397615.1 Vibrio sp. 14N.309.X.WAT.E.F5 | reverse complement strand
AAAATTTGCTTGGCGACCATAGCATTGTGGACCCACCTGATTCCATGCCGAACTCAGAAGTGAAACACAATAGCGCCGATGGTAGTGTGGGGTTTCCCCATGTGAGAGTAGGACATCGCCAGGCTTTAATTTCGTTGTTTGTATAACAAGTAGCAACCTCAACAGTGTGCTAACCTATTGATGACAATTTGTTGGAGGGATGGCTGAGTGGTCGAAAGCACCGGTCTTGAAAACCGGCAACCGTTAATAGCGGTTCTAGGGTTCAAATCCCTATCCCTCCACCACCATTAGAAAGCCCGCTGAGAAATCAGCGGGCTTTTTTGCATATGTAGCACTTGAAACTTGCTTAGAAACAAAGAGGTAAGCCAGCGTCTATTTCGCACGGAAGTATATTCCGCTTCAGTAGAGAGTTGTGTTCTTATTAGCTCTAATAATCAGCCATCATAAAGTCCCCTTAGGCTAGCCGAAGTAATAGACTTAAGAATGCTCTGCGTTGTCATAAAGTGGTCTCCTACGTACCATAGAGCCACTGTGCTGTTCAGAATTTTAGTGGTATCTAAGAGGCTGAGAGCACGACAACGAACTCATGCCATAACATAAATACAGACGTAAAAAGAGCCGCATAAAACTCTCGAAAGAAAGTTTCAAACAGCTCTTATTCGTAATGTGGATTGGACGTAAGTAAAATTAATTCTGGCGCAATGGTGCTTTTGATTTGGATTAACGAATCTTAGCTAATAAAGCTTGTCTATTACCATTCAGAGCATTAACCACCTGACTTATCTTGGTTGCTATGGCTTGTTTAACTGCCTTTTTATCATCATATTTTTGTAGTTTATGTTGAAGTCCAAGAAATGCATCTTCTAGTCCCTTGTCCAAATCACAATCAGTGCTGTTTAGATAAAATGTTTGGCTTGGCAGGAACGCAGATACTTTAATTTCATAATCTTGGAATACAATATTGAACTTAGCTTCATACTCAACGTGTAAAGCGCCTTCGGTTAACTGCATTAAAGTTGATAACTGCTCATTAATCATTGATTGCGTTTGTGGCGTGATAACTACATTTCGAGTTAAATTTTTCATTTTGTTTGCCTATTCAATGGCACTTGCACCATAGTAATTTGTATTACTCCCAAGCTTTGGGAGCACATGGATGGTATTCTGAGAGCGCAATTAATGGATTCGAGTTAATCCAGCGTCCACATCAAAAATGTCTTGTTCACTTAGTGAACCAGTAGTCTGTTTCAGCTGAACTCTTGATAAAATATATTGATAACGAGCATCCGATAGGTTCTTTTGTGCTTGATAAACGTTTTGCGTACTATCCAAAACATCTACCATGGTTCGTGTTCCCACCATAAAGCCTTGCTCTGTCGCCTCTAATGCTGACTTTGCGGACACCAATGATTGTTCATAAGCCTTTATCGACCCAATCGCTGAGCGAATGTTGTTATTGATTGCTCTAATATTCTTCTCTACGTCGCGATAAGTACTTTCTAGATCCTGGCTTGCAGCAACATATTGATATTGAGCTTGTTTACCCTCTGAAGTGACACGTCCGCCGGAATACACTGGCAGATCGATAGATACTCCAATGTTGAATAAGTTCTCATCATCATCTTGCGGATAACCTGTTACTGGGTTGTTCGGTTCATCAAAATTCTTTGTGTATTCATAACCTGTGGTCAATGAAATTGTCGGTAAATGACCAGAATCAGCGAGTGAGATTTGCTCTTTAGCAATATCCTTTTGAATACGTCCGGCTAAAATTTGTAGGTTCTCATTACTTGCCTTTTGAACAAGATCATTTGCAGAGAGTTCAGGCATCGAAGTCGAGAATCGATTGATATCAAGAACAGAAAGGTTTGAAGCGGGCTGTCCGGTAATCGCGCGTAATTCTTCCAAGGCATTTTCTACCGAGTTTTGAGCCTGTATTTCTTGCGCTACAACATTGTCATATTGCGCTTGTGCATCCTGAACATCAGTGATGGGAGCACTGCCCACGGCAAAACGTTGTTCAGTTTGATTTAGCTGTTTAGCTAGAGCCTCTCTCTCTGACTGCACAAAACGAAGATTATCTTTTGCAGATAAAACATCAAAATAAGCTTCTGTTATATTGTAAATCACAGATTGCTGAGTAACCGCATAACGAGCATCAGCTTCACGTGCCGTTTTTTCAGAAATACTGAGAGATATCCAGCTGCCGCGATCGTATATCGACTGGACTAATCCAAGATTAACGTTCCCAGAACTACCGTCAGCCTCATGACGATCTGTATCTTGATAGACGTACCCTGCAGTGAGGTCAATTTGTGGTAACAAGTTACTTCTTGTTGAGTTGATCGCCTCAAATGCGCTGTCACGTTGAGCAGCCGCTTCAAGCAGTTCAGGATCATGTTGTTTGGCTAAACCATAGATTTCACTCAGTGAATCAGCTTTTACCGCTCCACTCATCGCCAACAAGATCAGAGGAGTAATTTTTGTCTTATTTTTCATTTTGATACCGTATTAAATATGAAGTTTTTCATTAAAAAGTAACTAAAGCGGCTGGAGTGATCAGATCACGAAGCTTATTCAATGTCTCTGAATGGTATAGTTTTGTTGGAGTTGGCATATTCTCTCCTAGATAGGGTGTGGTTAACGTGGTGAGAATATTAAGGTACTAAGCAAGCTTTGTTATCATCAATTAATTACACTATGCTACTTTCTATATAATCTATTTAAAACAATAAGATAGAGTTAAGTCTTATTGGTTTTTTATCTGATTTTTATTTGGTTTTTATCCTGAAATTAATAAAGATCTGATGGTGGCTTTGTATTAGAAGATTATTAGATATGGTTTATACGGCCTTTATTTATTCAGATTTGTCATCCGTTATGATCATCTTAATTAATCAACTAACGGATAAGAAAATGAAAAAAACACTTCTACTATCATTAATGGCAATTGCGGTTGCTCCGCAAGCTTTCTCTCAAAACTTAATCATCGACACCAAAGGTTTAGATCAGGAAAAATACAGTGCTGATATGTATCAATGTGAACAATTGAGTAGCCAAGTGCAGTTGCAACAAACACAGAGCACAGGCAGAACAACGATTAGACATGTCGGCAGGGGAGCGGCTCTAGGTGCTGGTGCAGCAGCAATTGGTGGAGGCTCAGGTTCAACAGGTGCAGAGATAGGCGCGGGCATTGGATTGGTGACGGGGTTTTTAGGCGGTTCAGCGCAAAAAGAACAAGCTTCTATGCAATATTCAGGAGAAAAAGACAAAGTGATGAGAAACTGTATGACTGAACGTGGTTATACCATCCTTAACTAAGGTAAAGCGAACACAAGGTGAATGAACTCAAACATAAAAGGCACGGTAACCTCAGTTACCGTGCCTTTTGTGAATCTGGTTGCTAGTTTCTAACGAGAGCTCAGTTCTATTTTGGTCTTTATATCCGATAAATCACTGTTGAAAAATAAGACTTCAGATAGATCGAGTACTAAAGTGGTCGAAGCCTCTAATACCGCATAGTAATAAAGCTCTTCTGCTGCATCTCGATTACCCGTTAACTCTGCTTTTTTAGCACTTAGAATATAAAAAAGAACCGAACGACGATTTGGAGGTATCGCATTAAGTAACGAATTGGCTGCTACAGTATCATCCTGTGATAAAGCCATCATTACCATAGCCTCTATTACTCTTGGAGTATTACGTCCTTCTTCGGAGAATGACGAAAATTTTCGTAGTGCTCTTTCATTTTGCTCTGCAATTAACGTTGTATTATCTTGCTTGGGATTCAAATACAGATAAGAAAGGTTATAGATATAACCCGAAGCCACAATGTAAGGATTTTCTGGTGCGTAAATCTCGGCTTGTTTGATCAGTTCAAGAGCTTCTAGCTCTGAAGTACCATGGTAGGTAGTTGAGTGGGCGGTCAAGATTGAATTTAATGCGACGCTATCATCAGGTAATTCATTAACTAATTTCGCTATCTGTTGTTTATCGATATCAAGATTGAATGAATCCAGTAAATCATCTAACGACGATTTTATAGATCTTTTCAATGCTTGATTAGATACGTCATAATTGCGATCTAAATGCTTATGTTTCGATATACGATTGAAATACTCTATCTCTAACCGTTCTTTACTTTGATTTGTACTGCTTTTAAAGTGAATCTCATTTGCCGCTAACTTGGCAGCTGGGCCATCATAGATAATTCGAAAATCTTGATATGTTTTTAAAAAGTCTAATAACGTTTTGATGACACCGACTTTCAAATCATCTTTTCTTATCTCATCATCAATAATCACATGAATGTATCTAGGCTCAAGAGATAAATAACTTGGTGTTTCAACGATATCTTTTGTCGCTACATTTGTGCTTGGGGCTTGGTTTTGATTAATAAAAAACCAAGAGACTATCACGGCAAAGAGCACAGCAACGGTAATCAGCAAAGGTGCTTTTTTTACGTTAGTTGATTTGGGCTCTTTGGTCTCAGTCTTTGGTGGCTGTACTGGTGGATGACTGGGTTTAGTGGGCTGGACTAACGGTTTTGACGTCTGCGCTTGCTCTTCAACAACCGGGTCTTCATTGAAAGCTTCAGGTTGTTCCACCTCTTTGGTCTCTGCGATAACAGACTCTGCAGATTCGGTTTCAGGTTGCACTTCGCCTTCATTTGAATAGTCCGACGTTTCAGTTTCTAGCGATTCACTTCTAAAAACACTATCAATCAATACTTTCGGAGCTTCGATTGTCCGATCAACAGTAGCGTCTAATTTATAACCTCGTTTGGGTACCGTAACAATATATCCATGAGGGTGATTCCCATGCTGTTTGAGAATTTTACGAAGCTCAAAAATAGCCTGTGTGATAACTTGATCAGAAAGAATCGAACCATTCCACACTTCGTCAATCAGCTCGTCTCTTGAAAAGACAGTATCTGGGTACTCACAAAGGAAATGAAATAGTTTGGAAAGTCTATTATCAATAACAATGGTCTCTCCATCTAGGATAAACTTATCCTCGTAGGGAACAAACAACCATTCGTCGAACTTATACTGCACTTTTTGATTCTTCATAAATTCTGTCGAGACTCTTTATAACTTATTGTATTTAGTTAAAAACTATAGGATAGAATTGTACAAAAAACAAAAAAACCTCGATAATTTTCATTATTGAGGCTCTTTAGAATCAATAGCTTATTTTGCGCTTAAATACGCTTAGTCGTAGCCCTCTAATGTCTTCACTGACAATTGGTTGTATTAGCCTCTTTTCATCGAAGTGCGGTAGTGAGAGCACCCAATTTGTCTCGCGTTTCATTGGTAATATCCGCCATTGATTTACGTACTCACCGCCACTGGGTTTTTAGAGTGTTAACCTACTTTTTGTACAGGATAATCGTAAGTAGGCTGGACAAATTCATTTTGCGCTTTAATGGTTTGCAACTCCCATTCCCCGCAGTCTTGAGTCATTTTTAATACCCCAAACGCTGCATTGTGTGCATGCCCAAAAGCATCGACTGCCGATAAACCTTTTGACAGGCCTGCAGAAAACAAGCCCGTGATCAAATCACCAACGCCTACCGGTTGTTTGGCAAACTCTAGTTTGGGGCGCTGAGCTAAGTAAGTGCCTTCCGCAGTCGCTAACATCATCGAGAAATTTTCATCTGACAAGCTATGTAAGTGTTTCACTAACACCACTTTCGGACCTTTACTCAAGGCCAATGCGCACGCCTTCACTGCATCATCAAGTGATTCAATTTTCATCCCAGTAAATTGAGTCAGTTCAAATTGATTAGGCACAATCACATCAGCGATCGGCATCAGGTTGTTGACCAGTTTATCGGTGACTTCATCAGGTACTATACACCCTTTTTCAGGGTCACCCATTACAGGGTCGCATACATACAAAGCTTTTGAGTTACGGGTTTTAAGGGTGTTCACCGCCGTTACAACAGAATCACATTGAGCTGCACTTCCTTGATAGCCTGAGACTAAGGCAAAACACTGATCAAGCTGCCCGATATTGTTTAATCCCGAAATCAACTGGTCAATGTCTGAGGCGTCAAACGCTCGCCCCGTCCAACCTTGCTGATATTGAGTATGGTTAGAATACTGAACGGTATGAATTGGCAAAACCTCAACGCCCATTCTTTGCATTGGAAAAACGGCGGAGCTGTTACCGGCATGACCAAAAACAACGTGTGATTGAATTGATATAATATTTGTCATCGAAAGCTTCTCTTTTAAATTCAGTTTATTAGATAATATCAGTCAACAAGATGCCGACACCAATACGTTGGTTGTGATAGTCAAAATCAATCAAGCTTTCACCGTAACCATTAAAATACTGCACGTACCCACGCACGTGTTCTAAGAGTGGGAAGCTGACGCCCGCTTCAAGACCGCCGTAGCCTGTTCTGAAGTTGTAGTGACCTACGCCAGTGAACTCTAATACGTCATATTTATACGCTGTCGTCACTTCATAGTGACCAAGGTAGTCCTCGATATCGGTGTTATCACTGTCCATTCCACCCAGGTTATACCAAGGTTCAACGTACATCATAAAATTATCTTCCTCATAACCCACACCCGCATAAATTCGGTTCCAGCTTCGGCTTAACTCATCAGTACGACCGTTTGATTCGTGCTCATAACCAACTCGAGAGAACCATAAACCATCCCCAGCTTCGATAGGCAATCTTGTTTCGTAAAACACTTCTGGGCGATAGTTTGTATCACGAAACGGTGCTGAGATATCAGACGAGTACGCCTGCCAAAATGATTTTAATGTAAAACCAAAGTACAACTCATCACTTTCATTGAAGATATCGTCCGTAATCAAAGGCACTTTAAAGCTTATCTGGAATTTGATTTCTTCATCGCTCAAACCATCGGCTGCATCGCCGAATACCTCAGAATTATATGGATTTTTATTGACCGATTTCATATGAGTGATCGGTAGTAGGTAGTTCTGACGATAAGGCGTAATAACAAAAGGGTTCTCTGCCGTTTCTTTTTCTAGTTCATGTCGTGTTGTGGTTTTAGCACGTCCAGCTGTTTTTTCTTGCTCACACTGAGCTTTAATTTTTTCTAGGCTGTCTTGCTCAACATCCATATGGATTTGACGTAATACACAATTATCAAACGTTTGTTCAGAGTCGGTTCGGGTATCATCAGCCATAACCGGTGACGCAGCTAAGGAAAGAAGTAGCAGTAAAGCTTTAGACTGCGGAGAAGGCTGATTAATACGGTTTATGTAAGTGTTCATCGTTCGCTACCTTTCATATCGTTAAGTAAGTTTCGATATGAATAATGCGCGATACCGTCAGCGAATAAATAAAGTAAATTTCATTTTCTCGTAACCTTTAAATCATTGATGATTTTCTCTTCGCTATACAAAAATAAAACCTATCAAAAATATAAGATATACATTTTAAGCAAATAAAATCAGCAACTTACATTGCTCGTTATGTTGGGTCAAACCGTTTGGCCGAAAAAATAAAATGGAGATAAAACAGTCATGACAGGTTAGTTTATCCCTGCATGAGACTCTTTATAAAAACAAACAGCGTTGTCGAACTAACGTCGATGACAAGTATCGTTACTTTGTGAGCGACTCCTATCTTATATAGAGATTGGCGAACCAATCTCTATATAGGTCGCCACGGTTAAGGTTTGCTATTGCATAACTTCATTAGCGCAAACCAATTGTAATTGAGCTGCGCTTGATCGCTAACCCTGCTACTCAACAGCTTCTGCAACGCTTGGTTTTCCACGAGTTGCTCTTTATCACTGTCTAAAGAAGAAAGGAGCACATCGCGCTCCACGCTATCAAGCATTTCGTTTGTTAGCACACGAACAATGGACTTGGTGTAGAGCAACCGAAATACCGTATCATCTTCATTCTCACCTAATACGTGAGGATAAAATGATAAAAACAGATTGTTCAAATTCAATTGGTTAATGGCACTCTTATGCTTGTATTTGACCTTACGCACCAGTTGTTCCACACGACGTTTAACAATATCTACTGCCGTTCTAGAAGGTATTAATTGGTAAGAAAGCCAAAGCACAATTAATCCCACCATATTCGCCACCAAAGTGTTTAAGAAATGAGCAAAATCGAAAGTAGGTATACTGGTTGTCGGTACAAGATTACTCCAAGAGAACAACGAGACCATCATGATGATTTTTAATAGCGATTTACTTTGGTTAAACCAATACGCCATGATGTAAATCCCCACAAACCCCACCGTATAAACAATGATTGGTGAGCCTATGGGCATGACTATAAAGTTGACTAAGAAGGCAAATCCTCCGGCCAAAAACTGGGCATAAATGTTTGGACTAAATGCTTTTTCTGCACCAGGGTTTGCCGCAAAGACCGATACCACCATACCAGCCATGATCATTGCACCCATTCCATCTTGCCACTGCAGTTCAATCCACATAAATGACAATAGAAAAAGGGCTAGTGCTGCCCTGAACATATTGATTAGCACCAAATAACCATCGGTAAAGTCGCTAATTTTATCTACAAATTGTGTCTCGCTAGTTTTTGCTAGGCCGTTTTGCTGCGAAAAGTTGTCAAGTTGGGCGGCAAATTGCTTAACTTGAAAGTGAAAAAGTGAGAAAAAGTCACTTTCTGTCAGTGACCACTCTTGTGCAAAACTTGCTTCAAGTATGAAGTCATTCTCTTGTAATGCTTGCCATGCATCTTGGGTCATACCAGCAGAATCACCCATGTTACGCAGTTCAATACCCATTATGGCAATGTTGATACAATCGTAAAAACTTGTACGGCTTGATATTTTGGCAGCCATATCACTTTGACTACCAAAGATTTCATCATCCACGGCCAGCCATTTTCGGCCAATCATAGTCAAAAAAATTCGGATTGATTTAGTGACAGAGGACGCATCCGATTGAAAAAGTGTCTTGATAAAATGAATTGTCTGTTTTTTGACAAACGTTAGCTCACGCTTATCATCCGGATACGGGATCATGAGACTCGCTACCATAGACATCACGATCCCAAACGAGATACCGACACATCGTAGTTGGACGTGGTCGAAGAGGTTTGCCATATTCGGATCCGCTGCCACTGGAAATCCAACCAATGATAACGTTACGCCCACAATGGCAAACATGTAAGAAACTCGGTGATGAAAATAAGAAGCGATGCCAAGACTAACTACAATGCCCAAAATAATGAAGCTGTTAAAAAGCCATGCATCAATCAAAGTCACACTTGCGATGAGCAACACATAAGCGCCCCCCATAAAAGTGCCTGCAAGACGCGCCATGGCTTTTCGGATGCTAGCTCCCCGAGTACCTGTGATTTGAATAATGGCTGTCGTCATCATTGCCGTTCCAGTGGAATCTGAATCAAACAGCTGTGACAAAACCCAAGTCAACACTACGGCAACAGCAAAACGAAAACCAAAAATGGCAGAGTCAGGATCGAGCCACTGCCGTGCCCAATTAAGTAACATCATTGAATCGTAACCGAGACAGTGGTACCCGCAATCAGTCTCTCATTTACGATGACTTCATGTGGAATGCTAATACGAACAGGCACACGTTGCGCTAAACGCACCCAGGGGACGGTGGGATCTACATTTGATACCAAGCCAGAGCTGTCGGCACTTTGGTCGGTGATCGCACGTCCAATTCCGTCCACTGTACCTTCAAAGGTGTCCCCAGAGGAGTAAGGTGTGATAGTTGCAATCGCCCCTTCTTTAATTTCTTTGATTTTGTTTTCGGTAAAATAAGCTTGAATGTAATAAGTGTTGCTTTCCACCAATGCTACAAAGGTTTCGCCAGTATTAATAAAGTTACCTTGGCGTTGTTGAAGGTTAGTGACATAACCATCTTGCGGTGCAACCACTTGGGTACGACTCAAGTCTAACTGCGCTTTAGCTAGGTCTAGTTTTGCCTTCTTATACTCAGCTCTATTGGCATCAACTTGCAATTTTTCTGACATTACCTGCTCAGGTGAAATCAATCGTGCAGACAATAATTTCGAGTCACGACGATACACATTCTTCGCTTGATTGAGTTCAGATTCTGCTTTTAGCATTGAGAACGTGGCATCAGAGACGTTATTATTATAATCCGTATCGTCAATGGTAAATAACAAATCACCTGAATGGACAAACTGATTGTCTGTCACCGCGATGCGAGTAATTTCCCCAGATACCTTCGGCGAGATTTGCGCAATCTCCACGTGTATTTTTGCATCACGAGTCCACAAAGAATCTGTGTATGCCACCCAAGAGGTATAACAAGTCAAGCCGGCACCAATAACAAGAGCTGTGGGCAATAATACTTTAAATACATTCATTTTATTTTACCTGTAATAATAAAAACTGCCCAGCAACAATGATTACTAGGCATAGTTCACATAAAGAAGGGTTCATGATTTTATTCTTTCTTAGTACATTGCCAAGAAAGTACTTAACTAACATTAGAGCAAACAAGCTAACAATAACAAGTATCATAAAACTCGGTATATAAACGTTGCCAAATAATAGTTGGTCTTTCATTTTAACACCCATTAATAATGGTTTTGATATTGAGCGGACAAACGTAATTAATACGTGTTACTGATGTTTAATATTAGATAACTCTGCTGACCACTCTCGATAAGTTGCCAAGAAGTATATCTATTCGGAAAGATTAAATAATTACACTTACATCATTAATTCATAATTTCAACATGCACAAAAATATTAAACTGTTGATTTTTATGTGTTATATTTTCTTGATATTGATTTTTAAGAGCTTCTTTAACTCTAGTAGGCAAATGAGGAATCTGTATTTTGGGTTCTGGCGTAAATTTTGAAATAGTATCTCCATGACTATTTTCCTAAAAATTGAAAAATTGTCATTTCAAAGAAATAACTCAAGTAATTATTTCTTTATCATTTTTCTTCAATTATGTTTTTCCTGATTCTTTAATTATGACTCTTTTATTTTTAATTGATGGTTTTATATTCTGATTCGGTAATAATTCATCTCGTCCCAACCAAGACTGGTTTTAAACAGTAAACAAACCTGTCCTTGATTATTAATTATGTAACGGAGAAAAACATGCTAAACAACAAACAAAACAACCAAGCTGCTGATGACGTATTTGCGGATCAATTACTTGATAGCACTATTAACAATCACGTTTTTCCAAGTGATGAATCAAATCCAGACGCTGCTTATCAATTGGTTTCTGATGAATTAATCCTAGATGGAAACTCTCGTCAGAACCTAGCGACTTTTTGTCAAACCTGGGTGGATGGCAATATCCATAAGATCATGGATGAGTGCATCGACAAAAACATGATTGATAAAGACGAGTACCCACAAACTGCAGAAATTGAAGACCGTTGTGTTCGTATGCTAGCTGACCTTTGGAACTCACCCGATGCAGAAAACACGATGGGCTGTTCAACAACAGGTTCAAGTGAAGCTGCAATGTTAGGTGGCATGGCTATGAAATGGCGCTGGCGTGAAAAGCGTCGCAAAGAAGGTAAATCAACAGATAAACCAAACCTGATTTGTGGTCCTGTTCAAGTGTGCTGGCATAAATTTGCAAAATACTGGGATGTTGAGCTTCGTGAAATCCCTATGGAAGGTGACCGCCTTCTGATGACACCTGAAGAAGTTCTAGCTCTTGCTGATGAAAATACCATTGGTGTGGTACCGACACTGGGCGTGACATTCACTTGTCAGTACGAACCTGTAAAAGCGATCGCAGATGCCCTAGACAAACTAGAAGCAGAAACAGGTCTTGATATTCCGATGCATGTCGATGGCGCAAGTGGCGCATTCATCGCACCATTCTGTGACCCAGAGCTGGAGTGGGATTTCCGTATTCCTCGAGTGAAATCTATCAATGCATCAGGCCATAAATACGGTCTAGCTCCTCTTGGTGTGGGCTGGGTTGTTTTCCGTGAAGCAAGTGATCTTCCGGAAGATTTGATTTTCCGTGTGAACTATCTTGGCGGCGACATGCCAACGTTTGCTCTCAACTTCTCTCGTCCTGGCGGCCAGATCGTAGCTCAGTACTACAACTTCCTACGCCTAGGTAAAGAAGGCTACAAACGCATCCACGATGCTTGTTACCACTCAGCACAATATCTATCGGACGAAGTCGCGAAATTAGGGTTATTCGACATTATTTATGATGGTCGTGGCGGCATCCCTGCAATGAGCTTTAGCTTGAAAAACGACGTTGATGCAGGCTTTAACCTGTTTGACTTAAGTGATGCAATTCGTGCTCGCGGCTGGCAGATCGCAGCATACTCAATGCCTTCTAACCGTGAAGACTTGGTCATCATGCGTGTGCTTATTCGCCACGGTGTGAGTCGTGACATGGTTGATCTATTGGTTCAAGACCTTAAGCGTACGATTGAAAAGTTCAACAAGTTTCCTGTTGTGAACTCTGTTGATGAAGACAGCGCAAGCTCGTTCAACCACGGTTAATCCGAACGCAATTTGGGGCTATTCATTTAGCCCCAGTCATCACTTAATTAATAACAAACTAAATTACCATCAACATCTTTGAGGTTTTCATGACATTCTTATCCAAACTGTGCCCGACAAAATTTGTCAGACATGTATTTCTAAGCTTGCTTGCCATATTCATGCTCGCTGGCACCATTAATATTGATGCGACGCAAGCGACGCCTTCTTTCAATCTCATTAATTCGGCGCAAGCACAAGAACAAGCATCTACGCAACAAACAGATACCACTGCTGTAAAATCCGCTGTGAAAGCATCTGTAAAAGCAGAACCAATGTGGATTGTGAAAATATTCCGAGAGCACCAAGCACTGGCTATTTTCCTGACTCTCGCAGTGGGTTACTGGATAGGAGCTATCAAATTTGGTCACTTTAGCCTTGGCGCAGTAACAGGCACTTTGATTGCTGGCGTATTAATTGGTCAGCTTGATATTTCGATATCATCGCAAGTTAAATCAATTTTCTTCACGCTCTTTTTGTTTGCTGTCGGCTATGGCGTTGGTCCACAGTTTGTTCGAGGTGTTGCAAAAAATGGTGCTCCACAAGCTATCTTTGCCGTGGTTATTTCACTTCTGTGCTTTGCTGTAACTTATGCTGGCGCAAAAATGGCCGGTTACGATGTAGGTCTGGCCGCTGGTCTTTGGGCTGGCGCACAAACGATTTCAGCTTCAATTGGTCTTGCAACCGATGCGATTAACTCATCTGGCGCTGCCAATACTCAAGAGTTACTCGATCAAATTCCGGTGGCTTACGCAATTTGTTACCTGTTCGGTACTATTGGTACTGGTATGATTCTAGCGTACGTGGGGCCAAAACTGTTAGGCGTTGATCTAGAAGAAGCCTGCAAAGATTACGAACAAAAAATGTCAGAAGGCACACCTGAAGAAGGTATTGCACGAGTTTGGCATCGCACAGAGTCTCGTACTTATGAAGTTCAAGACAACATCAACAACAAAACGGTAGCTGACTTTGAAGCTCAGCACCAAGAAGAACGTTTGTTCATAGAGAAAATTAAACGCAATGGTCAGATGATTGAGTTTGATGCAGCCAGCCCACTGATGGCAAAAGATGTGATTGCATTAACTGGTCACACAGACGCATTGGTTCATGCTCAGCAGTATTTGACAGAAGTCGTTGATGATGAGCTAGATAATCTGCCTCTTGAAACGGTCGATATTGTTGTCACCAACAAAAAATTTGCTAACCGCACTTTGGTTGAACTAGCAAAAGAAGATTACACTCGTGGTGTTTACCTAAACAAAATTACTCGTGGCGCGGCGAGTCAAGAAATCCCGATGCTTGCTCAAACGGATATTCATCGTGGCGATATATTGTCAGTGACTGGTACCACTCTTCATACCGAGCGTATGGAAAAAGCGGTAGGTCACGTTGATAGAACAACGACAGAAACAGATATGGTATGGGTTGGTTTATTCATCGTTATCTTTGGTCTGCTTGGCGCATTGGTGGTTAATGTTGACGGCGCACCTGTGACCTTGTCAGTATCAGGTGGTGTGTTAATCGGTGGTCTGATATTAGGTTGGTTGCGCTCAGTACACCCAACGTTTGCTCGTCTGCCACAACCGACACAATGGTTTATGAACTCTGTCGGCCTAAACATCTTCATTGCTATTGTCGGTATTTCTGCCGGTCCTGGCTTTGTTGCAGGCCTTAAAAACGCTGGCGCAGGTCTGTTTGTAATTGGTGCTGCAGCGACAGCAATCCCAATGCTACTGGCACCATTGATTGGTAAATACATCTTTAAGTTCCATCCAGCACTGAACCTAGGTATTTGTGGTGGCGCTCGTACCAGTACAGCTTCGGTTGCAATGGTTGGAGAAAAAGCGAAAAGTAATATCCCAATGCTTGGTTACACCGTACCTTATGCTGTATCGAACACTCTACTGACACTCATCGGTATGTTCATGGTGCTGTTCTACTAACCTAGAATTCACTAATAATTAAAGCCTCTTGCTACTCGCATGGGGCTTTTTTCGTTTTGAATTTGCAAAAATAAAACTGAAATATCTTGGATACATCATTTTGTATTTTAGTGAGAGGGTAAGTCGAACTGAGGTAATAAAAAGCAGAGTGTTTATGCTCTGCTTTGGTGTTGTGACTAGATGTCTTTGCGACTTGTAATTGCCTATTTCGCTACATTACCTGCCACGTTCAATGCGTCCCAAGTTCTTGCAAATAGTGGGGCATAATCGAAGTCCATGTAGCCAACTTGTCAGCCATCATTCACGCCTTACTTGTTCGCTGTGGTTGCTAGAGGTACAAAAAAGCAGCCTAAGTGACTGCTTTCTGTATTGAATAATTTGCTAGCGGATTAACCGGCTAGTGGTTTAGTTCGCTAGCTAGTTAATCAGCCAGCTTCGCCTCAACTTGCCCCAGTGCGCGTTGGTACATAAGCCATGCGCACGTTCCGGCAAGCACATTACCTACCATTGCGCCCCAGAATAGCCCTTCAATACCCGCAAGCTGAGAGCCAACCCACAAGCAAGGCAAGAAGAAGGCGAACAGGCGCAGCGCTGAAATCGTCAATGCGGTGTAAGACTTGCCTAATGCGTTAGAGACAGAAACCATCAGCATACAGATTCCCAATGGCCCTAAGCTAATAGGCACGATCAGTAGGTGGTAGTTTAAAATCGTTGAGACTTCGCTTTCACTGGTCATTAGGTTTGCCAGTCCGCCAGAGAATAACCAAGTCACCAGTGCAATCACCAACTGGAAACCCAATACAAACATCACCGCAATCTTAACGAGCTTGCGTATATTTTCGAGGTTGTTCTCTCCCAACATACGCCCAATCATCGGAGGCATCGACATCGTTAGTGCTAGCACGGCGACAATCGAAAAGAATTCAAAACGTGAACCCAGCGCCCAAGCTGCAACTGCAGCGGTGCCATAGCCAGCAAGCAGTTTAGTGGCGAACATGGATGAAACAGGGGGCAACAGCTGACTGATCATCGCAGGGCCCATGATGTTACCGATGGAGCGAACACTCTTACCAATATCCAGATCGTGCCAGTCGAACGTCATCCAATGCTTCTTGGTCACTTTAGGAGCAACGATAAAGATACCCGCACCGAACGCCAAGATGGTCGCAATGGCGGCTCCATTGATGCCCATGTCGAGCGTAAAAATGAAAATCGGGTCCAATATTAAGTTGATGATACTGGTCGCGATCATCATTGAACCGGGCAGCATAGTATTACCATTGGCACGACACACACTGTAGAAGAAGTAGAGCAGCGCTCCAGTCCAAGAGCTGACTAGCCAATAGATCCAATAAGAGTCAATGATCGGCAATACCGTTGGTGGCGCATCCAACAACTGTAAAATTGGCCCACGCAACAGGTAGATGATGACGGAGAAAAGCGCGACACTCACGCTGCCCATCGCAATCACTAATCCACCAAGCTGCTTAGCGTAGCGCGTTTCATTCGCGCCAATGGCTCTCGCGATTACCGCGGTTGTCGCGATACCTAACCCGACCTGAATTCCAATGATGATCATCTGTATTGGAAGCGTGAAGCCTTGAACAGCGAGCGGTAGCACGCCCAGTTGGCCAATAAAAGCACTGTCTACAAGCTGGAAGCTCATTAGGGAAAGCACCCCAAACAGCATTGGCCATGTCATTGTATAGAGTTGTCGGCCAAGAGAAGGCGAGGGAGTTGCGGTAGTAGAATTCATAACGCTCTTATCGGTCTTGAAGTTAGGTTTGTATTGGTGACAAACCTCTCAATGAAGAATTGCGTAAAGGATAACGTAAGGTCAGCCCGATACCAATAACTGTTAACAGATCTCGGCATATTCCCTAACTTTGAGTTCAGAGTAGTTGTTGCACTCTGTCCTGTGGCTTTATGGAAGTACCTCTCAAACCTTATTTATTTTATAGGGTTATCGTTGTTGGCTAATGTAATTATCAAATCCATAAACTAATATCGTCAAAGGGAAAGGAATTGCGAGTCAGCAAGCACCGTTTTAACTGCATATTGGAGAGGGAACCTAAATATGCCGACGACAGAAGAAATTCAGATTAGCCAAGAACAAGTTAGAAAGAACAAGGCGAAGGTACTCGCCAAGATAAACCAACAAGGCATCATGTCTCAGGGCTTTCGTTTGGTTAACGTCAAAGATTACCAACAGAAGTTGCAAGCATTGAAACAAAAGGTCGAAAATTTCGATTACATGAATGCTGCTAACAAGCAGCAAGATCAGGTCATTCTCGACATCATGACTCAGAAAGAAAAGATTCATAACTATCTGGATGAATCATCAAGTCAGAAGTTGGCGAATAGCAATCTAGATTTTGGTTCTCGAAATCAGGTCGCGAATGCCACACTCAAGAAAAAGCAGCTGTTCATGATGTTTATGGAGACGGTCGAGGCTCAAGAGGCGCTTAGAGAGTTTGCTGTGCAAGTCGCTTCGGTGTGTAACGGAACGCTCAAACAGCCTCCTGGTGCTTATTTGGGCGTAAAAGATTTTCATGGTGCGTTGGATAAAATCACCAATCGAAAACGTCATTATGATATTGGCGACCTTAAAGATGCAGCCCGCATGACCATCGTGTTTGAGAGTATGGACGATATGATCGTGGCTAAAGCGATGATCATTTTGACCAAAGAGTTCGTCGAGTTGAAACATCACCAATCTGCGATGAAAGATCGCTACGGCACCAGCCAAGGCGACAATGCTAAATTCAACTGTGGCGCAACAGACGCTGGCTACAAAGACATTAAGTTCTTCTTAAAAATGGCCAATGGACATATTGGTGAACTGCAGCTCAATACCAAGAACATGATGGTGGCGAAAAAGAACGGTCACATCATCTATGACATCCTCCGAGACGGAGGTAATCTTGATAAGGCATTTACCATTACCAATACCGAAGTACTTGCCAAGATAAGCCGTAACATGAGTGAAAAGTGGTTCACCTTTATGATTACTCGTGTTCCTAAAGCGAGAGATGATTTGCAGGCAGTTCAACAGCTCGTTGACCGCCTAAGAGCGAATCTAGGAAGAGGGCAAAACTCGCTTCAAGTCAGCTTAGAAGAGATAACCATACTGTCTCGTGTCAGCCTCTATATCTACGAGCAGGGCGATAACGCGAGAGCTTTATTAGAGTAGTGAACTGATATCAAAATCTTCTATTAAGTCCGGTTATTTGAGCGGACTTTTTAGTCTTTTAAAAGAGAACATCTCTAATCTTCAGATTGATTGATAGCATTCCTGTTGTTGTGCTTAGTGCGGCTATAATTAAGTTGTTGAATGATAAGCAAGTAGCGCCCCACTGGTCGTAGAGTTATTGAAAAACAAAAAAAGCCAGTCGCAGTGACTGGCTTTGTTGACTCTATATCTACTTGTTGACGCTAAGCGTTATTTGTTCGCAACGTTACCAAGCTTCAACCACGTGTCGATAACCGTATCTGGGTTTAGTGAAACAGAGCTGATACCTTGCTCCATTAACCATTCAGCTAGGTCGTCATGGTCAGATGGGCCTTGGCCACAAATACCCACGTATTTACCCGCTTTAGCTGCTGCATCGATAGCCATTTTCAGCATCGCTTTAACCGCTGGGTTACGCTCGTCGAATAAGTGAGCAACGTCACCTGAATCTCGATCTAGGCCAAGTGTCAGCTGGGTCATGTCGTTTGAACCGATAGAGAAGCCATCGAAGTACTTCAAGAATTCCTCAGCCAAAATCGCATTGGATGGAAGCTCACACATCATGATGACTTTCAGACCTTGGTCGCCACGACGTAGGTTAAACTTAGCCAGAATATCGATAACCGATGCCGCTTCGCTCGGAGTACGAACGAATGGGATCATGATTTCAACGTTCTTCAGTCCCATCTCGTTACGAACACGCTTCAGCGCTTGAGTTTCAAGCTCGAAACAGTCTTCAAATACTGGAGAGATGTAACGAGATGCACCACGGAAGCCTAGCATTGGGTTCTCTTCATGCGGTTCAAACGTTTTACCGCCAACAAGGTTGCTGTACTCGTTCGACTTGAAGTCAGACATACGTACGATCACACGCTTAGGCCAGAATGCAGAAGCGATTGTCGCAATGCCTTCTGTTAGCTTGCTTACGTAGAAATCGATAGGATCTTTGTAGCCACGAATACGCTGGTTGATTTCTGCTTTGATCTCATCCGTTTGCTCATCGAAGTTCAACAGAGCTTTAGGGTGAATACCAATCATCTTGTTGATGATGAATTCAAGACGAGCAAGGCCAACACCTTCGTTCGGGATTTGAGCGAAGTCGAAGGCACGATCTGGATTACCCACGTTCATCATTACTTTAGTTGGCAGCATTGGTAGCTCATCAACCTCAGAACGTTTGATCTCAAAGTCGAGTTCGCCGTTGTAAACGTAGCCAGTTTCGCCTTCTGAACATGACACTGTTACGGTGTCGCCGTCATTCAGACTGCTTGTCGCGGTACCACAACCAACAATGGCAGGGATACCTAGCTCGCGAGCAATGATTGCTGCGTGACAAGTACGGCCACCACGGTTAGTCACAATCGCAGACGCTTTCTTCATCACAGGTTCCCAGTCTGGGTCTGTCATGTCTGTTACCAGTACGTCACCTTCTTGAACCAGTGACATTTGGTCTAGAGAGTCAACCAAACGAACCGGGCCTGAACCGATACGCTGACCGATAGCACGGCCTTCAACTAAGACATCTGCCTTGTTGTTTAGCTCGTAACGCTCGATAACGTTTTGGTCGCTCTGAGAACATACGGTTTCAGGACGCGCTTGAACGATGTAAAGCTTGCCGTCGATGCCATCTTTTGCCCACTCAATGTCCATCGGACGTTGGTAGTGCTTCTCGATGATCATTGCTTGTTTTGCTAATTCTTTGATCTCTTCATCGTTCAATGAGAACTCGTTACGCTCTTGAGTATCCGTGTCGATGATATCAACTTGCTTGCCGATCTCTTGGTTGGTTGAGTAGATCATCTTGATCAACTTAGAACCAAACGTCTTTTTAACCACTGGGTAGTGGCCTGCTTCTAGCATTGGCTTATGAACGTAGAACTCATCTGGGTTCACCGCGCCTTGCACGACCATTTCGCCTAGGCCCCAAGAAGAGGTGATGAATACCACTTGGTCGAAGCCTGATTCAGTATCAAGCGTGAACATCACACCTGAAGAAGCTTTGTCTGAGCGAACCATACGCTGGATGCCCGCAGACAGTGAAATGCCGCGGTGATCAAAGCCTTGGTGTACTCGGTAAGAGATAGCGCGATCGTTAAACAGTGAAGCGAACACGTGTTTCGTTGCTTCGATAACCGCATCGATACCTTTCACGTTAAGGAAGGTTTCTTGTTGGCCTGCAAAAGAAGCATCTGGAAGGTCTTCAGCTGTTGCCGATGAGCGAACCGCAACAGACAATTCTTCGTTGCCTTCAATCAGTTCGCGGTAGTTATCTCGGATATCTTGCTCTAGTGATTCTGGGAAGGGTGCGTCTAGAACCCATTGTCGAATTGTTGCACCTGTCTTACGCAGTGCGTCAACGTCTTCAACATCAAGTTCATCAAGGAGTTGGTGAATGCGCTCATCAAGACCTTTGTAGTCAAGAAAGTTGTTAAACGCATAAGATGTGGTAGCAAAACCATTAGGTACTGATACGCCAGCGTTGGCTAGGTTAGAAACCATCTCGCCAAGTGAAGCATTCTTACCGCCGACTTTGTCGACATCTTCCATGGAAAGGCCATTGAACCATAGGGTGTTATTTTGCATTTATTTCTCCAGAAACATAGCAAGCATTGTAGGGATTTAAAGGCAAACGATTACGTATCAGTTTAAAAAAATGTAAATTATTTTCTAAAGCTGTGGGGGACGTAATAGTCAGCAGGGTTTCGTTATATATATTATGGTTCCCATCCTACTCAAAATAATTTTAAACATTAAATAAAAAATGCAAATTGATATCCAAAGTCGTGATGTATTCTATGTTTCTGATGGAACGGCCATAACATGTGAGACTTTAGGGCATGTTGTTCTAGGTCAATTCCCATTCGAAGCTAATGAAAAAACCTTCCCGTTTGTCGAAAGTGAAGACAAACTTTCTGATTTATTGAAAGAGATCGAGATTTCATATCGAGCAACAGGCCATGAACCTCTGGTCTTTTTCTCGATTGTGATTCCGGAGATAAAACTGAAGCTGTTAGATGCGCCTGCGCATTGTTATGACGTATTAGAGAGTATCGTGCAGAAAGTGCAAGATGATACGAAAATGGCGCCTAAACCGAAGCTGCAGCGTTCTCGTAGCGTCAATAAAGACTCGGACAAATACTTCGACCGTATTGCTGCTATCGAATACACGTTAGCGCACGACGACGGCATTACTTTAAAAGGCTTGGAAGAGGCAGACATTATCTTGTTGGGAGTCTCTCGCAGCGGTAAAACGCCAACGAGCTTGTACATGGCAATGCAGTTTGGTTTACGCGTCGCAAACTATCCGTTTATCCATGATGATATTGCTCGCTTAAGGTTGCTACCGGAATTTGAGATATATCGTCATAAGCTGTTTGGTTTGACGATCGATGCGGAAAGGCTAACCGAGATTCGTGAAAATCGATTGGCAGGTAGCGAGTACGCAAGTGACTCTCAATGTTTGTATGAGCTGCAAACGGTAGAAGGTTTGTTCAGACGTGAAGCCATTCCATACATCAACACCTCGTCACTGTCTGTTGAAGAGATTTCGACACGAATCTTGGAACGTACAGGTTTGCGACGCCGCTTGCTTTGATTCTAACTGCCGAGAACTACTCGTTGTTGGTTTTACAACTTGTGACCAACAACGAGCCTTGTTGCTTGGCGTCTTATCATCTCATAACAAAGTTTTCATTGTGCCAATGACTAGGCTTTAATCCTTTACTTACCAGTTGCTTTTTTAATGAGCTGAGCATTGGAGTCGGCCCACAACCGAACACTTGATACATCGACAGTGGCAAAGATAGTTTCTCACTAATACCATCAGCAGACAGGCGCTCCTGTTCACTATCTTGTATGTGTAATTGAATGTTCTTAGTTCCAATTATCTCCGTCACCTTTTGAACCATTAAGCGATAAAACTTTCCTCGGCCAACAAAAAATAGATGAACCTCTTGCTCCGGAGTAGCCGTTGCCTTTATCCAAGAAATAAAAGGTGTGATGCCTATACCTCCGGCTAACCATACTTGTGGTTGACTTGCCTTCTTTTTACGCATGAGTTGTCCATAACCACCATCAACGGTTACCTTTTGGCCTACAGCTAATTGTGTTTGTAGCGCCTCAGTATGCTTGCCTAAGTTTCTAATAATAAAGCTCAATTGTTGCTCACGGGGATGAGACGTAATAGTAAAAGGATGGAAGTGGGATACTTTATCCAAATTAAAGTCGAGGTAAGCAAATTGTCCTACTTGGTAATCAATTGTTTTGGAATCAGCTTCAAGGGTAACCTCAACAGCGTTGTCTATCTGTTTAATATCGCTAACCGTGTAGGCGCAGAAATGTCGCTTCTTAAAGATGATCTTGTAGACCCAACTTACAATACCGATAGCGGAAACCATTAGCAGAGTGATACCAGTTACGCTGGTTAGGCTAAACGGCACGTCTGAGAAGAAAGTATGATAAACCGAGATGATAAAAATCGGCCCCATTAGCATATGGGTGTAATACCAAATTCGGTATGGGATCTGACGGACCATGCTAATAGCTCCTAATAAAATGAGGCCATACATCGCCCACTGTCCCACTTCTTCTCCAAAATCAGCAAAGGTTGGATCAATACCATTACCTGCGGGGCCTGGAACCAATAACCAGTGAAAGCTAGCGCCAAGTACACCAGAAATGCCTAGCCACTTGTGCCAAACATAAGCCTTATCTATCCCACCAATCAGGCGGTCTAGCCATTTAGTTCGACAGCTAATGAGCATTGCCATCGCCATACTTAACATTGAGATTGCGGCAAAAAATGCGGGGACTTTTCGAGCCAGTTCGAGCTCAACAGGCAATATGAACCAGATAGATAGTGATACGAATAGGGTTAGCAATGTGGTTTTTAAAGTACTCATACAGGGCTCTAGCAATACAGGAATGTATATATCGTACGGGTGTCAGTATGAATGAATTGTGAATGGTATTGTTGGAATTGATTAAGATAGAAAATAGAACGAAATAGAAGCTAAAAGCTGATCACAGCCCCTAGCTTCTTTTAGGAAAAGCGTTTTAGCGAAATTGAGGCGGCTTTCTAACGAAGCAAAGACAGCTTTAGCGTTTCACTTTGCTTCTCTAACCAACGTTCAAGCGCTGGTGGCCATGTGATGCTTGGTTCAACACAGAAACCGCGCAGCATAGAGAAGTACACCGCTTGATCGATAAGCGGCAGTGTCGACTCACTATTTTCTAGGTTCAGTAGAAGCTCGGCGTCTTTCAATAGCGGATTAATCTGTTCAACGAACTGCGGCGTTTGCTCAATCAGTTTGTCGAAGTTGAGCTCTTCGGTTTCTTTGGCTGCGCGCCATGCTGCTTTACTGGCTTCTGATTGGTATTCAGCAAGGTCCAGTTTCCACCAACGCGGCAGACCAATGCGTTGGCTTAGCGGGAATGCGCGGCTTTGGAACAGAGTAACTTGTTCTGATGGCACACGTTGTTCATCACTTGATTTCAAGTCCATGAAGTAAGCAATGATATCCAAGCTTTCCGCCATGATAGAACCGTCGTCTTTCTGTAAGACTGGTACCATCTTTTTACCGATCAAATCGATAAGGGTTTGGGCATCATCATAATCCACAGAAACAAGTTCGATGTTCAAGTCTAGAGATTGAGCGATGTAGGCCACTCTTGCACAGAAAGGGCAGTGGTCGTAAATGTAAAGCTTCATAGCTTCCCTTAGTTCAGGTCATTATAAATATAAGTTAATGCTAATGTATCAGAAAGTATTGCGAACATTAAGCGTCGATAACGTTAAGTATCAATAAACCCTAAGATTTAAAATAGTGAGCATCAACCGACAATAAGCACTTGGTATTAATACTATTTTATTAATTCTATTGTCTGTTGGATTCGGCTTTACTGCAATGAGTAAACTAATGGGAAGGTTGCTGGGAAATGGCAGGTACAAAAAAGGCTCTGGCAATCCCCTCTAATGCAGAAGAGTGAGATCAGCCAAAGCCTGTATTTTGTTACCTTTAGCAGATGGTCTACTAAAAGAGCAAAGTGGTTAAACTATGCTTTTTTAAGATCTTGCACTGGGTAAGTAAGCGTCATTGCGCCTTCTACAGTTGTAACGTGAACGTAGCCGCCACCAGCGCTTAGGCCAGTCACTACCATTTCACCAAGTTCAACACCTTTTGTTGCTACAACGCGATCATCAACTGAAAACACTTTACACACCTTCAATAAATTAAATAAGTACGATAGATATCGAACGCGGATTTAAACAGATGACTCTCTAATCAACTAATCCAGTTGTTTGTCGTAAAGATTAAATTTGGTTATGTATAAATGACTATTTCTTAGTTATCAGACCATTAGCGTATTTGTGGTGCCTATTTGTCTGCAGGGTAAACGACACCAACTTGCTGACGCATCTCTGTAATTAGCTTGCAAACGGTTAAAGCGCGCTGTGTTGTTTGAGCTTTGGTTGCTTGATCGCCATGGATACAATCGGCAAAGGCTTGCGCTTCATAACTCATTGAGTTCTCACTTTGATGTTGCGTGAGGTTTTCTACCGAGCCATCACGATAGCGGATCTTAACATCTGTACATTCAGCGATGTGATCGATAATGATCGCCCCTTGCTCACCTTGGATTTCACTAGGCGCATAGGAATCACTGACTTTAGAGTGCGCGAGAGTGGCATCGAACTCAGGGTACTGGAAGATCGCACAGCCATGAGCATCCACGCCAGAATCAAGCAATTTAGCAGAAGCGTGAGCTGCTTGAGGCTTGCCAAACAGTGCCACGGAAGCGGCGACACAATAAAAACCAATGTCGACCATTGAGCCGTTAGAGAAGGCAGGGTTGAACGTATTTGGATTTTCACCGTTGAGGTATTTTTGGTAGCGCGATGAATACTGGCAGTAGTTGATGTGTGCTTTATGTACTTTGCCTATTTTTTCTAACCCAAGTTGGATTTGCTTAAAGTTCGGTAGAAACTGGGATTTGTACGCTTCAAATAACACCACGCCGTTTTGTTCTGCGACTTCAAACATTCGAGTGGCTTCATCAATATTTGACGCGACAGGCTTTTCACAAATCACATGCTTGCCGTGCTTCATCATCAAGATCGATTGCTCACAGTGCATTGAGTTTGGAGACGCGATGTAAACCGCTGTTATTGTACTGTCACTGGCTAATGCTTCGAGAGAGTCATAAGTCGTTTCAACGTCAAACTCTTGGGCGAACTGTGCCGCGCTGTCTAAGTTTCGTGAATAAACCGCAGCAAGTTGCATCGATTGAGTTTCATGGGCAGCTTGAACAAACTTTTGTGTAATCCAATTGGTTCCAATTACAGCAAACTTAATCATATAGGTATCCAGTCGTTAGTGTATTGATTCTGCAGAGATAGTAGCATTCAAAGGTCGCCAATGTGCCTTAGATTTGCGGAACAATTCCCGTTTAAATACAGCCTAATATCCATTTTCGCCTTCAAAAACATACCTGAGTTAGCTAGGACAACGGTGCACAAGTAAGTCATTTTTGCTAAGGTATTATGGAATTCAAACAAGGTGATGATATGCAAATCCGTACCGCAAAGGTAACTGACATCCGCTCTATTTTAGCGCTTTCTGAGCAGATAAACCGTCAACATCATCTTGGTGCACCTATGGTGTTTGCACCACCGTCACGAAGCCTTGGCGACAGCGAAGAGTATTGGTTAGGGTTGATGATAGACCCGCTCGGTTCCTTCTTTGTTGCGGTTCAAGACGAACAGGTCGTTGGTTTTCTTGCCGGAAAAGTGACACAGAATAAAGGGGTGAGCTTTATTCAACCGCATAAAGTCGCGCGGGTGAATACGATTGTGGTCAACGATCAAATTCAAAGCCAAGGTGTCGGTAAGGCGTTGATGAAATCATTCAACCAATGGTCGCAGGCCAGAGGAGCGATAGAGCTTCGTTTGGAGGTGATGGAGTTTAACCAGCAAGCTCAGAGTTTCTATGAATCGTTAGGAATGGAAACTCAATCTCGAACCATGTCTATGAGCTTAGAGGGGATATAGAGGTGCGGTTGTTTTTGCCTTTATCACTGTACTTACTCTTTGCTAATTCTCTAGTCTATTCAGCGACGTCCTTTGCTACTGATACGCCGCAATATGTAAAGCCGCCATCAACACAGAAGTCAGTAACTCAGAAATCACAAGCACAGAAGCTTGTAGTAGAGAAAATAGTTTCTGATGCAACGGCGATAGAAACCATTGTGTTTGAGTCAGCTCCTTCTCACGCTCAAGCTCTCTCAACGTCTCCTACGAGCGCGAACTCTGTTGTGGGTGACGTTCTTGAAAGTGGCTCTGACGACAATTCTAACGACAATAAGAATAAGGTTGCTCAGCTTTCTCAAGGTTCATCGAAGCGCACACCTCAAAGCTCATCTCAACAGTTTTACAACGTACCTAATATTGCTTCAGAGATAGACCCGCTACTTCAAGTAGTCACTTTGGTTAAGGTCGATAAATCGAAACGTCGAATGTACTTATTTAAAGACGATGAGGTCGTACAGGAGTTTCGTATCGCCTTGGGTAAGCAGCCCAAAGGGCATAAGCGATTTGAAGGGGATAATCGAACCCCAGAAGGGCAATACAAGCTCGATTATATTATGGAAGAGTCTGATTTTTATCGTTCAGTGCACATCAACTATCCGCAATCCGCCGACAAAGAGTGGGCGGAAAAACATGATCTGAGTCCTGGAGGAAATATCAAAATCCACGGCATCAAAAATGGTGAGCGTCGTTCACCAAGTTTTATTCAAAGTTTTGATTGGACGGATGGTTGCATTGCTTTAACCAATCAAGATATGGATGCGTTTATTGAACTAGTTAAAATGGGCACTCCTATCCATATCGAATGGTAGTACCCAGATTGTTTTTACTCGTTTAGTTTAGATTTTTACTTACCCAGATAAAGTTTCACTTACCGAGTTTAGGTGTTCACTTACCCAATTTAGACGAGTACTCGCCCTGCACTGAATATGGCTATCACCACCAGCAGGGCAATAGTGACTGGCTTGAATTTCTCTCCGCCAAATCTCTCGAACAATTTAGACCCGACATAGCCACCAAACATGCTGCTTGGCAAAAGTACAATCGTAAGCCAGACCACATCACGGTCGACTAATCCCGCTATCGATGCCGAGACAAACGCACTGGAATCAGCCAATACAAAGAACGCGATCAGACCGGCTCTGGCAATATGAGGCTCGACTGGGCTTGCTAGTGCATGCGTGCCAACTGGAGGCCCAGACATTGAAGCCGCACCATTCATTACTCCAGCAAGGCTGCCGAGAATATAGGGCGCAAACCTAGGTTCACTTCGGTATTGAAAGCCTTTGTAGATCATAAGTGCAGACGCAAAGATAAAAGCGCTGATGATCAAAATGATCGTGTCTTGGCTAACCGATTTGAGCAAGAGTAAGCCGACTGGAGTGAAGGCCAAACAAGGAATAAACACCTTTGAAACCCAGCGCCAGTTAACGTGCTTTCGAACCTTAGGCAGTAATTGAATATTGCCAAGTAGGTCGATTAACATGAAAACAGGGACCAGTTCGATAACAGGCACGAATAGCGCGCTTAACGGCAATGCCACTAAGGTGAAACCGAAACCTGAAAAACCACGAACAATAGCGGCGAAAATGAAGATTGCACCCAAAATTGGGTAAGTTGGACTAAAAATGAGATCCATAAATTAAGTAACCAATGAAGCTGTCTGTATAGAGCGAGCTAATGAAACCAAGTGAGTAGCGGAATGTACTCCTACTCACTTGTGTTTGCTACCTAATTTTCAGGTTTATTGGGGTTAATTTTAATGTCTCTTGAGGCGTGCTTTTTCGGTATTCGCTCGGTCAATTTATAGAGCTAAATTGATTCGGAAAATCAGTGAATACAGCGTCTACTTTTGAGAGGAATTCGAAGTGAGACGGATCATTGACGGTGTAGCACCATGTTTGAATATTCGCTTCTTTTAACGTGTCGAGATCGTTCTGATCGACATGTTCATAGTTCATGTGACAACTGAACGCTTTTACCTCATTGATAAGCATTAGATCGGCTTGGGTCAGTTGCTCTGTGATCACGCCAACTCGGTATCTCGGTAAATGGTGAGCCATTTCAGCAACGACTTGGTGACTGAAGCTTGAAAGTAAGATCCTATCGGTATCCAGCGTTGAGCGGATCAGTTCAGTGTGCAGAAGATCGACCACATGAGGCGCTTGGTGTTTGCTGTCGACTTTGATTTCCAGATTAACACTCAGATCATGGGCTTCAACCAAGCTCAACAACTCAGTGAGAGTCAGTATTTTTTCACCGGTGAACTGTTCTGATTTCCAGCTACCAAAATCTAACAGGCGCAGCTCTGCTAAGGTATGTTCATCAACACGACCTTTACCATCACTACAGCGTTCTAGTGTGTGATCGTGACAAACGACAAGTTGGTCGTCGAGAGTCACTTGAATATCGACTTCGACCCACTTCAAGCCAAGATTAGCGGCTTGTTCAATGCTTACTTTGGTGTTTTCTGGGTGAGTACCCGCTACACCACGATGACCTACGATGATAGACGACATAATTAATCCTTCTTTAAGACGCATCGTAAATATTTATTAAATATCAGTTTTCTCTATTACGCCAGAGCAATCGTGAAGCCGAATAGCCGTGTTGTGACTCTGCTAATGAAAGCAGTCGATTAGACTTGTCACTTCTCGTGATTCTCATCTATGAAAAAGCCTCTCGATGGAGAGGCTTTCGATGAAATAGGCTCTAGATAAGATAAAGATTGGTTTAGCTTAGTGCGCGATGTCCAATTGGTTATCTTTCACGCCGTTAATACGGAACCAACCAGCGATACTGAATCGCTCCGTGTTGGTTGGCAGAACCTCGTGTGGGAACTGTTCAGACAAGAATACCAACAGTCGACCACCCTTTGGCGGAATGGTCGCGATGTGATTGTCTTTTAGATCGTAAACCACGAGCTCTCCTGCGTCTTCTTCAGACCATTCGTCATTCATGTAGAACACGGTGGTTAGGCGTCGATTCTCGTTGCCTTTGAAGCAGTCTAAGTGCTTCTGGTAGAAGTCGCCTTCTTCGTATTTCGCAAAGTGCGCTTCGTATTCGAACAGACCTAAAAAGAACGCTTGGTTTGCTTCTAAACGAATTTGTTCCATTTTGTCTAGGAACAGAGATGCTGGTTCGCCCATATCACGGCGCACCCACTGAATTTTGTCACTACGAATCGTTGCTTCTCGTGCTACGTCATCGTTACGGCCGATCCTAGCCTTTTTCCAGTTCTCTGGAATGCAATCCCTCAATGCCACTACTTCTTCGTGAGTTAAGAAGTCATCCCAAATAAAGTAACCTTGGGTAGAAAGAGCATCGATAAGTTGGTTCATGTATAGCACTCAGACAATAAATTAGAGGCGCATATATAGTCCGAATAACTCAGGTCACCAAATCACATGTTTTGTCGTCACGATAAAACCGCAGAAGGGGTCTAAATTGGGAGAGGAGAAAGCTTGCATGGCGCCTCAGAGTTAACCGATGTTAGGCCAGCGCTGAGGC
Organism: Vibrio sp. 14N.309.X.WAT.E.F5; assembly: GCF_030397615.1. Taxonomy (NCBI): domain Bacteria; kingdom Pseudomonadati; phylum Pseudomonadota; class Gammaproteobacteria; order Vibrionales; family Vibrionaceae; genus Vibrio; species Vibrio sp. 14N.309.X.WAT.E.F5. Next base: position 417,243 of record NZ_JAPNXR010000002.1, on the reverse strand, counting down.
GTTAATTGTGAGGGACAATTCGAATGAAGGCCGAGTTAACTTACCGTTGATGAGAGTGCTTCACTGATTTGTTTAGCGGCTTCTCGCGCGTGCTTTTGAACACCAACAATGGTTGCTGAAGCGTAACCAGACCACTCGCCATAGCCTATAAACCACAGGCCTTTGTGTTGATTAGAGCGAGTACCGTCTGAGATCTTGCTAAGATCGCTGTCTAGCTCTAAACCTTGTAAGTGTTCTAGTTGGGTTTTAAAGCCCGTACACCATACGATCGCATCGATCGGGATCGTTTTGTTTTTGGTGACGATGCTGTCTTCGGTAAAGCGAATAATGTCTTCTTCTTTGACTAGCACACCTCTATCTCGGGCTTCTTTCACGCTTTGCGTCATCACGATCTTGGAAAAGTCATCGGTATTTTCAAGAGTCTCGCCTTTCAAAGAGGCGTAGTAACGTTTGGTTGAAAGATCGAACAGGTATCGGCCATCCAAATCGTCATCAAGATATTGTAGCGGGCGGTTAGTAAACCAGTGCGTGTTGGCCACTTCTGAAACCTCAGCAAGGATCTGAGAGCCTGAGTTACCGCTTCCGATCACGGCTACATTCTGTTGCTCAAACGGTTTGTTGTTTTGGTATTCGCTAGAGTGAATCTGTTCGCCTTTGAATAGTTCAATGCCTTCAAAGTAGGGCGTTGAGGCTCCTGAGAAGTTACCCGTTGCAGATACTAAGGCGTGAGATTGATAAACACCAGTGTCGGTTGTGATGTAAAACAGGCCGTCTTTCTTTTCAACGTTTTGCACTTGAACGGGGCGTTCGACTCTAAAATCATAATGCTTTTCATAGCGGCTTAGGTAGTTGATGATTTCATTGCGGCTAGGGTATTCGAGTTCCGTTTTCGGCATCATCAGCCCAGATAACGAGCTGTACTCTTTTGGTGAGAACAACATCAAGCTATCCCAACTTTTTGTCCAAGCGCCGCCAGGTGTTGGGTTTGCATCCAGAATGAGTGGGTTGAGCCCATTTCTTTTTAGGTAGTAGGCCGTAGATAGACCCGCTTGGCCTGCGCCAATAATAATGATTTGCTCAACCATGTTGCACCTCTGATTCTTTGATTTCTGGAGTGATTCGTTTATGTGCTTGTTTATCTATTCATTTTTCTATTCTGGGGTATTGAGAAAGCACACTCAAGAGAGTGTGCTTTCAGGGTTAGAAGATGAATTGGTACAAGAAACCAGCGCCAATTGCCATACTTAAGATTACGAACAAGAACGCTGCAATCATTTTGTTTTTGAAGATAGATTTAAGCAAAATCACTTCAGTCAAACTCGCACCAGCACTACCAATAATCAACGCCATTACTGCTCCAAGTCCCATGCCTTTCGCTGCTAATGCTGCGCTTAAAGGAATCACTGCTTCAGCTCGGATGTAAAGTGGGATACCAATAACCGCTGCAATTGGAATCGCAAATGGGTTGTTTTCACTTGCTACGCTTGCCACAAACTCTGTTGGCATGAAGCCGTAAATCAATGAACCAAGAGCAATACCACCGACTAGATAAGGAACCACTTTTTTGAAGTCAGACCATGTGCTGTTCCAAATTCTTACCCATTTGTTGATAGGCTTTGCTTTTGAACCGCATGAAGAAGCACAACCTTTCGCTTCAGGAGCAATGTACGCTTCTGGTTTTACGTATTTTTCAAAGCCAAGTTTCTCTAAGGTGTAGCCTGCGATAACCGATACGCCCATCGCGACAACAAAATAGAACACGGTGACTTTAAGACCAAAGGTCACAGCAAACAAACCGATGATGATTGGGTTCAATAGTGGGCTAGCAAATAAGAACACCATCATGGTTCCAAAGCCCGCTTTTGCACGTAATAGACCTTTCAAAAATGGAATCGTTGAGCATGAGCAGAATGGGGTAATAGCACCTAGTAAGCCTGCAACGATGTAACCTTTACCATTTTTACCACTTAAAATACTTTGTATCTTTGCTGGTGGGATGTACTCCTGTAGTACACCTACGATGTAGCTGATTAATAGGAAAAGCAGGGTCAATTCGACAGCTAAGAAGCCGAACATACCTAAGGTATCCATAACCATATCTTGTGTAATATTCATAATTCGCATCTCTATATTTCTGGAATAGTCGAAATATACGCCTGTGAGATTTTCTCGTCAATATATATTTCGATAAATGTCGAAATATATATTGACGTGAATTTATTCATGGTGACAATTTGTTTTTTAGTGGCTGAATTTTATCGGGTTTTAAGTGATATCTAAGAGAGGGTGAATTTCTATTCCATGTAAATAAAGTGGCTATAGGTATTTCAATTAACAAAATGATCACAACTGATGGCGAGTTTGCTATTGTATAGGTCTGACCAGTTAGTTCATCACAAGGAGTGAGTTTGCAGCTGCATACCATCAAAGGCTATATCCAAGACATGTATCTCGTAGAGTACCCTGACAAATTACTGTTACTTGATGGTGCATGTCGAGCTGACATCCAGCATTTGAAGGATTTCATCGAAACTGAGCTTATGCGTGATTTTGCTGATTTACATACGGTTGTGGTTACGCACATGCATCCCGATCACGCAGGGGCAGCGCACAGGCTCAGAAAGCTGACGAATTGTAATTTGGTTGCAGCAAACAGAGATAAGGATTGGTATCACGGCATCGATGGCATATTGATGCATTTGACCGATCTGGCATTGGCACGATGGATGGCGAACCGATTGGGTAAGCCTAAAGCAAATCTGTGGTATTCAAGAAAGTTGAAGCCGGATTATAAGCTGTCGGATGGTGATAGCATTCCTGGCTTTGATGACTGGTTGGTTCTGGAAACGCCGGGTCATACCGACAGAGATCTTTCTGTCTATTGCCCATCTCACAGCGTTGCTTATGTGGCAGATTTAATGGTGGAAGTGAAAAAGAAGCTGATTCCGCCTTTCCCAATTTTTCATCCCAATAAGTATCGAGAGTCGGTATCGCGTATCTATGACATGCAGCTCGACACCTTGCTGGTGGCGCATGGGGGACAAGTGAATTTGAGTGAGCAAGCGTTTGAACATCTGTTGATGAGTGCGCCAAGAAGGCCCGTGACACATTGGCGAGTGACTAAAATCAAACTCAAAGGTTTGGTTAAATCTGTTTGGCGATTTGGGTTTAAAGATAAAAAAAATCGCCATAAATAATAAAGGCCAGTCTCAAAGACTGGCCTTTATTAATACGCGTTGTTGACTCACTATTTGAGCTGTGGAGCAGTTCAATTAGTGAGAAATTAGAAATTCGCCCGCTGGGTCAACAATCACTTTGTCACTCATGCCTTGACGACCAAGCAGCATCATATAAGTCATATCTTGACGGTTGCTTAGTGTGATATCGATAGGCCATTCCTGACCTCCAATTTTTAGCATGGTTTCAATCACACAACGGTGTTCAACTTCGCCGTTCGATGATTTGATTCTTTTACTCGTTTTCAGCTTCGCCTTGCAGCGCACAGTCTCTTCTAGGTGGTAAACGTCTGGGTGAAGATCGAACTCAACGAAGTTTTCACCGTCTGTTTTTACACATAGTAGATTGTCTACGTGCAGAGAAGAGGTTTGAGCCCCTGTATCAACACGCGTATGTAGTCCAGTTATCCCTAACTCTGGTAAGCAAAGTGCTTCTGTATTCCCTATGATCATTTTATTGTTCATGTTTTTTCCAATCATGAGTAAACGGCGTTTAATCAGCCTTTGCCACGAGTACGGTTAGCGTTTGGTTTTGCATTTTTTTCAATGAACTCGAAAATCATGTCTGCCACATCTTTGCCTGTTGATTTCTCGATACCTTCTAGGCCTGGAGAAGAGTTCACTTCCATTACAACAGGGCCATTCTTAGATTGTAGAATATCGACGCCACATAGGTTTAAACCCATGATTTTAGCCGCATTGATCGCTGTAGCGCGCTCTTCTTTGGTTAGTTTAACCAGTTGAGCTGTACCGCCACGGTGCAGGTTAGAGCGGAATTCACCCTCACCAGCTTGGCGTTTCATTGCTGCAATAACCTTGTTACCTACAACAAAACAACGAATGTCTGCGCCGTTAGCTTCTTCAATGAACTCTTGAACCAAGATGTTCGCTTTTAGGCCCATGAATGCTTCGATAACGCTTTCTGCTGCTTTGTTTGTTTCTGCTAGAACCACGCCGATACCTTGAGTACCTTCAAGAAGCTTGATAACCAGTGGCGCACCACCTACGTTTTTGATCAAGTCTTGAATTTTGTCTGGGCGGCTAGCGAAACCTGTTTTTGGTAAGCCAATACCTTTACGAGACAACAATTGTAGTGAGCGCAGTTTATCGCGAGAACGACTGATTGCTACTGACTCATTGATACAAAAAGTGCCCATCATTTCGAATTGGCGAACAACCGCAGTGCCGTAAAAGGTAATGGAAGCGCCAATACGTGGAATAACAGCATCGTATTGAGGTAGCTCTTCACCCATGTAGCGAATCTTCGGATTGTTACTCGCGATATCTATATCACAGTGCAGCGTGTCGATAACATCGACCTGGTGACCACGAGCTTCTCCTGCCGCTTTTAAGCGAGAAGTAGAGTATAGATTTTCGTTGCGAGAAAGAATTGCGATACGCATGGCGTTTCCTTAGTTAATACCTGATTGGTAACTGCAAATAAATTAGTTGTTAGCTGAGCTTTCAGTTTTTCTGAGGCTCCTTGCTTGCTTCGGGGCGAACCTTAAGGCTTTTCGTTTAACTAAGAAAACGAATTAAATTTGTCGAGTCGACAACAGAAATTTATCGTATGTGAGAGTGATTGGTACAGCAGGGTTTAGAGGGCGTTTTGAATGGAAAAGCGAGTTGAGACCTAACTCATATTGGGGGTAGGAGCATATTAGGTTGTACTCAACTCGCGTTAACTCGGTGCTTAAAAGTGTACTAATAACGCCAGTTACATAGCTCTATAAGTGTTCGTAGTGCTTCTCTTTCGAGCTTGCTACAGGTGCTTTTAAGCTTATTAAGATAGTATTTTCTCATGATGATTACTTCTCTTGTATTAGGCTTTGGTGGGAACTCAAAGTTCCTTGTTGACCCATTAATTATGGTCATTTAATGGGAAGTAATAAACAGATAGGTTTTTACTAAGTTGTTCCTGTTTTTGTCTTTTAACGCTACTTTTGGGCTGATGTGTTTTATAATGAGCTTAATCAGGAAGGGTTGTTTCTAAAAAGGTTCATTATTTGTCTGATCTCAACATGATGCGTTACTACACAAGGCTAGATTCGTTTGAGCCTAACCTCTCACATTCGGTTACCTTAACTGAGGTCGCAGACAAGCTGTTCACCAGCTTGCGCCATGCACGAACTTTGTTAGGCAAGATGCATCAGGCTGAATGGTTGGTGTGGGAACCAAAAGTCGGCAGGAATCAACGTTCTAATCTGACTTTACGTTTTAGCAATCAAGAATTGACGCAACATGTTGCTAGTAAACTGATAGAGCAGGGCAAATACGAAAAAGCACTCTCAATTCTAGACAATGACCGCGCTGTATTTGGTTCTCTCCTCCAAGAAACCTCTGGCGCGACGATGCGTGAAGGGCTGCTGCACGTTCAATTAACCTATAAACGTAAGTTTGAAGACCTATTCCCGCATCATATTCACCGCAGTAGCGAACGCTTTTTGATCAGGCAAGTGTTCAGTTGCTTAGTCACTTGTAATGGCAAGGGCAAGTTGAAGCCTGAACTGGCGCACCATTGGGAATATGATGCTGAAAAATTAGTTTGGACTTTCTATTTGCGCCCAGGCCTAACCTTTCACGATGGGCAACCCGTTGACGCCAAGCAGCTCGTGTCGTTGTTTACCGCCTTACAACCGCTACCTTTCTATCAGACAGAGTTAGCCCATGTAGCTTCGGTTTACAGTGAACAGCCGTTAAGGATCAGCTTTCAATTGACCAAAGCAGACACCGGCTTCGCGGGCTTATTGGCTGGCGTTAAGTATTCGATTCAACCCGCTGCGCAAGTGACTCGTGAGCCATCGCCCTTAAATTCGGTGTCTCATGCCGTGATTGGAACCGGCCCATTTAAAGTGGTTGAGGTTAATAACGAACGTATCAAACTTGCCGCATTCGAACACTATTATGGTTGTCGCTCTCTAACGGATGAAGTGACTATTTGGCAGTTTGAAGAGTCGATGACGGGCAGTGCTCGTTTCGATGACAGCCAAATGCAGGTGTCACCTTATGAAGATTCGTCTTGTTTCCATCAACTTGGAAAAAGCGACGCTAAGCTGGTGTCGGCTGAAACTGATGGCCTTCGTAGCCGAGTCGAGGATGGGTGTCTTTTTATCCTATTCAATCAGAACTCAGCGGCTAGCCCACTAAATAATGAGCAGCGAAAATACCTTTCAGAACTGACCAACCCACAAGCGATTTTGTCTCAGTTGGAACGTAACAAGGGTTTGTTTAGTGTCTCTTTAGCTCAAAACATACTGCCAAGTTGGCAGGATTTGTATCGAACGCCTGCGAAAGAGACGCAACTGCCGAAAAAGATGAGCATCGCCGTTTACAATTACTATGCGCTCTATCGATGCGCTATCTGTGTGTCAGACATACTCAAGCGATATGGCGTGGAAGTGGAGGTGAATACTTATAGCTTTCGCGAACTGGCGCAGCTCTCTCAAAGTGGCGATTTAAAAGAAGACTTGGTGCTGTGTAACTTGAACCTAGACGACAATGCGCCATCTTCACTGTTCTCGTGGTTGATGAATGACCCTGTTTTGCACTCGGCACTAGGTGAGATGAACAGTGATTGGCTCAAACAGCGCTTAGATCATCACAAAGCATCGGTTGAACTGCCGAATTACTTGGCTGAGTTGGAGCCCGTTGCATCGACGTTGATTTCTGATTATTGGTTAGTTCCCATGTTCCATCACCTACAAACCGTGCGTTTCCAAGGTATTTTGAAAAACGTGGCCATCACAAACTGGGGGTGGCCAGATTTCAAGAATGTATGGTCTGCTGATTAGCTTTAAGTCTTGCTGAAAAATTCAGGTCACTAGTTTTTCTAGGAAGACTTAAATTTTGAGATCAGCATTTGAACTGAGAAACCAGATTCGTTAAATGTATCGCTTTGGCGCGTAAGTGCTGACACTCCTGAGCCGTTTTCTCAATCATGTTATCGCTCTCTCTGGCTATTTCAGAAATACCGGAGATGTGCGGTGATATCTCGTTGATCACATTAGATTGTTGCCCTGTCGCAGAGGCGATCTGCATGTTCATAGCATTCATCTCATCGACGCTATCAGAAATGCTCGATAGCTGTTGCTCTGAATTGGAAGACTCTACTCGGCAGTTAGTTCCTAATGTGGTGCTCGTTTCTATCGCTGCCACGGCTTGTTGCGTGCGTTGTTGAAGTTGCTCGATGATGCCGCGTATCTCTTCAGTTGATGCTTGGCTTCGTGAGGCGAGTGTTCTTACTTCATCTGCAACCACCGCAAACCCTCGCCCCTGTTCTCCTGCCCGAGCGGCTTCGATTGCCGCATTCAATGCTAGCAAGTTCGTTTGTTCAGAAACACCGCTGATTACATCCAGCACAGTGTCGATAGAGTTAGCATCTTGAGCGAGTTGATTAACGATGGCCGTGGTGTCGTCGAGTTGTTGGTTCATGTGCTCGATACTTTCTGAGGTGACAGTAACCGATTTTTGGCCGATGTTTATTGCACCTGAAGCTCTGCTCGCACTATCGGCTGCACCGTTAGCGTTTTGGGCGATTTCGTCAGAGCTAGCTCCCATCTCGTGAATGGCTGTGGCGACTTGTTCTATTTGGCTAGTTTGTTGTTTGATGTCTTGTTCCATCGATTGAGCCATTCGATCCACGCTCTGAATGGATTCTGATATTTGCTGACCCGTATTCGACACGTCTTTAAGCAGGTCGCTAAGGTATTGAACAAATTGGTTATATCCTTTCGCAATCTGGCCTATTTCATCATGACGGGAGTCATCCAAGCGAAGTGTTAGATCGCCACCGCCTTTTCCTATCTGCTGCAATAGTTCAGCAACTTCAACGAAAGGCAGCAACAGTTTGTTGGTCGCCCACGCTGCGATTGGCGTGTAGATTGCCGCGATGAGTAAAGCCATAAAGATAATGGTTTGACTGAAGCCGTTTAATTCACTTAATACATCTTGCTTGGGGATCTGAGTAATCAGAGTCCAACCAATCCCTGGCATCGCTTTGGAGCCTAGAATTTGAGGCTGCCCGTCAACAATACCCTCATGAACAATGGTTTGCTGACTACCGAGTAGCAGGCTACTTTCAATCCCGACAGAGTCCAGTGACTGACCAATTAGGTTTTTGTCTGGGTGAACCTTGATGATCCCTTGTTTATCGACCAGAAAAACAATACCGCTTTTACCCACGCTGTAGTTGCTGATCAATTGGGTAATACTTTCCAAGGTCAAGCCAATGCCAGTCACACCGATACGTTCGCCGTTTCGAGTAACCACATAGTTGACAAATAGCGCTGGGATTCCAGTGCCGGCATCAATATCTAAAGAGAGCTCAAACGCTTTATCTGACTGGATGAAACGGTAGAACCATTGGTCACTTTGTTCGTTGGCTGAGATAGTTTTTAGAACGCCATTATGTGTGTAGTAAGTACTTGCTTCGTTTGATACGTAATAGGCACTGATGGCATTGAATTCGTTTTTGACCGACTCAAGATAGGCGCGGAGGTTTTTCTCTGAGAGTGAGGCTTGTTTCATCAGAGGAGACAGCGTCATCATTTTTGATGCAAGAATAGGGGTTTCTAACTTAAGGTTGATTTCATTACTCACCTCGCCAAGCGAAGCAGGTAGTTCTCTTTCAAAGGTTCTATCAATTAAAATGGCTCGGCTCGATTGAAATGAATAAATCCCCATCACGCTGATAATGGCGAGAGCTGCGATGATCGTCGCCAATATTGCCTTAGTTCGTATAGTAAATTGCAATTTAGAGTCCCTTCTAAAAACGTCCAATGTTTATTTGTAAATATAATGTTAAATAAAACCTGACTCTTTGGTCAATAAACGAATTGTAGAAGTGAGAGTTGAACGATATTTGTACAAATATGGAAGATCATTCTTATTTGTACTTTCGAAGCCGAGTTCTATACATTCTCGTCTCGCAAATTAAACTTACACTCATTGGTTTACTTTTTAATTTTGGTATGTAAACTAACCAGTGTAGTTTTTGCGTTGGGATAGACCCAATGATTAAAGAGATACCAATGAAAAAATATCTATTACCGATTTTAGGAGTACTTGCCGTGGTCGCTATCGTAAGCACAGGTTCACAATCAAACGACAATCTAGATAAGCTTCCGAAGAAATTTGTTAACAGTGAGCTGGAATACAAATCGGGTATGTCTGATATTTTTTCAATCCTGAAAGCTTATGTGACAGTGGAAAGGAATGAGCCGGTGCCGCGTGCTGCATTGCCTCTGATACCGATGACAGCCGAGCAACTGATCGAAGAACAAGACGACGTTGCTTACCGCTTGGGTCACTCAAGTGTGATGATGAAGCTGGATGGCAAGCTAGTGATGACCGATCCTGTGTTCAGTGATCGCGCATCGCCAGTGCAATGGATGGGGCCAAAGCGCTTCCATCCAACACCAATCTCACTGCAAGAACTGCCTGATATTGATGTGGTGGTGATCAGCCATGATCACTACGACCATTTAGACAAAGGCGCGGTTAAGGTATTAGCCGATAAAGTAGGTACGTTTTTGGTGCCACTCAGAGTCGGTGCGCTACTGGAAAAGTGGGGCGTGGATAAAGCGAAGATCATTGAGCTGAACTGGTGGGAATCAGCGACAGCTGCCGACATCGAATTTACTTTGACTCCAACACAGCATTTCTCTGGACGCGGCTTACTTGATCGTGACCAAACACTATGGGGGAGTTGGGTTATCAAGGCTTCAGATAAGAAAGTATTCTTTAGTGGTGACTCTGGTTACTTCAATGGCTTTAAAGAGATTGGTGAGCGCTATGGGCCGTTTGATTTAACCATGGTCGAAACGGGCGCATACAATTCACTTTGGGCGGATATTCATATGTTCCCAGAACAAAGCGTTCAAGCGCACATCGACCTTCAAGGTAAGGTGATGATGCCAATTCACAACAGTACGTTTGATCTCTCTATGCACGATTGGCAAGACCCAATGGAACAAGCTCTCACGATAAGCAAAGAGCGAGATGTGCAAATGGTGAGCCCTGTGATGGGGGAGCGTTTGGTGATTTCAGAACCAGTACCTGTTGAAGCCTGGTGGAAACTGGCATCGAATTAGAGCTTGTATCCAGATAAACCGTTAAGCTGGACAAACCCAGCTTATACACAAAACGCCACCGTCTTACGATTCGGTGGCGTTTTTGCTTTTTGACACGAGTGGCTTATTCGAAAGGGCTTCTTCTATTTAGAGCAACTTTTAGAGCAACTTTCGAGATTCTTAGCCATTTTGTTCGCGATTTTTCTGAACTGTTCTAACTCATCGTCGGCCATGCCTTTGGTCATTCTCTGCAGCATCTCTCGATCAATATTCGATACATTACCCATGATCTCTTGACCCTTATCGGTCAGAACCAATAACTGGCTGCGCTTGTCTTCTGGGTTCGGAGATTTCTTCACAAGTTCCTGACTGATCAAAGCGTTAATCAATCGAGTGACCTGTGCTTTATCGCGATTTAAGAAGTGTGCGATATCGATAGCCGTACATGGAGACTTCTTGGTAATGATCTTCATGACGCGAATGTTCATGGGTGCGATCTCAGAGTCCAAGCTCTCAATCTGCTCGCTCATTTGACGTTTCAAAGAGTGCACTAAGCGAAAGATAGACTCTAGCGATGTGTTATCAGACATAAACGATCCTCAGAAAAGTAGTTGACAATATCAACCACTATATTTATAGTTGACATTATCAACTTAATTGTTCGTAAATTCAAGGCAGGAAATAGATATGACGATTCAAGCAACACTAACGCCAACTCTTCCTGAGCAAAAAGGCACACCCGTTTTATACAAAGTTTTGGTCATGATGAGCTTAATACTAACCGTTGGCGGCAGCTTAACGGCTGTGATGACTTACATGAATGTCGGATTCGGTGAGGCATTCATCGGCAAATGGCTCTCTTCGTTAGCCCTAGTTGTCGTGATTATGATGCCAATTGGCATGGTGATGATGACTTTGGTGACTAAGTTGGTCGCCAAGGTATTACCCAATTATGGTGAGAAAGCTCGCAACCTAATCGTGGGATTGATTATGGCTTTTATCATGGAGTCCATCATGGCATTTGTAACAGCGGCAAATAACATTGGATTTTCGGATACATCGGCGCTTACCAGTGGATGGTTTAATGGATTTATTGCTGCGCTTCCTATTGGCCTTACGATCATGGTCGTAATGTCGATGACGGTTAAACCTAAGCTCGAACGATTCATGAAGAGCTAGCCAACACACTTTTTAAGTATTGTAGGAGATCCACATGACAGTATTCACAGGCAAACATAACAACTACCGCATCACTATCGAAGAAGTGAACATCAAAGAAGATCGTGAACTGCAAACCATGCAGTTTGAAATTGAAGACAGAGAAAACATGTTCGCGATTGTTGAGAAGATCAAACAAGACAGCGGCTTAGACGAACAATCAGCAGCGCGACTAGGGGTGAGTATTCGTTTACTTGGCCCAATGATGATGCAAGATAGAAAGCATCCTCTTTTTGTTGATTTCATGCCTCACTTCAGAAACTTCATGCAAAACCTCAAGAAGACGTTAAAAGGGCAGTAAAGCCTAATCATCAGTAACACACCGAAAAACCAGTAATGAATTTACTGGTTTAAATCAACATAGTTTCAGTTGTTTGCGTCTAGAATATGCGGAAGTTAATGGCTGAATTTGCGGTGTTGCTTCGTAGTCTAATTGTCTATTCAAGCTTCGATAAATCCGATATTATACTGGTCATAAAAATAAAGGTGATATTATATGACAAATGTATTTAGGCAAGCAGCTGAAGAACTGCTAAGTCGCCGCGTTGCGGGAACCAAAGCACCAAGATTGGACGAGCAGTACCGTCCGAATAACTTGGAAGATGCGCTAAAGATCCAATCATCAATGATCGATCTCAAGAGCGACAAGGTCGGTGGTTGGAAGTGTTTGCTTCCTTTAGCTGAAGACAAGTTCATTGTTGCGCCTATTTTCTCGGGTAGTGTTCAACAAGGCGAGGTTTGCGAACTGTTTGCTGACAACGACGTAGTACGCGTTGAGCCTGAAATTGCATTTACGCTTGCTAAGAGCCTACCAGCAAACCAAGAAGGTTACAGCGAAGAGCAAATCAATGACGCTATTGGTTCTTGTCATATGGCTCTTGAGTTAATGCAATCTCGCTTTGCTGATGACAGCGGTGCTGAGTTCTACGAAAAGCTTGCTGATGGCCTAGTAAACCAAGGCCTGTTCATTGGCCCAGAGATTGACCGTGAAAAAGCGTTCACTTCTGCTGAGATCAACATTGAAGTGACGCAAGGCGAACAAGTTCAAGCATTCGCAGGTAAGCACCCAAATACATTACCGCCAAGCCCAATCTACTGGCTGATTAACTACATGACTCGTCGTGGCGTAGACTTCCAAGCAGGTGAAGCAATCATCACGGGTTCTTACTGCGGTGTCGTAGAGATGGGATTCGATAAACCAACAACCTTCCACTACGAAGGCATTGGTGAATACCAAGTGACGTTCAAGCAAAAGTTATAAAGCTTGTTATCTACTTGATCTGTTACCCACATGATCTGTTATCTAAAGGCTGCTTACTTGGTTAGTAAGTAGCCTTTTCTATTATGTGATGTTCAATGGCGTGCTTATTACTTTGCATTTAATTGGGCGTTTAGACGTCTAGACGTTGACAAGCTCTAAGTGTGACATTAGTCTGCTCATCTTCCTGTTCTATTGCGTTGATGTTCCATGTCCAATTCAAAAAATTCTAATGCTGTAATTGCACCTTCTGCAGTTGCGCTTATCCCTCTGATCGTGTTCCTAGCGCTGTTTATTGGTGTAGGTACGTACTTGTCACTGCAAGGCGTCGATTTTGCTTTCTATCAGCTTCCAGCTCCAATTGCAGCTTTGCCTGCTGTGATGCTAGCGTTGTTGCTAAGCAAAGATAAATTGAACCGTGCTATCGAACAGTTCTTAGGTGGAGTAGGTCACAAAGACATTATCGCAATGTGTATGATCTACCTATTGGCGGGTGCTTTTGCGGCTGTGGCTAAAGCGTCTGGCGGCGTTGACGCGACGGTAAATCTTGGTCTATCTGCGATTCCGACAAGCATGATCCTGCCGGGTATCTTCCTAATTTCAGCTTTCATTGCGACCGCAATGGGTACGTCGATGGGTACCATCGCTGCGGTTGCACCTGTTGCGTTAGGCATTGCAGATTCAGCAGGCATGAGCATCCCACTGACGGCTGGTGTTGTTTTAAGTGGCGCGATGTTTGGTGACAACCTTTCTATTATCTCTGATACCACGATTGCCGCGACACGCTCACAAGGCTGTGAAATGAGAGATAAGTTTAAAGAGAACATCCGTATTGCACTGCCTGCTGCTCTTATCGCGATCGTTATCTTTGCTTTCAACAGCACGGCAACTCAGGTTCCTGAAACAGGCCCAATTGAGTGGCTCAAAGTACTGCCGTACATCACTATTTTGATTCTTGCAGTATCGGGCATGAATGTGTTCGTTGTGCTCACGATTGGTATCTTACTGGCGGGTGGCGTGAGCCTAGGTTCTGTTGAGAACTACGGTATGACTGATTACGCTCAAGATATCTATGCAGGCTTCGGCAACATGCAGGAAATTTTCTTACTGTCGATGCTGATTGGTGGTTTGAGTGAGCTAATGCGTCGTCAAGGTGGATTGGCGTTTCTGACTAACTTGGTAAGTGGTGTGATTCGTGCGTTTGGCTCTTCACACTCTAAGCAAGCGAATGGCCGTGCGAGTGAGCTAGGTATTGCTGGCTTGGTATCTATGGTGAACCTATGTACTGCAAACAACACGGTAGCGATTATTGTATCTGGTAGTGTGGCTCGCCAATTGGCGGAAGAGAACAATGTGTCTCCGCGTCGCTCAGCAAGCTTGTTGGATATCTTCTCTTGTGTGATTCAAGGCGTGTTGCCTTACGGTGCTCAGGTATTGCTATTGGGCTCTGTGTTTAACCTATCGCCTCTAGAAATCGTGTCTAACTCTTACTACTGTTTTGCACTTGCAATCGTGGCTGTAGTCGCTGTGTTTATCAAACACCCGGCACGCCAAGTGGCTAACGCTTAGTTGTCATTGACCAAACTCAGTCGTAACTGGCTTTGATAAGAAGGCTCCTTAATTGGAGCCTTTTTTGTGTTTGTAATGAACAGACTGAAAATTTAGGCTTCCTTGTTAAAGAAGACTTTCAAGCTCACTGGCCGTTGCGACATTGCAGTAACCAAAGCTCAGTGCAGCCATGAAAGCGGCATGTACATGGGCTGCGGGCACGGTAACACCATTGAACTCCATGTCTAAGGTTGTGCAAGCGTCATGCGCTACGTGGCATTCATAGCCTAAGTCGGTTGCTGCACGAGTTACAGCATCGATACACATGTGGCTCATTGCGCCAACGATGATCAGCTTTTCAACGCCTTGCTCTTTTAGCACCTTGTTTAGTTCGGTGTCTCTAAAGCTATTGATTTGATGCTTTACGATAACAGGTTCGCCTTCTAGCGGAGTCACGCTGCTGTGGATTTGAGCACCGTCTGATTCTGGCAAGAAGAAAGGAGCATCATTCGTCGGAAACTCATGACGTACATGAACCACAGGAAATTGCTTGTCTCTGAAAGCGGATAATAACTGTGCACCTTTTTCGGCTGCTTTCTCTGTTTTAGACAGCGCCCATTTTGCACCTTCGTATGAAGGGAAATAGTCATTTTGAAAGTCGATAAGTAGTAGTGCAGTGTTCTTCATATTCTATACCTTTGTATTTGGTGTATTTGGTGTATTTGGTGTATTTGGTGTATTTGGTGTATTTGGTGTATTTGGTGTATTTGGTGTATTTGGTGTATTTGGTGTATTGCGGTGTAGGGATATTATGAATACTCTGTAGTTTTTATCGCACGTCAAAAATGACAGACTCTATGGCAATAGTGACAAAATCAGTAATGGTCGAAATCATCGACTACCCAGGCTCTCTGCAAAGTGCCGTGTTTGGCGTGAAAGAGTTTCTGCAGATGGCAAATTCTCTTGAACCTTCTGCTGAGAAGACTCAATTCAACGTTCAGATCCAAGCGCATGACAGTGTTAGCGTATCGAACGCCGATATCATCATACTCCCACCAAATTTAGATGGTTGTTACTATCTAGAGCCGAGTGACACCTTGCTTGAGTACCTGATTGAGTCTCACCAAAGGGGGGCGATACTTTGCTCAGCTTGTGCGGGCGTGTTCATTTTGGCAAAAACAGGTTTGTTAGAAGGGCGAACCGTGACCACTCACTGGCAAGCGCAAAAGAAGTTTACGGAGCTTTACCCACAGGTCGCAGTCGATATCGATAAAATCTTGATTGATGATGCGGATGTGATGACCGCTGGTGGTTTGATGTCGTGGATGGATCTCGCTTTGTTTATCCTGACCAAATACACGACACCGACCAACACTCGTAATCTAGGTAAATATTTGGTGCTTGATACGGGGTTGAGAGAGCAACGTTACTATCAGAGCTTTGTGCCGAACTATGCTCACGGCAATGACAAAATTGTGTCGGTGCAGCGTTTTATTCAAAAGAACCATCACCTTTCGTTGTCTCTTGATCAATTGGCTGAAGAAGCGTTTATGACTCGAAGAACCTTTATTCGTCAATTTACCAAGGCGACCAGTTTTACGCCGATTAACTATATCCAACACGTACGTATTCAAAGTGCCTGCGAGTTATTGGAAAGCTCTCATAAACCGGTTGAGCAGATCAGCTACCTAGTTGGCTATGAGGACGTAAATAGCTTTCGTAAGGTCTTCATGAAAATCATTGGCTTAACACCATCAAGATTTCGTTCTAGATTTCTCTCTGAGGAATGATTTACCATAGATTGATATTCAATACTTATCACTCGCATTGATTCAATGGTTTACTTACGGAATAGGTGACGTGATATTGAAATAATCTTTTCTCGAACATAAATGGAATTTTGATGCTTGCCATTCCCTTGCCATTTGTTGCTGCGCTGTTGTTATTTATCACGGCTGTTTTGCTTCGATATCGTTACCCACAAACAAGCCAAAAACCGTTTTGGTTTATTATGTTGTGTGCGTTGATGATTACTGTTGTTGGGTTACGTTGGACGTTTGATATTGCACTGTTCCGTTTCTTACAACCGGTTCTAGGGGCAAGTGTACCGGTGGCTGCATGGCTCTGCTTTGCGGGAGCTCATCGAAGTAAACCTTTGTCTCTCTTGCATTGCTTAGGTCCAGTGGTTGTTCTGGTTGGCTCCTTTTCTTATTCGTATATTTGGGATGGAACGATTGATCTATTGTTGATCTCGTTGTACCTCGGCTATGGCTGCTTGTTGTTGAAATCATCGTTTAACTTCCCAGAGCACGTCAGGCTGAGTGATGTATCGAATGTTTTGCTTGCTGAACGTGTTGCTGGTTTTGCTTTGCTGTTTTCAGCTCTCGTGGACGGTATTATCTCGTATGATATTTTGCTGCTTAACGCACAACACACCGACTTAATTCTGTCTATTGGTTACCTAGTTCTTATTCCCTTAATTGTTGGGGCTGTAGTCGTTGTGAGTACTAGCACGGCACCAATTCAGGAACAAAACCTACAGCAGAGTGAACTGACAACGTCAAACCATTATCCTGAAGCAATTGATGTATCTTCGGCATCGTCGACAAGCTTAAAAGTGGATGAAGAAGTCATGCAGATCGTCGCTAAGTTTGATGCGTTAATGAAGGATCATCAGGTGTTCAAAGATCCTGACTTGTCCCTGAATCGAGTGGCGAGAAAGCTAGGTATCCCAGCTCGAAAAATATCCTCTGCGGTTAATCAAACTCACCACCAGAATATTTCAAAGGTGATTAACGCCTATCGAATTGAGCACGCTAAGACTCTCCTGATGCAAAGTGATGAAGCGATAACTGATATCTTCCTTAGTTCAGGCTTTCAGACCAAGTCCAATTTCAATCGCGAGTTTTCAAGGATAACTGGGCAAACTCCGAGTGAATTTCGGAGCTCGCCAAAAGTGTTAGATTAAGTGTGTTTGCTTTCCGTTTATCAATTCAGAAAGCTAATGATGTCGTTTAAGAACAATTGATGCAGCTGGTCGCGTGATGTACCAACGCCATCTTTGCAAATAATGCCATCGCCTGGCACTTCTTCTTCAAGCATCGGTACTGCCCCAGATTTGCAGCTTTGAATGAAGCTAAAATGGGTAGCGCTTTCATAGACCTTATAGCGTCTTAAATTAAGAGGCATGTGCTCAGCAATGTAGCCAGACTCTAATGCCTGAGGTAGGTCTCCAATATCAATCCCAGCCGCCAATATTAAAGTGGGTACATTGATCTCATTGAGGCTTTGCACCGAAAAGCTACGAGCAAGCCCTAAATCAAGACTAACCACGCGCTGTATTCGAGGGTCTGAAAGATCTTTATTGCTTGGTTCTGAGGGTTGGACTTGTGATAGCCCTAATTCATCAGATAGTCCACAAGTTCGTGGGTTCGGGTATACCAAACAATTGGCTTCGAAGGTTGATCTAGCCAATCTCGCGCCCGCTAATTGCATTACAGTCCAGCCACCTAGAGAGTGTCCGATTGCGGTAACATTTTCAGCGTTAGCAAATTGCTTCCACGGGGTTTCGGATAACAAGTAGTCCAGAATGCGTGACATATCTTGTGGTCTCTCCCACCATTTAGCTGCTTGCTCTGGAGATTGGTCAAAAGAAGTGGTTCCCGGGTGGTCAGTGGCCGCTACGATGTAACCGCGACTCGCAAGTTCGGTCGCCAACCAATTTTGGTTTCGCCAGTTTCCTCGGTAGCCGTGTGATAGAAGTACTAATGGAAAAGTGCCTGATTGAATCTCTCCATCTTTGATGACTTGCGTACCGATGAAGGCAGGATTATCGCCAATCAAGGTTATGTCTGATGCATCTTGTGTGGGATACCAAATGGCAGTGTTTAGCGGGCGATTAGGATCGTCAGTTAAGGTGACTTGAGTGAATCCGACATCGGAAGCTATGGCAGAAGTACAAAAGGAAAGCAGGGGTGCGAACAGTAAATGTGCCCATTTCATGAGGTTTACTCCAATTGAGGGAATTGGAGCCAATATGCGCTAAAGCCTGTGAGGGCGAGACCTCAAACACGATCGAGGACGCCCTAAATCGTGTTTGAGTACAAACTTAGCTATTTTGGATATGCCTAATTCAGTTTCTTAGTCACGTACTCTTTGTTTCTGACCATCAGCCACATCAAGCCGCCTAGGATTCCCACCGATAATTGGATAAAGCCTAGGTTTTCAATTAACGAATCTGGGCGGATTGAAACCAAAACCATACCAAGTGAACCACAAATCATGCTAAAGAACTGAATCAATGCGACAGCAGAACCTGTGTCATGGTCTTGCTGGTTCAACATTAAGTTGGTGCCTGGTACTCGCATGATGATAACCATCAGCGTCGCTGGTGCTGCGATAAACATAAAGAACCAAGGTGACAAACCACCGACTGTCAGCGTAAAGATTCCGGCAATCGCCAGTAGAGCAAAACACCCTGAAATCACTTTTTGAACCGACACTCGGTAGGACAACTTCATATAAAGCGTTGGCCCAAATGAGGCGCATAATGCGTTGAATGCGAAAGCGTAGCTGAATTGCTGTTCGGTCAATCCGAAGTCATTGATGTAGATATAAGACCCTGCGGCAAGAAAGCCCATTAGCGCCATTGGTGTGATAGAGAAAATAACCAGCAGCTTTATGAATGAGCGGTTTTTCATGACCACGGCCAGTCTTCCCCATGACCGGAAAATAGAGCCTTGGTATTTGCTTTCAAGCGTCTCTCGGTAGCAAAGCGCCAACACTGATGCGAATGCACCAAAAATAGCGAGAGTGACGAACATCATTCGCCAAGACGCTATTTTCAGCAGGAAAGCACCAAATACAGGCGCGACCATCGGTGCGATGATCACCAGAGACATGATAGTCGCCATGATCTTTTCGCGTTCTCGGCCGTCATAAAGGTCTTTCACAATGGCGGTTGCGATAACGGTGATAGCACTGCCCGCAAAGGCTTGGAATATACGAGCACCAATCAACTGCTCGATGCTATTGGTCATGGCACATAAGACACTCGCCACCATATAGCTCGCGATACCAATGAGTAGAATCGGCTTACGCCCGAACTTTTCGCTGAGCGGTCCCCAGAACAACAGGCCAACCGCATAGGTCACGAAGTAGCTGCTCAGGGTTAGGTTGACCATCGATTGGTCGGTATTGAACACCTCGACCATTTGCGGAAGGGCTGGCAAATACAAGTCGATGGTCAATGGAGGAAACGCACTGATGATCACGAGGAAAAATAGCATGCCGGTCTTACCCAGTACTGGTTGTGGTTTCTTCAAGGTATTTCCCCGCTATCCAATAAAGGGCTTTTAATGGATGTGATGTTGGCTTTCAGAAGGTTTAAGACACGCTAGACATGAAGGATGGATTCGCTCAAGAACTTGGCGGAAAATCTCTAATGGTTTGTCTTGGTACTTATTGTATTACAAAACATTATCACTCTTATAGTGAACGAGTTCAACCTGTTAGTGACTAGGCTGGATTGCAATGATGATCGATAGCTTGCAATGCGGATCGATAGTTTGTAATGCTCATCGAAAGCTTGTAGTAGCTGTGAGCTAGCTGGTTATCTTTTCTTTGGGCGTTTTTCTACCAAGCCGTTGCGTTCTAAGCCACGTCTAACGCTACTGCATAGCTTACCAAAACGGCGTAATTCTTCGAAGTTAGGGCCTTGGCCGATTGAAATACTGTGTTCCCAGTACATCAATTCACTGTCGACCATCTCCAATAATTTCTTAGAGCAACCAGAGCAGTTTCCTTTCGGTCCACAGATAAACGTCTCCGACTCATAAAGAGGGAGTTCGTTTTTAACTTCTTCAATTAGATTGAGCATTGCCGAGTTTAAGTCTGGCTTTTTGTCTGTGAGTGGTTTCAAGCTTAGTGCTTGCGAAGCGATCACGGAAGAAGTCGTTGTGTTGGGTTGTATATTCAAAGCAGCTGATGACATATCAAAGGCCTCAAGGAAAGAAGAAGAGGCGAATGCTACTCGTCACAAGAAAGTGAACCTTGATGTAGTGCAATAAGCGTTGAGAATTATCCGAAAGGGGTAGGAGAAAGAGGGAGTCAGAGTCACAAATGGCTTGTGACTCTGGTTTATCTCTTAGGCTTAACGCAGAAAATAGGCTTAACGCTTAGAACTCGGCGTCGAACTGGAACTCCATCCACTCTTTGGTGACTGGGTGGTGCAGTGCTAGCCTTTCTGCGTGTAGGTGTAGTCGGTCGGCTTTGTTGCCGTATAAGCCGTCACCAACGATAGGCATGTTAAGCCCTTCTTCATGTGAACAGTGAACACGTAATTGGTGTGTGCGGCCTGTTTTAGGGTGCAGATAAACCTTTGTGGTGTCATGGTTTCGCTCAATCACTTCCCATTTCGTTTCAGCAGGCTTGCCGTGTTCGAAGCAGACAATCTGACGAGGACGATCGTATAAATCTCCACGTAGTGGTAAGCGAACATAACCTTCATCTTGCTCTAAAACGCCTTCTATCATTGCCACGTAACACTTCTCAACTTCACGAGTAATGAACTGCTTCTGCAAGCTCTTGTTCGCACGTCGTGTGAGAGCGAAGATTAGAATGCCAGAGGTCGCCATATCCAAGCGGTGGATAACAAATGGCCCTTCAACATCGGGATGCATTTCTTGAACACGAGTGTAGGCCGAATCTTTGATGGTTTTACCCGGTACGGATAGAAAACCTGCTGGTTTGTGTACCACAACGATGTGATCGTCTTGGAATAAGATATCGAGGTCTTTGCCTTCTGCTGGGTTTTCTAGCAATGGGTTGGGATCGACTTCTAAGCCTTTCATCATGTGACCTAAAATCGGTACACACTTACTTTGGCAAGAGGCGTAGTATTTCTTGTGTTTACGGATTTCCGATTTCGGTGAACGACCCCACCAAAATTCAGCCAGTGCCAATGGTGTGTAACCGTTTAAATACGCGTATTGCAGAAGTTTGGGTGCGGCACACTCGCCAGAACCTGCTGGTGGTATCTTGTTTGGCGTGTCTTCAAAGATCTGGTTGAGATCCTCAATGTTACCTTCCGCATTTTGGAAAGCGTATTGTGAAAACAGTTTGTGCTGAAGCTGATGAGAGATGTGTGCTCTTTGCTCTTTTAGCTCAGCAAGTTGAGTGGTGAACACATCAACTTTAGCCTGCAACACTTTCAGAGTCTGTTCCCAGTTGAGTTTTAGGTACTTCTGCTGGTTCTTGTCGGCAACACTGGCTTTGTTTAACTCGTTATTTAGCTGTTCGAAGGCTTGCTCATCAAGGCTTTCTTTACCTTGTTCACGTTGTTCTTTACGTGTTTTTCGGCCTTCTATAATCAACAAACGTTGCGCTTCGATCTCCTGTTCAGCTTGTGCTTTTTGTTGTGCCAGTTGCTCGCACAGTTCAAGGTATTCAGCGTTTGCTTGCAGCGCTTTAAATTTCGCATTCACAGCCATCATGTCGGCTGTGTCTTGATGGAAAAAGCTGTCGCTGCTCAACATGTCGAATACGGGTGGCACAAAGTGAGGCAGTAGGTTTTGGTCGGCGATTTTTCCAGAGAAAGCAGAGAAGTAACCCAATTCACCTTCAGGGCTTTTCACCAGTAACACACCAAACATTTTGCCGCGACCAGCGTCAGAATCCAATCCGAAGTCATGCTGCCAATCGGTTTGAGTTTCTAGATATTGTTGAAGCTGATGAGAGGCGATTTCACACAGTGGGTGCGGTTCGTAGTAGAACGGGAATGTGAAACGCTCAGGCAACGAATATGACTCGATCGGCTGTTGAAAGCGGGTGAAGCAATGCTCAGGTGTGTGGCCGTTATCTGAGTCGTGCGTTGAGTTTGATGAGTGCATAGTCGTATTAATACTTATATCGTGGTGATAAATGGTTGTGAGTCTACTGTGTATGTTTAAAGGTTTTAAACACAGTACAAGGCGGCGATTCTACTCTTTATCGAAAAGCGCCTCAAATAAGAAATGGTTCTATTACTGGATAGCTAAGCGAGACGGTTAACACGGAACCCATGAGTTATGGCTTGAACTTCATTAATTGATGAGTAACTTCTCGTTTTTAATCATAGAAGGTAACTTCACAAACGAAGGGTGGTAGCCTTGCCGCCCTCTTGTTCAATCTAAGGTAACGTTATGATTCCACTCAATACTTCGATTGTATCCGGTGTCGCTATTTCAGAGATCGACGGACAAATGAAAATGTTATTAATGAAGCGTGTGAAAGGCGAATTTTGGTGCCATGTCGCAGGTTCGATTGAAGCGGGTGAAACAGGCTGGCAGGCTATCGTGCGCGAGTTTGAAGAAGAGACCCAAATTAAAGTGGAAGCTTTGTATAACGCGCAGTTTCTGGAGCAGTTTTACGAGGCTCACGTTAATGTGATTCAGCTAATCCCGGTGTTTGCGGTGCTATGCCCACCCAACCAAGCGATTGAACTGAACGAGGAACATACAGAGTACCGTTGGTGCGATTTAGAGGAAGCGAAAGCACTTGCGCCGTTCCCCAACCAACATGCCGTCTACGATCATATTTGGTCGTATTTTGTCGATAAGTCAGTCAATCCGCTTTATCGAGTCAAATTGAGCTAGCGTTGGCTGTTTAAGAACTAAGATTTACCAAGATACGGGGTTAGAAAAGCGCTCACTTGTTCTTGGCATAGCCCTACATCGACTTTCACGCCGTGCGACTCGAGTATCGCCACACCACGACCATTATTGCGAGGGTCTGGGTCTAGCATCGCCACTACTACGTGTTTTACACCTGCTTTAACCAATGTATTGGCACAAGCGGGTGTTCTGCCAACAAATGAACATGGCTCTAAAGTTACGTAAGCGGTAACGCCGTCCGTTTCGCTGTCATAGCCATTCAGTGCTTCAACCTCGGCGTGGTTTCCACCGACCTTTTGCGTATATCCAACAGACACCACTTTATCGTTCTTAACCAAAACACAACCCACAGGCGGGTTTGGTTGGCAATCGGGTAGGGCTTGGCGCGAAGCTTCAAGAGCTTGCAGCATGTATTGTTGGTTCATGGTCGTTACTCAGTATGACGAGAGAGCGCAGCAGTTAGTGAAGTGTGCGTTTGATTTGAGAAGTGGGGCATGTTCGATCTGATTGGGCTTTTAGTCAATGGTTTTCATTTTGAATCTGGCCGCTAGTTGACTGTAGCCGCTCATTAACTCACTGTGGCTCATCGTTAACTGTGACCAATCGTTAATTTGGGCCAATGAGTTAACCAGTTTTTAGATTGAACTCGTTGGTCAAACACGTCTTTTCTGCGATTGGGGTTCGGTGTGATCTTCAAATCAAACAAACTCTCTAAACCAAAAGCGGAAATACACTCGATTTCCCCAGTCGGGTTTTGCTTTACGGCGATGGCGGTTTCTTTCTCTGGCCAGTAACTCATCGCGCCTAATGTACTTTGATAAGGTTTGTCGCCATTTCGTGTGTGCATACTGGCTTGATTACGAACTTGCCAGTTGAGTTCAGGTAACCACCCTTGAAGTTGAACCTCGTATCGAAGAGCCGATTCGTAAGAGGTATCGCTGGGATCAAAGTAGATCACATCAATGTCGTTGAGTGGCGTAGGAGAATCAAAACCATGTATGTAGTCCCAAACGAGATTTCGCACAAAGCCTGCGGCGATATGGCATTGTGGTAAACCCAGCTGAGAGACACAGTCTAAAACCTTCATTCGCAGGGGATCTTGTTTGATCAATGTGATGATACGGTTGGCTAGCGGGTCAATCATTATGGTGTCGGAACATCGGTGACTTGATAGTGACGTGTTGCATTCTTCGAAATGTCACCCCACTCAGAAGTTTTTACTCGCTGTTGGTGCGCTTCAAACGCCTCACGGCTAGTGAATTCTTCATAAACTTCAAAACGATTAGGTTGAAGTGAGCTTTGACTGACTCGAAACACGATACAACCGGGTTCTGAGAGTGTGAGTTCCTTATGAACAACCAGCGCTTGTGTGACGGCTTCTAGGTCGTTGTCTGGCACAAGAATATGCCCTTGTAGAATGACTTTACTCATGATCACGTCCATTTGATTTTATCCATTACTGTCTTTTTCTATTAAAAGCTCTTCCGTTACAAACATAATCCCATTTTGAGTTTGTGTCGTATAGGCCTATGCGAATAAAAAATAGCCAATTAAAAAGGAATTATAGTTACGGTGTAACTTTAGTTTGGGGGAGGTAAGTATTACGCGAGAAAGGCCAGTTAATGGCAGGAGTAGGAAAGGCAAATTATTGGGAACTAAATCTGTGTTAGTCCGGTCTATTAAATACGTATCACTGAACTGTATTGATACTGAAATGAATTTGTCATCTGAGATAACTAATCTAAATTTCGAACAACGGCTTAATAGATTGAATTGAGCCATAGTTGATAACTAGGTCATACTTTGATGTAAATGGTACTCAAAACTCTATATATTTTGTGATTTGTATCATTGATCTGGCCGTCAAACACCGTTAGATTCGAATAGTTGGCAATAAAAATAGCTCATGAAGAGCAGTTAAAGAAAAGGAAATATCCCTTATGAAAAAAATGAGAAGAGCACAGCTTCATCGCGTTCGCATCCAATACTGGAAAGACACAGCGAAAGAAGCTTCAAAGAAATAAGCTTTAAATCGTAAAGCTTTAAAAAAGCTGAACAGCTTAATCAAATGTAAAACGCAACAAACCGATTTCAATAGCGCTCTCAAGGACCTTCATCTGGTCGGCGACTAAAGAAATCATCCCCCAAAGAGCTGGCAGGCATTAACAACAATGCAATTCAATGTCAGCTCATTAATACCTCCTAGTTTATCTTTACCTCACTCAGCACTCAGCACCAAAACCAACCACCAATCCGTATTTTTGCTTCTATAACTGCAATCGTTGTTAGAATTCAAAGCGCCTAACAATAAAACAGCAGCCAATAAAAAAGCTCCCGATTTCTCAGAAGCTTTGATTTAGATTTTGATATCTAATTTGGTTACCCGTTGAGGGCTCAGAATAAGTGACTCTATCGTTGGAACAGCGTCTTCAAGCTCACATCGTCCGTTCTATTTAGCTTTAGGCTCAACAGATAGCCGCCAACACCAATCAGTACATAAATACCCAAAGACAGAACTGGCGCTTCTGCAATCACGCTGAATGGATTGCTTGCTGTGAGCAGGTTCATCGGCAGTGAAGCGATGAGAGAGAAGAAGTCATTGATGCCATAAAATCCAAACACGGCGACAGACAGAAACTTAATCGCATAGCTTGAGATGAAAATGACAAGCAATGGAGAGTTTACCAGTTGTGAAATCGCCAGAGTAACCGTTGCTAATGGCAGCAGAACTAACGCAATTAGCATCATTCGTCCAAAGAACACCAACCAATTGCTCAGCACATAAAACAGTGATTGCTGCTCTACTATCAATGCCAATTGTTGTTCGCTTGAAACGTTCAGTACCCAAAACAATAAGTCAGCGAATAGAACTAATAGCGCGCAGATAGCCGGAATAACCACTAGACCGAAGCCTAGCTTCACGCCGTGAGTCATGGCATTGGATACTGGCATACTTCTCCAAAACATCGAACTGCCTTCTTGGCGCTCTTTACGCAGTGTTTTAGGGATGTAAAGCGTCGAAAGTATGAGTGAAACAAGGCCAGCACCAAAGTAGATCACTGAGTTGAGGTCTTGTGCGAACTCTCTGTGGATGTCACTCACGTCGCCGTTGACTTCCATTTGGAAGAAAAACTCATGCTGCGCTGCGCCATTGAAAAACAAACTAACGAACAGCAAGAAACCACATAACGCGATAAATAGAGGTAATCGAGTGTTAATTTTGTGCTCGATCAGTTCTTTTTCTAGCATATAAAAAGTTGGGTGCATTATGCCTTCTCCGTCTGTGTTGCAAGGAATAGGTCTGCGAGACCAACGTTGTAGATGTTACCCAATGATTCAACTTGCGCTTTGTATTGGCCTTCCAATAACCATTTAGTGGTTCCTAGCCCAGGCTGTGAGGTCAGTGGATTGAGTTTCTGGATTTCACTTGAGTGGCTGTTTGCGACATCGATAATGAAATAGTCGTTCTCGATGTCTTCCATGCTTTTTTGCAGCACACAATGGCCTTGTTTCAGAATCAATACGTCCGTTAATAGGTGTTCAATCTCTGAAACCTCGTGGCTAGCGATGATCATCGCGCGTTCGCCATCGTGGAACCACTCTAGGAGGTGGCGATAGAAAGTATCGCGGTAGAGCAGATCTAGACCTAGCGTTGGCTCATCTAAGATCAACACTTGAGTGTCGGTCGCGATGATGATCGCAAGGTGAAGTTGTACCTTCATCCCTTTAGAAAGCTGTTTGATCGTTGAAGTTAGCTTAATGTTGGTGCTACTTAACGTCTGTTCTGCTTTTTGCTTGTTGAAGCTTGGGTGAACGCCTTGTGTGTATCGAAGCAGTTGCTTTACTGTCATCCACTCTGGCAATACGTTCACATCTGAAATGTACGATAAGTGCAACATGAGTTCAGCGTGCTGGTGGATAGGGTGGTAGCCATTTACTTCAATCTCGCCTTGATAGTTGTGCCCACCAAGCAGTGATTTGATCAGGGTCGATTTACCTGCGCCATTGTGACCTAGCAGCCCAAGCACTTGCCCCGGTTTTAACTCAAAGCTGATGTTCTCGACACCCACTTGATTTGAATAGGTTTTGGTTACGTTTTTAACTGAAAGTAAAGTACTCATGACTTGTCCTTTATATGTTGTTCTAGCTGTTTCACGAGTTCTTCGACACTCATATCAATGATGCCTAGCGTCTCAGCGATGGCTGGGATCTGTGTGTTGATGAATGATTGATGTGCGGACTCTTTCAATTTTTGAAGTGCCCCTTCTGCGACATACATACCTTGGCCGCGTTTTTTCTCGACTAGGTCTTCATCAACCAGTAACTGGTAGCTTTTCATGACAGTAAGGTGGTTGATTTTAAGATCGGCGGCAACAGCACGCACTGAGGGCAATGCTTGTTGTTCTAACCAAACACCTTGAAGAATTTGGTCACTGATCTTTGCAGCTAGCTGCCTAAAGATCGGTTGGTCGTCTTTCCATTCGGTCATAATTAAAACTGCATGGTGATATACATGTGTATAACACTAACCCTTTTATCCAGATTGGCAAGGTTTTTATTGGAAATAATTATTATCGACAGACTAGAAGTGCTGGAAGGTAGAGGTCTGATACATAGGTAAAGTACTGAATTTACTTTTGTTTTACTTCGACTGAACACTTAGTGATCACTTCGATAAGCTGTTGTCTGTTTGATTTTAGGGTAGGCAATATTTCCCCCTGTGAGCTCTGACATGATTGTCTTTTTGAGCCTAATGTCATTCGGGATAAATGAGCTCACAGGTAGTTAATGTCTAGAAAGTGATTAAGTCGTGGTGCTTTGAGGCCTGCTGTACAAGTAGCCTTGTTGCAGGTTGTAGCCGAGTTGACACAAGATGTATTGTTGTCGGCGAGTTTCGACACCTTCGTAAATCATAGTGATGTTAGATAAGCGTCCAATTTCGGACATGTTGAGCAACACTCCTTGATGATGTTCTCCTGATTCAATGTCTTTGACAAAACAGCGATCTAACTTCAGGTACGTCGGAGAGATAACGCTAATAATCTCGATATTATTGTTCCCGGTACCGAAGTCATCCAGCGCGATAGTAATCCCCAAATTTTTAATTTCTTTGATGTTATCAATCACCTCACACCCATACCCGATGTTCGAATATTCGGTGATCTCGACAACAAATTCGTTCGCTTCCATTGCCGCTAAATGGTACTGAATTTTAGCAAAGTTAGTACCCACTAACGCACTCGGGCATACGTTGACGCCATAGATTTCATGGCTATTGTTTGATTTGGCGTTTTTAACCGTCTCAATCAGCAAAATGGTATGGAAGGTCAATAGGTTGGTACGTCTCATGGCATTGATGAAATCTAGCACGCCGAGATTGCGGACTCTGGACAACAGTTCATAGTACAAGACGCTGCTGTCTTCCGTGTTGATGATAGGCTCTTCTTCAAAGGAGATATTCTTCCAGCGAAACAGATAAACGACAAAGCCCAACAGGTAAGAACGATAAAATATTAGAGTTAACAGTAAAGTTAGCCCGATCCAGAATGCGATTATATTGTGACTATAAAAAGTGATAGTCGCACCGCTTGGCAGTGAGTGTTGGTAAATCGGCTGGCTTTGCTCTCCGAGATTCAGAATGTAATAGCCATTTTTTTGTATCGAGACTGAATCTATGAACAGCGGTAATAATGAGTTTCTATAGCGAGCTTCTATTGAGTTCTTGGAAATTCGAGCGGTAAGGTAAACGCCGTTTTCAGGCAACGTAAAACGTGAGTAAGCAAAATCTAGGCTGTCGTAGAACTCATCAACTTGGTTTGGCTCTATGAACTTGGAGCGGCTCTTGGATATGTAACATGAGCCATCTGGCGTTGTCATGATGACGGAGTCAAAGTTTAGAGAGTGCCTTAGCGCGTAGACAGCGACGTCGCTGTAACAACCATCACTCATCACTTCTTCTGCGACCTGCTTAGTGTTGAGACTGTATTCATCGGCAATCTTCGTTGTGTAAAAGATTTGGGAAAAGTAGATAACGAATAAGATAAACGAAGAAACAGTCAGCATGAGTATGAAAGAGCGTATCAGTTCTTTGTGGTAAGAGCGGTACATCAGTTTTAGCACATCGATATGGCTGGGCTTGAATTGGTTGATGTTGTACTTAGGTTTGATGCGATCTGTCGGACTTTTATCTAAATCAATAAAGTAGCCGACCTTATATAAGTTGGTGATCAGTTCGTTATTATTATCAATCTTTGCTTTTTTACATAAACTTCGATACTTTTTTCTTATCGAAGCGATAATATTTTTTAACGCGTACAAACTAAACTCTTCGTCAAAGTGTAATTTAAACGATTCTTCAACGTCTCGTGCTGATTGAGGGTTCGATATTGAAGAGTGCTCAACAAGATATTTAAATACAAAACTCTCTTTACTATTTAGACTTTCCTCTGATATTTTATTACTGTTTCTTTTGATGTATATTTTTTCTTCATTATAAATAAGTTGCAAGCTCTCATTATTGTTATTTATATTGAAAGAACAGTGCATAGCTCAACTCCTAAGCGATAGTTATTATATTCGTGTAATTGATATGTGGTGGCTGAGATTGTCATTCAACCCAAGAGTCCTTTCAAAATAACATAACTAAAATGTCACCATTTCCTCTCAAGATATTGATACTAATCGCAGAATCTGGGCTGTAATGAAAGGTTATCGAGATGTTCACCCAAAACTTGAATTTATAAATGAAAGGCGATTTTTTACAAGAGAGAAGGGGGATTTATCCATTTGTTTTGGTATTTATCCAATTATAAGCTTCTATACTAGCGGTTTTAATCGTAAGTTTAGCAGTTGCTAATGTAGATGGTCGTAGTATTTGTGGTAGCTATTGATGAGGCAGATTTATCAGAATTTTTCAGGATAAAATTTAATTACAAGAACTTAGGTGATATTAATATCATTTAATATAGATACTACTTTTTATTATTGAATATGAATTTAAATTAATTAAATCATCAATAGTGGGATTTTAAAAAGGTTTGTAAGTTGGGTTTATAAATTAATCTGTTCGGATAAGAACCTAATCGATTTATTTTACCTGGAAGGATTAAATCTAAAGCGATACGTTGTTTTAATTGTGATTTTTATTCCATAGTTAACCTGTTTTTGGTTAGTGTTTGAACTCTATTTTGTTGATGAATATTGTGATTTGATATGAGTTAGGTTGGTTAAATGCTTAGATCTCTAATTAAACGTAGATATATTAACGACTTGACTCAATTAGTGTTACTTTTTAGTCAGTTATAATTAGAAGTGAAATTGGCTTTTGATTATTTAACAAACACCATCATAAAATCCCCCTAGGGGAAAAGACGTAGATTTCCGTATAAGGTTAAAAATAAAGCTCCTAATTAGGTGACTAATAGGAGCTCTCGATTGCTTTCTATTGGTGAGAGGTAGAAAGCTAAAGGCTAGAAATTGAAGCTTGCGGTAACGCGTACTACGTCTTCTTCAAATGGTGTTGTGCTAGAGTTAGGGCTTGTACCCGTTGGCACCATTGCAGAATCATTGATCTTACCGTAATCAACCGTTAAGCCTATCATGCGCCAGTTAACCGTTGTGCCTATTGAGCCATAGACATTGTCGATATTGATGTCGTTAGATGCTGAGTCGTCAAATCTCACATCTGCATTCAGATAGTTAATACCGATCTTAGGGATAATATCGAACTCAGCGATTTCAAATTTGTAGCCAATGTTGGAGTACAAACCCCATGCATCTTGTGAGTTTGGCTTATTTAAATCTACCGCTTCCGTTCCTAATGAGAAACCGCCACCGACAACGATGTTGTTCGACAACTCTTTACTATAGCCGAAGCTTGCCAGTTCTTGATTTCCGATGAAGGTCACGCCAGCTTCGATAGAGTTGTCACGGCTATTTGCGAATGCAGACAATGACATACATACCGTTGAAATTACGATGGCAGGTAAAACGAAGGTGTTCTTTTTCATGATTCTCTTTCTCATTTGGTTAAGATGGAAAAAGTTTACAAAAGAACGAGACTCAAATATGAGTCGCGACAGAGTCAAGAATGAGCTAAACAAGAACTGACAAAAGTCCCTTACAGGTGAATCGGTGTAACTTTCCGTATTAAAAGAGATAACGGCGCCCCTTTGTGCATGGATTGAAGAGTAGAGGCGATTTTGATGTTAAGTGTGCACCTATCCTAAGGTGAGAAATCGACTTTCGACTTCATTTGAGGGAATGGGCTTACTGAACAAGAACCCTTGAAGGTAGCGGTAACCAGAGTCGATGAGGAACTCTTTTTGTTGTTCTGTCTCGACGCCTTCAGCCACCACTTTTAACCCCAATTTGTCACAAATTGCATGAGCTGCTCGGACAATCGCTTTACTCCCTTTGTGTGAACCGTGGACAAAGCTTTTATCGAGTTTAACAGTGCTAATGGGCAGGTCGTGTAACATAGAGAGAGAAGAATAGCCGGTTCCGAAATCGTCGAGGTGAAGCTCAACACCCAATTTCGATATATCGTTCAGTGCTTGCCTAACTTCACCGTGTTTGAAAATCATTGAAGATTCCGTGATTTCAAGGGCAATGCTTTGAGGGTTGATATTGTAGAAGTTAAGCATTGCAGACAGCTGTTCAGCAAAGGTTGCATGCATCTGAATACTCGAGATATTTATACTCATCATCAATTCACTATCAAACTCCCGATGCCATATCGATAACTGCTTGAGTGCTGAATTGAGTACCCATTTTCCTAGCGGTACGATTTGACCTGTTTCTTCCGCTAATGTGATGAATTCATCAGGGCCAATGTTACCCAGCTCTTTGTCTGACCATCGGAGTAGCGCTTCAAACCCTTTCACCTTGTCATTGTTGATATTCATGATCGGTTGATAATGCAGATTAAGATCGTCGTTTTCTAAGGCTTGAGTCAATCGATGGCGGATTTCTACTTTCCGATGAAGGATCTGCGCTAAGTTAGGGGTGAAAGTTTGGAAACGATTTCGACCATTCGCTTTGGCAATGTGCATTGCCATCCCTGCTTGTTTCAGCAACGACTCTTGATCTACGGCATTGTCTGGGAAATGTGCCGTACCAATGCTGCAACCCACAGACAAGGTGCCAATCCCTCTAATATGGAAACTGCGGTTTAAGGCATCGATAATACGCGAGCAAAGTAACGGGATGTTGTGGTTTCGGCAGGTGTGGGCGATCACGATGAATTCGTCGCCGCCAAATCGACCAATCATGCAGGTTTCATCAACGAGCTGTTTCAGACGTTCACCCACTTGTTTGAGTAGCTGGTCGCCGACATTGTGTCCATACGTGTCGTTAACCAGTTTGAAGCCATCAAGGTCAACGAACATCAACTCAAAGGGGGAGCGATAGGCGATACTGGTTTCCAGAAGGTTGGTGATGCCACGACGGTTATAAAGCTCAGTTAAGCAGTCGTGCTCCGCGTTGTATCTGGCCTTTATCAGCTTCTCTTTTTGTTTGGTGGTGCAAGTCAGCTCTAACAGCAGTTCACTCTTATCAAATAACCACTTTCCCTGTACATCAAAATGATGCGCTTTATCACCAATCTGGCAGCTAACTTCTTCTAAAATCTCTCGGCCTTTACGTGCTGAAAATAACCATTGGTCGGCTATTTCTTCACTTGAAACGAAATCGGAGAGGGTGGTAAACGGTGATCCATAGTTTTGGGAAAATGCAGAGTTAGCACTCACTACCGCTCCCGATCTATCAAACAAAAGGGATAGGTTAGAGCCATCAGAACAAGCGAGGTCGTGCTTTAGGCTGCCTTCTTCAGCGATGACCTGTACCAGCATTCCGGTACGGCCATCTGGTAATGGGATCCCAGAGAACAAACACAGCGCCCGCTTAGCAATGTACTTGGGTGTGAAGTTCCACCATGTCTTGATGCTTTCATCTCGTAAAAACTGTCTTTGATACTCTTCAAGAGTGGCTTCTATCGCCTTGGACATCTCGACACTAAAATCGCGCGATGTCAGTTCAAATAAGGACTCAGACTCCCAGAGAGGGAGGGCGCTGCTATTTGCCCAAGTTATTCTCTTATTATCAATGTCATATATCCAAATTGGACACTGGAGATACTCGAAAGGTTGATAACTTGTCATCATATTGAACTCGGTGAACTGATATTTGGGGCGATCGATGCCTACTGAACTCATGCATTCAGTAGGCCGCTGATCAAATTGGAATCTGGCTTTTTAACCGTCAGTACAAGACTGTGTTAAAGAAGAAGCGATGCATTAAAGTGAAAACAACGTGTTACAGGTTCAGTGAGCGGATGATCTTTGTCACTTTACCTTGAGGTGTTGTTTCGATGACATAACCTTTCTTATCATCAAATATCTCACCATCAATTAATTGCCATCCATTGGGTGTCTTGGTGATCTCTTTAGGGAAATTATCATCGAACATCGAATAATTTGGATAGACAGTTTCGATGGCTTCGAACAACAGTTGTGCTTCATCTTGGTTGGTGATTACGAAGTCTTTTTTAAGGCACATGGTCAACTCAGGCAAAGGTTGAGTGGTATAAGGTTCTGTCACGGTTCCTAATACGCCTTTGTGTGAGTAAAAGAGGTATGAGCCACTGCTGCTCTCATTGCCGTCCGGCGATTTGATGTAAGGGGTGGCACTGTAAAACTCACAGTTAAAAACCATCTTCTGAATAATGCTGTTTTGTGGTGTGACTTGAATATCTATCCAAGCGCTTACCTGTTCTTGAATTTTAGTTACCATTTCATGTTTATTGGTATCAGCAATAAGTGGTGTTGACATTAATGCTGTGGTTGTAAGTAACAGTGAAAGCGATTTATTCATCTTAACGTGAGCCCTGTGAAGAAGTGATTAATGGCTAATATCGGTTCGAATTATTAGCTGGGTGAATGTTACGTTAAGAGCCCTTCGCTTAACAGGATTTGTCACGTGTTTAAAAATGGAAAGTACTGGTGACCCGAAAAGGTAATCGATTTCTTTTGAATTAATTATTGATGTAGTGGTTTTTTAGGCTGCTTTTGGGTTCATTACCAGTAATATCAACTGATGGGTGGTAAGCGCGCAGATGGTTGATTTGATTGTGATTTGTAAATGCCTTAAATGTAAGTGCGCGTAAGAAAATAAAGCAAATGTAAGCATTGGATGAGTATGTAAAACCCTAACAGTGATTCCTCCAGTTGAGTTGGGCCTTCATAAACTGAGGCGTACGGGCTATTGAACGACGTGTTTTGTAAACGTGTATGTACAAAAGTGATTACAATGTTTTGCGTACGGTAAACTCAAGGCTCTAATAACAACATTGATGATATATGAACAGTATATATACTGCCCTCGCTTTTAATAAATACTGGTGATAGGAATGTCGAAAACCAAAGTGCTCATTGTCGAAGATGACCAAGAGATCGCTCGTTTAACGACGCTTTATCTCGAAGCAGAAGGTTACAATGTCAGCGTTGTTCATGATGGGAATTTAGCGCTTGAAGCGATTCGTAATACTGAACCTGATCTTGTTCTTTTGGATCTGATGTTACCAGGTTTGAGTGGTGCTCAAATTTGCCGCCAGGCTCGAGAATTTTACAACGGAATCATTTTGGTGCTTACCGCTTCAGCAGATGAGATGAGTGAAGTTAGCTTATTTAAATTTGGTGCAGACGATTACGTGACTAAGCCTATTCGTGGACACGCGCTGTTAGCTCGCATTGAAGCTTTGCTGCGTAGAGCTTCACCTGCGGTTGAAACAATGGATACCGGTACTGAAAAACAGTGTGATATTGTCATTAATAATACGGCTCAAAGTGCCACGTTATATGGTCAAAATCTCAAGTTAACCTCTGCTGAATTTGAAATTCTCAACCTTCTTGTCAATAACATCTGTCAGGTCGTGACTCGCGATCAGTGCTGTCAGCTATTCAGAGGGATTGATTACGCGTTTAATGACCGTTCGATTGATATGCGAGTTTCAGGATTACGTCGCAAGCTTCGTATACACGCAAAAGATAAACAGTTGATTCGTACGGTTCGTAACAAGGGGTACATGCTGGTTGCGTAAGTTTATTGTTACCAAGTTTCGTTCGGTTTCTATGTTCGCTCGTTTATACCTCGGTATAGTCATTGGGATGTCTGCGACGATCTTCTTGTTTTTAAATCTTGGTGAAGGGCACATGCGAAGAACCGAGATAGAAACGTTTCTCAACGATGGTTCTTACTTTGTTGAACAATATATCCGCCAGCGCAATCAAGAGAACTCGCTATACCAAGAACTCGATAAAACAGGCTACCAACAATTTTATATCTTCAATTTACGCCTGTTAGAAAATTGGTCGGGAGAGGCTCCTTGCCAAAAATGCGAGTTATATACAAGGTTAAATGGTGTTCCGATTTACCTCAGCGAGAACAATCTCTATTCGGCTGTATTTCAACTACCCAACTCTAAATTTAGCTTCGCATTCAGCGAGGTAGGGGATTTCTTCTCGCCTGATATTGAATGGTATGAGGATTCTGAAAGGCATTTCCTATTAGGGCTACTGCTGGCGGTTATCGTGGCAATTGGTGCAAGTGTCTATTTACCGGTGAGACGCTTTCAGGAAAGAATCGAGTTACTTGTTGAGAAACAAAAGCAGTTTGGTCGAGGTAAGTTGAGTACCCGTTCTAGTATGGATGAGATACATCCAGTGTCTGATCTTGCTTGCAGCTTTAACGTCATGGCTGAAGAGATCGAAAGTAAAGTTAAGCAAAGTCATATCTTCGCCCAAGCCATCCCACATGAAGTTCGTACGCCGTTGAGCCGTATACAACTAGCAACGGACCTATTGAGGAGAGGGGCACCAAGTCATCATCAAGCCTTGTTTGATGACATTGATGGTTATATTGAAGACATCAACGAGCTGACCTCAGAAATTATTATGCTGTCGAAGTTGAACGTGATGGATAACTCTTTCTTTGAGTTGGTGAAAGTGAGAGCGGATCTTGCTGAGTATTGCTTGGATAGGATTCGTTACTCGGAATTAGACAACATCATCTTTGAATCTAAGATAACGCGAGACTTCAATATTAAATGCGATTGCATGATGGCTCGTTTGGTGTTCGATAACATTCTCAAGAACGCGGGTAACTATACACAAGATAAAATCTGGATGACTCTCGATGAAAACTCGGAGAGTTGGCTGGTGGTTATTGAAGACAACGGTTCTGGGATTCCAGAAGATAGACGCGATGAAGTCTTTCTGCCATTTTCTCGCCTAGATTCAAGTAGAACGTCGAGTACGGGAGGCTCGGGGTTAGGGCTTGCGATTGCCATTTCGGCGGCTAAGAAGCTTGCTTGGGATATCAAGATCGATGACAGCAATCACGGTGGTGCTAAATTCAGTATCGTGATTCCTAAGGTCGTATAACTGGGTGCTTTAAGATCTACTTAGGCTCCTAAAATAGCAAAGCCACGGTCGAATGCCGTGGCTTTGCTATTTTAATCTACAGGTGTTTATCGTGAACTTGCTAGCTACTCTGTGGAATTTTCAAATAGCTATCGCTTATCGTTTATCTCTTTGAACGATGCAGGCCATAAATAGCGTGGTCGATGATGCGACCATTCAAGTTCTCGTTACAAGTGATGATGCCTTCCAATGTGAAATGTAAGCGCTCACAAACTTTACGACTACTCATGTTCTCAGTAGCGGCTGATATTTCAATCTTTTCCATATCTAACTCATTGAAAGCAATATCAATCAGTTTTTGAACCACACGAGTGACGATGCCTTTGCCTTGTTGAGTCTGTGACAACCAATAACCAATCGTTACCTTCTTGGTATTGTGGTCGATGGTATTGAAGCTGCAGTTACCGACGATCTTTCCTTGATACACGATGGCACATGTCATGCTTTTCCCTTCAGCATAATCGTGTAATGAGCGTTGGA
Organism: Vibrio sp. 14N.309.X.WAT.E.F5; assembly: GCF_030397615.1. Lineage (NCBI taxonomy): Bacteria > Pseudomonadati > Pseudomonadota > Gammaproteobacteria > Vibrionales > Vibrionaceae > Vibrio > Vibrio sp. 14N.309.X.WAT.E.F5. The sequence goes on along the minus strand of NZ_JAPNXR010000002.1, from coordinate 380,304 downwards.
TGAAAATCCTAAAATCTTGCTCTGTTTTGCAGTGCGGTGGCCATGCTAACCACTGGCTAAGATACTCATTTTGGCTTTGTGAATAGTCAGCGTAATGGGTCGCGAAGCTTTCTTCGACCAATGCAATGGAGAGTTCTTCGTCTATAACAGTTTCGAACATACGTGTTTTTGTCCTCGGTTGGTTTGAAAATGTACGATTAACAGCAGGATATAATGTCGCATAATAAACAATATGCAACAACTTGTAGCACGAATATTACGTGATACGTTAGTTCTATCACGAAACTCATTAAACCTTACAATAGTTGTGTATATAATCATTAACTATGCATTAGTATTGGCAACCTAAATATATAAAAACTATAAAAATGCTAGGCTTAAATAATGAATCAACATTGCCAGAATGTAACCGTAGACCTTAGAAAGGCTCTATTTGGTATTGCGAAGGCGCTTGATAACGTCGGTTTTGAAAGCAAGAATCATGGACAGAGGGTGGGTTACATCGCGTATCGATGTGCTCTGAGTGTCGGGTGGGAAGAAGAGCAGGCGCAGCTTGCGTTCTCATTGGGGTTAATTCACGACTGTGGCGTATCGCAAATTGATGAGCAACTCAGCCTGACTTCTGGGTTTGTTCCAGATGCGAGCTATCATCATTGTCAAAAGGGCTACCAAATCCTAAAAGAGTGCCCGGTTCTTTCTATATTCGCTAAGCCGGTGCTTTACCATCATACCCCTTGGGTTGAATTAAAGGCGATGCCGATCAGTGAGTTAGAAAAAGAGTTGGCTGCGATTGTCATGCTCGCAGATCGAGTAGACTACCTTTACGGCATCACTTCTTCAGATCGGTATGGAAACCTGACACCGGATGGCAAAGCGAGCATTATTGAACGTTTGACTGAACAAGCGGACGAGATGTTCGAAACCAATCTTGTGCAACACATGTGTGAGTTGGTCGATCTGGACGATTTTTGGTTTTCAATGGAGATCCCTTACATTGAAAACATGCGGGACAACTTTGAACCTGTGCCGTTCTTCTCTCAACAAATGTCGCTGGATGAGACAGTGGCTTTTGCCGAGTTTATTGCCAATGTTGTTGATACCAAGAGTTCATTTACCTTTAAGCACTCTTTGAAGGTTGGGCAACTTTCAGAATATCTCGCCAAGCAGTTGGGTTATTCATACACAACTCAGCGCAAACTCTATTTAGCAGGGTTAGTTCATGACATCGGCAAACTGCAAACACCTAATGACATTCTTCATAAGCCGGATTTGCTGACCGAAGAGGAGTACTGTTGTATTAAGCGACATGCAACGGATACTCGATTTGCACTGCAAGAGTTGTTTAGTTCTCCTCAGGTTTGCCAGTGGGCATCCAATCATCATGAAAGATTAGATGGTTCAGGTTATCCGATGGGCAAAACGGCAGAAGAGTTGGATCAACCGAGTCGGATCGTCGCTGTGGTGGATGTATTCCAAGCATTATCTCAGTCACGTCCGTATCGTGCTGGTATGACGTTAGAACAGACGATGGCGATTTTGAGAGACCACGTTGAAAACTATAAGTTAGATAGAGAAGTGTTTGAATGCCTTGAAAAACACGCACAATACTGCTTTGAATTATCGACCGATAAAAGAATGTTTGCGTTTTAACGTTAGTGAATGCTTATTGGTTGTGAGGCGTTGGTGTGATGAACTTGTTAGTCGTGTAATTGTAAAGCATGTATTGGCAAGTCATGTTAGACGATAAATGACTAAGCACCAGAACCAGAACCAGAACCAGAACCAGAAAAGCGATAGCCGAGGCTATCGCTTTTTTAATGGGACTTTTAGGAGATAAACATCAGCAGGAGCTATAGGTTAAGACCTAAAAATTGAAGCTAGTATCGCTTTAAGATCTCGATGATCGCTTGCTCTGTTTCCGCTGCGATAATGGCATCAATGTCATCATCATTTTGGAACAGTTCAGACAGGGCCATAATAGTATGGATGTGGCTATCTGAATCCATGGCCGCCAGAGTGATTGAAAGATAAACGTCACCGTTGTCTTCCGACTCTAAATCAACACCTTTCTTGAATACTGTCACTTGCAGTGATGCTTCGTTTACACCATCTTCAGGGCGAGCATGAGGCATCGCAATTTTTGGTGCAAGCACATAGTACGCGCCAATATCCTTGTGCTTTTGCTTGATAGCTTCAACATAGCTTGCTTCGATTTTGTTGCTCGCTAGCAGTGTTGAACATGTCACATCAATCGCCGCATCAACCGTTAGGTTTTCTTCAGAGTTGATGATAACGCCTTGGTTACCCACTAAATCAAACAGGCTCATGAAACAATCCACCCTAGAATCAGACCAACAACACCGAAGTCGAAGTCAGCAAACGTTGTTGCTTCAAGGCCAAGGCCACCCAGTACTGGAAGTAGCAGCATTGGTAGGAATGAAATACACAGACCTTGCGTAAATGAACCTAGGATTGCACCGCGTAAACCGCCTGTTGCGTTACCGTAAACACCAGCCGCGCCACCAACGAAGAAGTGAGGAACTACGCCCGCTACAATGATTGTCCAACCAAGTGCGCCTTGTACTGCCATTGCGAGTAGACCTGCACCGAAAGAACATAGGAAGCCGATAAGTACTGCGTTTGGCGCTACTGGGAATACCATAGGGCAATCAAGAGCAGGTTTTGCACCCGGTACTAGTTTGTCCGAAATACCTTTAAATGCAGGAACGATTTCAGCAATTAGCATCTTCACACCTTGCAGTACGATGTAAACACCACCCGCAAAGATGAGAGATTGCATGAAGGTAAATACAACCCAGTTTTGACCGCTTGATACTGTTTCTACAAACTCACCGCCAGCAATAATAGACGCAAGCATAAAGAAGATAGCCATGGTTGTTGCTACTGCAACTGGCGTGTCACGTAGGAACATCAGGCTTTTAGGAACTTGAATGTCTTCCGTTGTTTTCGATGTGTCACCGAACTTGCTACCAATGAAACCAGACACGATGTAAGAAAGGGTAGAGAAGTGACCGATAGCCAGTTGGTCTGTACCCATTACTTTTTCAGTGTACTTCTGGCCCAGTGCAGGCATCACAACCATCAGTGTGCCGACAAGAATTGCACCAATAGCGACTAAAACGGTTCCTTCGATGCCAGCTGAAGACAGAATAACTGCCACTAGCATAGACATAAACATGGTGTGGTGACCCGTTAAGAAAATATATTTTAAAGGAGTTAAACGAGCCAATAAAATATTCACAACGAATGCAAAAAACATGATTAGAGCCATTTCATAACCGAATGCTTCTTGTGCTAATGCCACAATCGCTTCGTTATTTGGAATAACACCATGTACACCAAATGCTTCTGTAAATACAACTGAGAAGTTATTTAGAGCGCCAACAAGAGCGCCAGCACCAAAACCTAAAATTAGGAAACCCATTACGGTTTTAATTGTGCCTTTTAGAATGGTAGAAATATCTGCTTTCTGTGCAACAAGGCCAATAAAAGCAATTAAACCTACCATGATCGCTGGCTCTTTTAATAAGCCGAGCATGAACTCGAAAAAATTTTGCATAATTTTGACCTTACATGAAAGTTTTTAGTTGTTCTTCGATTGATGCTTTGTCAAAAATATTTTTAAGGCTGATGATGTTCTCTTTTCCGCCTTCTTTTAGTTGGTTTGCAACGTCTGTTGCTGCTACCCAAATATCAGCATTGCTTGATGCTGCAGATGATAGATCTTCGTGATCAACTTCTGCTTCGAAACCGATTTTTTTAGCTACTTCTTTTACTGCCATTTCCATCATAAGTGAAGTACCAAGGCCGTTACCGCAAACTACAAGAATCTTTTTCATAATATTTGTCTCAATTGGATTTTAAGGGTTGAGAAGCTTCGTTCTCTTATTGTGTGAGAGCATAGTAATGGAAATATTGAGATTTCAATAAGACTTGCATCACAAAGTCAAAATGAGATTGTGATGCAGATCTCGTTAATTTGTGGTAAAGATCCAGAGTGAGACTTTGATCAAATTTAACTTTTCACTCGAATATGCAACGTATTTTATTGAGAAAGGCAGGGCTTATTTTATTTGGCTATCGGAATGTGAATATTGTGGAGTTTATAGCGGAATTAATGCACTAATCGTATCGACCGTAGTCGGTAAGCATCTTCTTAAGCATATTATTAACGTCTTTGGTCTTTTTATTTCTTTTGGTTAATTGACTCAGAGAGGTTGGTTTTGGCGTCTCGGTTTTCTCATTGTCGATTTCTTCTACTTTGTCTTTCATTTTTTGCACAGCGGGTAATAACATTCTAATTTCTTCGTTATTAGCATTTGTGAGTACGACAATATTTTCAGATTCAACTTGAGTAATAGTAAGAATACCATGTTTAACGGATTCAACTTTTTCACCAATCATAATTGATTCAGGCGCAACAGAACGATCGGTAAGTTGACCTGTACGTAATTTCGCCGCACTGATAGCGCGGATATTTCCGGTGTTTTCAAACGCGACAATAACAGTATAGGTATTATAATATTCAACTACTGTCACATAGCCGTGTCTATTTGTTTTGAATTTAGCTCCGTTTGTCATGTCGTGTGGAGCGTCCATTTTCTTCACGTGTTTCCTCTCTTAGTCTCGAAGGCCGTTATATCTAATCAGCTCTATTGGAATTTTATAGATAATTATTTTGTGAGATCAAACAAAGTATATACGTATCTAAACTCAAGATGAATATTGAAGTGTTCGGAAATGAGGTAGAGCACAGAAAAGCTTAAAGAATGACACAGAATTAACCGAGTGGTTACTCGAATACTCTTAAAGATTTAACATTCCAAAATCAACCTCATACAGATTGTTTACAGCTTTTGAAGCACGTAGATGATGATAAACACCGCGTTTTGTTTAATCCTTGACCGCGCGAACGTTTGCGTTAAGAAATGTGATGAAAGTCTCACTTAACTGTTTATACTTCTTTTCCGGTTTTAAGCCGGTGCTTAGCCAATACAAGCCGTCACATGGATATGTGAATGACCCCACGGACCGGACCAGCTACGTTCCACTGCTTGTATAAGGTGATTTTTTACATGAACAACTCGTTGTCACACTCGCTAACCTTGTTAGCTCCTTCATCGCGTAGCGTTTTGCTTGCGGTTCTTTGTCCTATTCCTTTGATGTCATTTGTTTGGCTCATGTTCACTCTTTAAGGATTACTAGGACACATTATGAATATTCTATTTGGTCTTGTCGGTGTTATTGCACTGATTGCTTGCGCATGTCTGCTATCTGAGAGTCGCTCTTCTATTAACTGGAAAACAGTGTCTCGTGCTTTATTACTCCAAATTGGTTTTGCAGCCTTAGTGTTGTATTTCCCATGGGGACAATTGGCATTAACGAGCATGAGCAATGGTGTTTCAAGCCTGCTTGGTTTTGCGGATGCTGGTATCGCTTTCCTTTTCGGTGACCTTGCTACTGATGGTTTCATTTTCGCGATTCGCGTACTTCCTATTATCATCTTCTTTAGCGCTTTGATCTCGGCACTTTATTACTTAGGCATCATGCAAAAAGTGATTCAAGTTCTTGGTGGGGCAGTGCAAAAACTGCTGGGTACCAGTAAAGCTGAATCTTTGGTTGCGACAGGTAATATCTTCCTTTCTCAGGGTGAGTCTCCTCTTCTTATTCGTCCTTTTTTAAAGTCTATGACTCGTTCTGAATTGTTTGCTGTAATGGCGGGCGGTATGGCGTCGGTAGCGGGCAGTGTACTTGGTGGTTATGCTGGTTTGGGTGTTGAACTTAAATACCTTATCGCAGCAAGCTTCATGGCAGCTCCGGGTAGTCTGTTAATGGCGAAGATCATCGTTCCTGAGCGCAGCACACCAAGTGACTACGACCATATCGAACTCGATAAAGCTGACCAAAGCAACGTGATCGATGCACTGGCAAGCGGCGCAATGAACGGTATGAAGGTAGCGGTAGCCGTTGGTACTATGTTGATTGCATTCGTGAGTGTGATTGCGATGGTGAACACGGGCTTAGAAAGCTTGGGTGAGACGTTCGGTTTTGCGGGTATTACGCTGCAAGCTATCTTCGGTTACCTGTTCTCACCACTAGCATGGCTGATCGGTATCCCGAGTGATGAAGTCTTAATGGCGGGTTCTTACATTGGTCAGAAGATCGTAATGAACGAGTTTGTTGCTTTCATCGACTTCGTTGAGAACAAAGCTCTGCTATCTGAACACAGCCAAGTCATCGTGACGTTTGCTCTATGTGGTTTTGCTAACATTGGCTCTATCGCAATTCAGCTGGGTTCAATCGGTGTTATGGCACCAGAGCGTCGTGCTGAAGTTGCTAACCTAGGTTTGAAAGCGGTAGCTGCTGGTACGCTAGCAAACTTAATGAGTGCATGTTTAGCGGGTATCTTCATCCTGCTTTAATCTAGATTTAGCAAAAACAGCTAGATTCACTAAAAGCGGGCACCTTACTTACGGAGTTTACGTAAGAAGGGTGTCCGCTTTTTTGTGCCTGCTCGTTAAGCTTATTCGGACTTAACCATTTCTCTCATTATTTCTATTACGTTTCAGGCTCACTCGGAAGAGTAATAGAGCCAGTGCCTTTTATCCGATATACTTGAATATCATTAGGTTGCGATTAATAGTACGGCAACCAAGATTAAATTAACCAAGGATCTCTCCATGAACATGCGCGTTCTCATCGGTCTTATTGCTACCTTCATTGGCTTGTTTGCGATGGTTTATCTTATTGCTGGTGGTACTCAGTTTCCTATCTATGAGTGGCCGCAAGAAGCGTATCTCGGTTTGGTGTTTAGCGTAGTATGGGGCACTGGCGTCGCAGCATCGGTGGCTTATGTCTTCTCAGCTTTGGTGTTTGTGACTGTCGCGGTGGTTTGCTATGCGATCGGTTATAAGATCGGTGGACTCTTCTCAAGCAAGTCAGAAGCGTAAATCAGAAGTTTAAACGTACGCTCTATGCATTTTCTTTAGGGTTAACGTTCGCCTTAACCCTCTCTTAACCCCCAACTCGTTATCTTGTCTCCATTCTTACAGGAGACAAGAAGATGAAATTGAATCTTCCTTTAAAACATTCCGTTATCGCGCTGGCTCTAGTTGGTTTGATGGGTTGTACTTCAACCAGTCAGGCTGATTACGTATCGCTAGCCGAACAAAATACTAATCAGACACAACAAAGCTTACTCTCAGAGCTGATTCAACAGGCTTCTAGTGATCAAGCGTCTACTCAACAAGATCGAGACCCTGAGAACCTGCAACTCACCGATCTCGTAAATGCGCCAGATCTCGATCTCTATATCGAGCGCGCTCTGCAGAACAGTCCAAGCCTCCAACAAAGCATCACAGCACTCAAAATAGCCTATGCACAGCAAGGTGTGACGTCTGGCGATCGCTTACCAACCGTAGATGCGAGCTTTTCAGGAAAAGCTGACGAAGGCACTAACGGCTCAAGCACCACTGAAACCTATACCACAGAAGTGACTGTTGGTTGGGAGCTCGACCTATGGCAGAAACTAGCAGACACAAACAACGCCGCTTTAAAAGATATCGCGACGTCTCAGGCTAACCTTCAGGGCGCTCAAGATCTTTTGGTCGCGAGTGTGATGAGAGGTTGGCTTGATATCAGCTTGAAGCAGCAGCTTGTCGATATCGAATCGCAGCGTTTGGTAATTCTAGAAAACAACGAAGAGCTTGTTTTAGAACGATACCGAGCAGGGCTAGGTAGCCTTGAAGATTTAGATAACGCGAAAACGAGTAGCGCATCGACTCAGGCAACTTTAGCTGACTACCGCGAGCAGCTTGCACAAAGCCGACGTGAGTTGGTTTTGTTAACCGGGCAGTGGAGTGGCGAATCTGACGAGTTTTCGCTTACTGAACTCGGTTCATTCCCAACCATCATTAACCCGCTAGACAACATGCCGACACAAGATCTGGCAGGTCGTCCCGATCTTCAAGCCGCTTTCTTCAATATCGAAGCGGAAACTCTGCGCGCTGATGCTGCATATAAGGCGATGTTGCCGTCTATCAGCTTATCAGCAAGCCTAACTGACATGGCGGACTCACCGAGTGAAGCCTTGCTGACTGGACCTTTGTGGAGCGCACTTGGTCAAGTATCAGCACCACTGTTTCAAGGTGGCAAGCTTAAAGCACAGGCTGAGATTGCAGACCTAACCACAGAAACCAGTTACTGGGCTTACCAAGAAACACTGCTGAATGCGGTGAATGAAGTGGAAAATGCGATGGGACAAGAGTCGTCACTCACACTTCAACAGCAACACCTAACGAACGCCTTGGTAAGCGCACAACGCAGCTTCACCAGTTATGAAGAGAAATACCGTCAGGGTTTGGTCGACATTTTTGATCTACTTTCTGTTCAGCAACAAACCTATGACCTTGAAGCGCAGCTAACACAAACCATTTATAACCGTCTCGTAAACCGAATTGATTTAGGCCTAGCTCTGGGCTTGGGAGTATCTTCATGAAACTGAATACCATCACAATCGCCATCACTCTAGTAGCTGGTTCAAGCATCTTTGCAGCCCTTGCTTACAACGGTTCTCAGGTGGCTCCTGCTCCTGAAAAGGCCAATGAACTAACGGTTTCAGAGCCTCAAGCTAAGTCTGTCGAAACGACGACATTGGCTGCATCACAGAAGCAACAAGTGTCTGTGGTTCTAGCAACACTGGGTGACTACCAAGCAGAGGTTGTGGGCTACGGGGAAGCGAAGTCGCGTTACGAATTGATGTTTTCGACGGAAGTTGGCGGCCGAGTAGAAACGATCAGCTCGCAATTTGAAACTGGGCAAGTGATAAGCCAAGGCGAAGTGATCGCCAATATCGATTCGACCAGTTACCAACAAGCGGTGACGCAAGCAAAGGCGAATGTGGCTCAAGCTCAACTGGATTTATTGGAAGAACAAAGACAAGGCGAGCAAGCTAAATCTGAATGGCAACGTTCTGGTTTGTCTGGTGAGCCTGATTCACCTTTGGTACTGCGTGAGCCACAACTGGCACAAGTAACAGCAGCTCTCGAGAACGCCAAGCTTGAATTGGTCAAGGCTCAACAAGACCTCGAAAAAACAACCTTGGTTGCCCCTTTTGATTCGTTGGTCGTGAGTCGTGATGTTCAGCCGGGAAGCTACGCACAAACGGGCGCACAGATCGCTACGTTGTATAGCATTGATGAGGTTGAGGTTTCTGTGCCTCTTTCTGAAAACCAATGGTTGAGCCTACCTAACAGCGATAACACGCAATTGAAAGAGCAGCCGTGGCCAGTAACTCTGTCGAGTTCTGATGGCCAATACCAGTGGCAAGGTTATGTCGAGCGAGTAGAGCAGCACTTACAACAAGACACGCGTCAGCGTTCACTGATCGTAAAAGTCGATAACCCTTTGGAGCAAGAGAAAGATCTTTATCCAGGCACGTTCGTGCAAGCCACTATTTCGGGCAAGCAACTCACTCAATTGTGGGAGCTTCCGGCTTCAGCTCTTTCTCAGCAAGGCGACCTGTGGTTCGTAGATAACAACAGTCAGCTCTCTAAATCCAACGCGAATGTTGAGTTTGAAAAGGGCGGTTTGATTTACATCGATCCTACCAAACTGAACGTGGAAATTGGCGACAGTGTGCAAGTGGTAAAGCGTCCGTTAAGCAGCTTTAAAGCAGGCATGGTCGTTTTGGCTAAGGCGGAGGGTTAATCATGTCAAACAAGCAGCATACAGGCGCTATTGCATGGTTTGCTAACAACTCTGTGGCAGCGAACTTATTGTTAGTGGGCGTGATCATTATTGGCGTGTTATCGCTTAACACGTTACGTAAAGAGGCTTTCCCAAGTCTTGAACCCGATGTTGTCACTGTTTCAGTCACTTATGACAGTGGTGACCCAGTTCAAGCGGAAGAAGGGTTGGCAATCAAGATAGAAGATGCGTTAGAAACTGTGCCGGGTATTAAGCGTATTACGTCGACTTCTGATGCGAATGGCAGCTATGTTTCGATTGAAAAAACGAGCACCTATGATCTTGATACCCTGTTAACCGACGTTAAAACTAAGGTTGATGCGATCAATAACCTGCCTGCGGGTGCTGACAATCCGGTAATTGATAAGGCTCGCATGCAAGACCACGCCTTATGGGTACAGCTTTATGGGGACGCAGATCGAGCAACGTTACAGAGCTTAGCCGAGCAACTAAAGTCGGATTTACTGAGCCAATCGGCGATTCGTGACTTAGAGATTAAGGCTAAAGCCGATCCTATGATCTCGGTCGAGGTTGATGAGAATAAGCTGCAAGCTTACGGATTAACCCTGACTGATGTCTCTGAAGCGATCAATGCGGAATCTTCTGCGGCTATTTCGACGAGCCTTCGTAATGGCGAAAAAACGGTTCGTTTGAAGGTGTCTGAGCAGGCGTACGAGATCCAAGATTTCAACGCGATTCCGGTGATGACGACGACTGATGGTACGCAAATTACACTGGGTGACATTGCCAACGTTGAAGACATGTTTGCCGACGATACTTTCATGCTTTCTCGTTATAACCAACAGAATGCGATGGCGATTCAAATCGTGATGGATGAATACGGAGACGTCGTCAGCATCGTTGAACAGGCTCAACAAGTGGTAGATCGCTGGGAAAACAGCAACATGCTGCCTAGCGATGTCGAAATCGAAACTTGGTACGACAAAAGTACCATGATCAAAGATCGCTTGAGCCTATTGGTGAAGAATGCGTTAACGGGTATTGCTCTGGTGTTCATCGTGTTAGCGGTATTCCTAAACGTGCGTGTCGCTTTCTGGGTAGCTGCGGGCTTACCGTTCGTATTCTTTGGCACCATGTTCTTCATGACCGACACCTTTATGGGGTTAACCATCAATGAAATGACCACCTTTGGTTTCATCATGGCGCTTGGAATAGTCGTCGATGATGCGGTGGTCGTCGGGGAAAGCATTTACTCCACGCGTAAGGAAGAAGGGGACTCGATAGGCAGTACGGTTCGAGGCACCATGAAAGTAGCATCACCGACCATATTTGGTGTGTTAACGACGGTTGTTGCCTTCTTAGCACTCGCTAATGTTGAAGGCAAAATGGGGCAGATTTACGCTCAATTCGGCACGGTTGTGACTATCTGTTTGTTGCTATCTTTGGTTGAATCTAAGTTCATTCTGCCATCGCACCTCGCACACATTAATACTAAGCGCAGTGAGAAGAAGGGGCTGTGGGCTCGTGTTCAACATGCTGCCGATACAGGATTAGGTTGGTTCAATAAGCGCATCTACTGCCCTGTGATTGAATGGGCGCTGAAACTGCGTTATGCCGTAGTAATGGTTTTCTTGTCACTGCTTATTTTGGTTGCTGGGTTGCCAATGACGGGTGCGGTTCGTGTGGCTTTCTTCCCTGATATGCCGGGCGATACGGTGACTGCCGATATGTCGATGCAAAACGACGCGAGCTTTGGTCAAACACAGCAAAACTTATTAGTTCTTGAAGCAGCGGCAACACAAACAGATGAAACATTGAGAGCACAATACGGTGCTCAAGGTGAATCATCTGAACTGCTTAGCCTTCAAGTTATCGCTGATGCCGATGATTCGGGTCAGGTAAGAATTGAGCTCGACAGCAACAGTGTTTACACATCCAATGAATTTGCAGATCTGTGGGAAGAAACCGTTGGCCAAATGGAGGGCGTTAAGAAGCTTAAAGTCTTGTCTAAAATGGAGATGGTCGACAACTTCAAAGTTGAATTGAAAGCGTGGAATGAAGAATCAGTAATGGCTGCGGGCAATGAGTTCTTAGCTAAACTGCAAACCATTGATGGTGTGAGTGGCATTGACCACAACTTGGACCTTGGTGAGCCTCAGTATCGCTTTGAATTAACACAACAAGGTCGCGCATTAGGTTTTGACACGGCAAGCCTTTCACAACAAGTGTTACAAGCGTTTGGTGGCGACATTGTTCAGCAGTTCCAACGCGGTAAAGATGAGGTCAAAGTTCGAGTTCGATACCCAGAATCCGATCGTCAAACCATTGCTGATATTAAGCAATCGAGCGTGAGAACCAACGATGGTACGGTTGTGCCTTTGAGTTCGGTTGCTGAAGTACATTCAGATTACCAAGTATCAGAGATTACCCGTATTGATAGTCAGCGCGCGGTTTACATCAGCGCGGTATTAGATAAAGACTTAGTGGCTCCTGCTGAACTTGTGCATCAATTACAACAGGACTTAGTACCTGATTTAGAAGCGCAATATCCAGGGTTAACGGTCGACTTTGCCGGCGAAACGGAAGAGCAAGAAGAGACGGCCAGTTCGATGATGAGTATGTTTGTGCTCGCGATGATCGCTATTTACACACTGCTTGCTATTCCGCTGAAGTCTTATATACAGCCAATGATCATCATGACGGCGATTCCATTTGGTATTGTTGGCGCAATCTTAGGGCACTGGTGGAATGACTTAACAATCAGTATCCTATCGTTAAACGGTATTCTAGCGTTGAGCGGTGTGGTAGTGAATGACAGCTTGTTGTTGGTTTCTCGTTTTAACGAGCTAATCAAAGAGCAGGGTAAGTCGGTTCACGATGCGATTGTTGAAGCGTGTTCTGGTCGACTAAGAGCCGTACTACTCACATCGGTAACAACGTTCGCAGGTTTGACGCCACTATTAAGTGAAACGTCTTTACAGGCTCAGTTCCTGATTCCAGCGGCGGCGGCGCTAGGCTACGGTATTTTGTTTGCGACCTTCATTACGCTGATTCTTACTCCATCATTATTGATGATTCAGTGTGAGATTAAGTTGCTTATCCTTAAAGTATCGAATCGAGTCAAAGGCGTTGAGCAAACGGCTTAATAATGGCTAAGCTAATGATATCTAGGTTGATGATTGCTGAGTGAGGCTCAGCAACCGCGGTCTAGGTTCATTACAGTTAAGGCTCTATAGGCTAGCGCATTACAGAAGCGCGCATTACCAGCCACAATACAATTAACAATAGAGGTCGTCATGATGGCAGAATCCGTCACCAATAAACTCACAGATAAGCTTCAATTACTTTTGGTTGAAGACGACCTTGATTTAGCCACTGCTGTTATTGATTACCTCGATTTAGAAGACATCCAATGTGATCATGCTGCTAATGGATTAGCAGGGCTCAACTTAATCGAGAGTAATCGATATGACGCAGTGATCCTCGACCTTAACTTACCAAAAATGAACGGATTGCAAGTGTGTGAGAATCTCAGAGCGCAAGGTATTGATACGCCAGTATTGATGCTCACAGCACGAGACACTCTCGATGATAAGCTGACCGGTTTTTCAAAAGGGGCTGACGATTACTTGGTGAAGCCCTTTGCCATGGAAGAGCTGATTGTTCGCTCTCAAGTTCTGGCAAAACGTCGCAGTGGTCAAGTGAGCCGCTTATCGGTGAGCGATCTAGAAATCGACCTGAAGCAACATCAAGCGTCTCGAGCGAATACTCCCCTAAAACTTTCACCTACTGCTCTGAAAATATTAGAAATCCTGATGCGTTCTAGTCCCAATCCGGTATCACGAGAAACCATCATGCAGGGAGTGTGGGGCGATGATCAACCAGACAGCAATAGCTTAAAAGTGCATATCTTCAATCTACGTAAACAAGTGGATGCTGAACAAGCCAACAAACTGCTGCATACCATTGCGGGCAAAGGGTTTGCGATTAAGGAGTTACCAGTAGGATGAAGATTAGACCAAGTTTAAGAATCTACGTTTTGCTGGCGATTCTGGTTACGGGCGTAACGACGATTTTGGTTCTATCAGCATTGAGTATAAATTACTTTATCTCAGGTATGGATGTAGCTATGCGTGGCTCTATGGTTGCTCAAGCTCAACAAGATGTTGTGAAGCCGGGCAAGCCTGTGACCAATCAAGAGTTTACGGTTGCAACGCAATGGGGCGATTTACCACAAGGCATTCAAACTTATATTGAACAGAGTAACGTTGAGTTAAATGTCATCTCAAAAAAGGTGCTTGGTAAGTCAATCTTTGCACCGCCAAAAGAAGGTTACTTTGTCATGAAAGTGATGAAAGGAGATGAAGTGCGTTACGTTTCGGCTGTGTTTGACCAAACACAAGACCACTTCTTAGAAGACAAAGCACTGCCTCATTTTGTGACAATTTTTCTGACGGCATTAGCCGCGATTGTCCTGTTTTTCGCTATTTTAGTTTTGATATTACGTAAAGTGGCATCGCCTGTTGAACAGTTAAAGAATTGGGCTAAGTCGTTAGATAAAGATAACCTTAATGAACCTACGCCAGATTTTCATTTTAGTGAGTTGAACACCTTGGCTAGCATCATTCGTGATAGCTTAAGTTCGGTTCAAAGCAGCTTAGAGCGAGAGCAGAAATTTCTGGGTTACGCGAGCCACGAATTACGTACACCCATTGCCGTCACAAGAACCAATAGTGAACTGTTAGAGAAGCTGATTCAAAAGGGTAAGAGTCCGGAAAAGCAATTAGAAGTTGTCGACCGAATCAAGCGTGCGGGCTTTACCATGACAGATTTGACAGAAACCTTGTTATGGCTCACTCGACAACAAGACAAAGACCTACCTCTTGATAACATTCATCTTGGCGATATGTTGCAACAGATAAACCACGACTTAACTTACTTACTCAATGGGAAACCAGTTACGGTTAGCTTAGAGAGTGATGAATCACAATATCAGCTACCAGCCGGCCTAACACGCATTGTGTTGACCAATTTGATTCGGAACGCCTATCAGCACACAGGGAATGGTACTGTGGATATCGTCCAAAAGGGTTCAAGAGTCGTTATAGTTAATTGCAATACGGATGGCTCAATCGAAGATAATGAATTAGGTTTTGGCCTCGGCTTAGAGTTAACAGAAAGGCTACTCGCACAATATGATTGGCAATACCACAATCAAGAACAGGCTGGTGGTCGAAAAGTTCAGGTGGACTTTACGTAATGCACTGGCGTGATCGTTTTAAGGTGTACTGGTATCATCGAAAACAGACTAGCCGCTCGAATGGTGACAAGGCTAAAGCTCTAGGTTGGACGAGCGAAGAGAGTCAATTGTGTCGCTTTGAAGTGATCGCTCGTTCGGCTGACTTCGAAAGGAAGAGTGTCTTAGATTTGGGTTGTGGCTATGGCGAGCTGTTTGAACTGCTCGACAGCATCTATCGAATTCAATCGTACACCGGCGTTGATCAACACGCAGACTTCCTCAAAAAGGCCAAGCAAAACTACACAGAACAACGCTGCCAGTTTTTATCGGGTGACATGAGTAGGATGAGCCTCGAAGCACACGATGTGGTTATTGCCAGTGGTTCGCTCAATTACAACTCACGCGATGCAGATTACCTTACTGATATGATTACTCGCATGTTTGATCTTGCGAATCATACGGTGATCTTCAATCTGTTGAACTCAAGTTATTATCCATCACGCAATACCTTGATGAGTTATCACCCTCAGGGTGTCTATCGATTCTGTAAAACACTCTGTGACGATGTTTCCTTGATAGAAGGATACGCAGAAGGGGATTTCACGATAGTGATGAACAAAGTCTGCCCCTGAACTTAAACCTAAGCCAGAATGAAGTGTTGGTGTGATAAGAGTTAAAAAGCCGCAGACCTTGAGAGGTTTGCGGCTTTTTGGGTTTTATAGATGAACTCCAGAGTTTCTATTTACTCAATGGCTGGTTTTCAATTAGCCCATACGGAATCGTTGTAAACACTTTAGGATTGCCTTTTAACGTCGGTGCTTCGTTCACTTGTTGCCAATCGAGTAACATGATTGCTAACACGTTGCGGTGTTCGCCGTACTCAAGGTCAAAATCACCTGTGATAGAAGGGATCATGCCGTGTTCTTTGTCGATAGAAGCTTGGATAGCGAGTCGTGTTTTTTCGACAACAGGGTCATCTTCTAAGCCAGCCAATAAGAAGGTTAATCCAACCTCTGCAATCACATCTTCTTTAGCGCGCAGCAGAATGGTATCAATGTTATCTCTGAAGTAATCGTAGATC
This sequence comes from Vibrio sp. 14N.309.X.WAT.E.F5, assembly GCF_030397615.1. NCBI lineage: Bacteria > Pseudomonadati > Pseudomonadota > Gammaproteobacteria > Vibrionales > Vibrionaceae > Vibrio > Vibrio sp. 14N.309.X.WAT.E.F5. The sequence goes on along the minus strand of NZ_JAPNXR010000002.1, from coordinate 364,255 downwards.
CATTGGTGTTCTTGTTCACTTACTTGATGTTGGTAATATTCTGAATCACCAAAGATCACATGTGTCATGCCATAGATTTTATTGCCATATTGCTGACTTGAAAGCTTTCTGTCTTGCGAATCTGGGTAGGCTTTTTTGAAGGTTTCGACAAACTCATCAACCACATCTTGCTCACCCAATTGGCGTAGCCAGTAAACTTGATTCGCGAGTTGGGCTGCCCACGCTTTAACCATATCTTCATTGGTCACGTATCGTGAAAAGTCGTAACGACGAATAATCTCACGAAGCTTGGCATCGTTCTTGTGCTCTAAACCGTATTCATTGGCTCGCGCCATAGAGCCGAGTAGGTCAACACCGAGATAAAGGTATTCAGGCATATGTTTAGTGATGTTGTAACGGCGCACACTGCGTTCATCATTGTCGCCCACATACGAAGCTACGCGCTTTTCTGAGTAGAGTACGATTTGTTCCATGGTTTGAACGTCATTCGACAGGCCGCTAAGCTTACTAGCAACACGTGCCATGTCGCTCCATACGGCGGCGGAATACTTATCGTCTAATGTTTGTCGATACATACGTAAACCATAGTGACCCTCTTTGAATGCAGCCAGAGTGTAAAGTTGGCTTTCGTAGGTTGTGCGTATCAGATCGGCAGACTGTTTAAAAGATTGTTCTTGAGAGTAGAGATCATCAGCTTGTGATTGAACACTTGGTACGCTTGTTGCTTGTTTGTTCTCTTGTATGTTAACAGTCTGTTGTGTGTCAAAAGCCGTTTGCGTATCAGAAGTAGCTTGTGCGTGAACCGCAACTGTAGCGGAGGCTGATAACAATGTGCACAGAGTTAGCGTTTTTAGCTTCATGTTCGTAAGGTACCAAGCTGATTGATCGTAAGTATAAAATAACACTGATGAATCCTTCAATGTAAGGTTTGGGTCAATACAATGTAAGCTTTATAAGGTTCATTAAGGTTTTTTGATTTAATAATCAGTGTAGTTAACTAACTATGAAGTGATGAATCGCTCAATAATGAAATGAGACCCGACGCAAAGTGTGGATTTTTAATAGCTTGTCGGCATACTGAAAGAATTAGCCAGAAATGAGCCGATTCAAGGCAGTAAACAGAACAAATGTGTTAGAGGTTCGTAAATGCCAAGTGGTTCGAGTAAGCAGTGGCCTGCCAAATTATTATCTTTGTTGTTGTTCTTGGTTGTCGTGACAGCCATAGAGGTTTTTCACGCCAAGCAATTAACTTTCCTCAAAAATGAATCATATTCTGAGGCAAAAAAGCAGCTTTCCATAATACGCTCGCGTATAGAAGCCGCTATCGTATCGGATATGTATATCCTCAATAATTTCTCTACGCTTGTGACGATAAACCCAGAAAGCGATATGAAAAGCTGGGACAAAATAGCCGAAAACATCATTCGAGATGGATTCCACATTCGAATTATCGGACTCGCCAAAGATGACATCCTTAATTTCGTTTACCCAATGGAAGGTAATGAGCAGATTCTCGGTATTAATTATCGTGATTATCCAAACCAATGGGAATCTGTTGAGATAGCTCGAAATATTGGCAACACCTTTATTGCTGGGCCTTTTGAATTACTTCAAGGTGGCCAAGCCCTCATCACGCGAACTCCTATCTTTCGAGACCCGCCTTTTAATCAAGACTATTGGGGTGTATCTAGCGCTGTTATTGACTTAGCTGAACTGTTTGAAGATGTCGGAATTGGGAAAATCGAGAACAAGTACGAACTCGCGATTCGGGGGGCGAATAGTTCAGGCAAAGATGGCCCTATCTTCTATGGTGAACAATACGTATTTGCCAATGCGTTTGCCACTGAGCAAGTTAACTTCCCTTATGGAGGGTGGTTCTTGGCGCTATCAGGGAACGAACATGTGTTGATGGACGTGCCTTGGTATCGAATACACGGGGTTAGGCTGGTGGGTTACTCCATCATGCTCGTGTTAGCGATTGCATTCTTTACTATTTATCGTCTGTACCGCATTGCAGACAGCCGTTCTATGCATGATGAGCTAACCATGCTACCGAATCGTCGATACTTCATGTACAGCCTTAGGCAGGCATTTACTACCACTCAAAAGCAGAGAGCGAGAACCTTTGCGGTTGTAAATATCGATCTCGATGGGTTTAAAGCAATCAACGACACGTTTGGTCATGCGGCTGGCGATCAGGTATTAGTTGAATGTGCTAAGCGTATCAAGAGTGAATTGCGCGGTTCAGATATCGTCGCAAGGATAGGAGGGGACGAGTTCTTAGTCTTGTTGCCACGCATCATCGATGATCAACATGTATCGTCGATTGTGGCTAAACTTCGAAAGGCGATATGTACGACGCCAGTTGTCTACGAGACGCACTCAATTTACCTTAGAATTAGTGTTGGTTGGGTTATTCATGACAATAACTACGATGATGTCGATGCGCTCTTGAAAGCGGCTGATGAAAAAATGTACGAACAGAAGCGACAAGTTATGTAGGTTGAATTAGAACTGTGATTAGAATTTAGTTGCTGAATGTGGGGAAAAGCCTCAGAATACCGCGCTTTGCTCCTTATCAATTCTATTGATGAGCGAAAGCTGTAGCAACGACTTCTTTCTGCGCGTTGCTCATACTAAATGTTATTCAACTGAGAAAATAATCTATGAGTTTTACCTCCCTTGGCCTTTCTGAACCGATCCTTAAAGCTATTGAAGCACAAGGTTACGATAAGCCATCACCAATCCAAGAGAAAGCCGTACCAGCTGTCCTAACGGGCAAAGATGTAATGGCCGCTGCTCAAACAGGTACAGGTAAAACTGCTGGCTTCACGCTACCTATTCTTGAAATGTTATCAAAAGGTCCTCGCGTACGTCAGAATCAAGTTCGTGCGTTAGTACTAACACCGACTCGTGAGCTTGCTGCGCAAGTGAATGGCAGCGTAGTTAAGTATGGTATCAATCTACCTTTGACTTCTACGGTTGTGTTTGGTGGCGTGAAAATTAATCCTCAGATGCAAAAACTGCGTAAAGGTAGTGATGTACTGGTGGCAACACCGGGTCGCCTACTTGACCTATACAATCAAAATGCAGTGCGTTTTGATCAGCTAGAGATCCTTGTGTTAGATGAAGCTGACCGCATGTTAGACATGGGTTTCATTCGCGACATCCGTAAGATCTTGGCTTTCTTGCCTAAAAAACGTCAGAACCTACTGTTCTCAGCAACGTTCTCTGATGATATTCGTGGTTTGGCTAAAGGCTTAGTAAACAACCCAGTTGAAATCTCGGTAAGCCCTGCAAACTCAACGGCACCAACTGTTGAACAAAGCATTTATCCAGTAGATAAAAAGAAAAAAGCACCAATGCTTGCCAAGCTGATCAAAGATAACGATTGGCGACAAGTGCTCGTGTTCAGCAAAACGAAACACGGTGCGAACAAGCTTTCTCACTTCCTTGACGAGCAAGGCATCTCTGCGGCACCTATTCATGGCAACAAGAGCCAAGGCGCGCGTACTAAAGCCCTAGAGAACTTCAAAACGGGTAAAGTACGAGTATTAGTGGCAACAGATATTGCAGCGCGTGGTATCGATATTCCGCAACTGCCTCAAGTAGTGAACTTCGACCTTCCAAACGTATCAGAAGATTACGTTCACCGTATTGGTCGTACTGGCCGTGCTGGTGAAGTGGGTAAAGCAATTTCATTGGTATGTGCTGATGAAGTGGGTGAGCTATTTGGTATCGAGCGCCTTATTCAACAAGTGCTGGAGCGCCGTGAACTTGAAGGTTTTGCACCTGTAAACAAACTGCCTGAATCTCGTTTGGATTCGCGTCCGATTAAGCCTAAGAAGCCGAAAAAGACACGTGAGCACTCTGATGGTCAACGTTCTGGTGAGAATGCTCGTGGGCACAAACCAGCAGGTAAGAACAAGCGTCATGTTTCTGGTTCAGGCTCTGCTCCTAAGCGTAAGCCAAATGCGAACAAGCCTAACTCAGGTAACAAAGGCTCTGACAGCAACTCTGCAGTTGCTGGTGATGATAAGTCTGTAAGAAACAATGGTAGCAACTATAAGCGCGGTAATGCTGCTGGAGGCGCTGAGAAGAACACCAATTCAGGCGGTCAAAACGGTGCTGGTAAGCCGAAGAAATCAGGTTATGGTGGTAGCTATGGCCCTGGTCGTTCATCAAACCAATCAGCGTCTAACAAGCCTTCTGGCAATAAACCTTCGACGAACAAACCGTCTGGTAGCAAGCCATCTAGACATCGCTCTAAGCCTGCTGCTCAAAAATAAAGACGAGTTCAGTTTAAGTTGATTACTGCGAAGGTCGCTTTTTTAGAAAGCTACCTTCTGCAATTAGCAATTAGCAATTAGAAACTAGCCGCTATACGCTTTGAATCGAACCCAATGAAACGCGAATGTTGATATTCAATGTTCGCGTTTTTTTATGCGTGTTATATGGAAATTTTATGGGTTATTAGTTTGAAAATAGGTTGAGGAAATGGAAGATGGCAGGCTCTGAAAGGATTAATCGAACGTTAATTATTATTTAATAACAACATAATCACTAGCGTTTTTGTTTTATTTTGCAATTTGCAATTCCACTTTGCAAAATAAACAGCAATTCGTGTCTAATACGTGTCCAGATGCGTAGTAAATACGTAGGTGAAAAGTTGGCACGCATACTGCATTATTAATGGTGACCCTTCTTAAGCCGAGGGTCACCTAGCCAACTGACGTTGTTAGTGAACCCATATTGTTCACACAAAATATATGACCAATCACCTTTATTGTGATTGGTTTTTTTTTGCCTGAATTTTGAGTTCTATTGGTTATTTTTACTAAGCTCGTGAATCGAACATAGCAAACGAGTTCACTATGTTTTTATCTGAGAGCATGTTCTTATTTGAGACCATATTATTGCTTTGCTGCATTAGATTCGCTAAAAGATCGCTAATCCCCACCACACTTTGAATAGCAGCTTGGTTGGCGTGGGCATTCTCCTCCTCTGGAGCAGATAAGCCTCGCCTCTGTTTCGATCCCGCGTTCAATCCAATTTATATTTAGAATCTTGGCTACTGTCGTGAGATCTTTCTTGATGTTACGCGGTATTGCTACCGAGCCACCATTGCTGACACATGAAGCCTTAAGCTGCTCTGCGATATCTCTTGAATTACCACCTTGAGCATCAATCGCCGGGTTTAAGTCTATACCAGCACACAACACACGATTGTTACCCGCAGGATCCGTCATATTGATGGATTCACAGCAGTAGATTCTTGGTTCATCGCCCACATTTAAAATAGATATTTGAGCTGAGCTACCTGCTCTAGGTTCAGATAATCGACGGAACACAGCCCAATGTTGACATGGGTCGGCGACCGTTCTCATATTCCCCCAAGGCAGTGGAATCCCGTTCCCGCGGTATACCGCCTTGAGTTTCCCCGGCCCATAAGCATCAAAGTAGTGCCAGTGAGGGTAGGGCGATACTACCGTCATTCGGCGCATCGCAACAGAGGGGGAAACCCCCGCTCTTTTATGAACGTCGATTTCGTAACCAGTACGATCGAGCAGCTGTCTAAATGGAACTTTTGGACACAGCAGTGCCCCGGCAAAGAAGCTAGATTCGAAGTCTCGCCATGCTTGAAGAATGTCTTGAGAGTTCAGCTGAGAAGATCCCGATATTTGGTTATCGTCCCATGTGTTGTTGTTACCTACCGACAACACACTCTTAAGCCCTTCCTTGCTGTGCAAAATGCAATGGCCGATATAAACCGACAAATCGTATTTCAGTCGAGTTGGGTACTCTTTGAGGATTTCGTTCAAGAAAATCGTACCCGGTGGTTCGAAGAACGAAGTCACTAATTGCTTGGCATTGATTCCGAGCTCATCCACCACGTCTTGAGGCGTGCGTGTTACCCAGCGAATTTGAATACCTAAGTTTCTCGCGATGTCGATAAGGTCTTCAACGCCAAGGTTGAGGCGTTTCAAGCCAACTTCTTCTGCTGCTCGTTCTAGATCAGGGAAGTGGTTTTGATTGCTCTCTTGGTGAGCTCGAATCAAGAGGTGGGCAAATTGACGACCAGAGATACCGGTTTGCGACAACATCTCTGGTATCGCAATTTGCAGGATGTCGTTAGAGAAAAGAAAGCTCGGCTCGAGTGCCATGCCACTTATCCCGCCACGATTCCCTTTGTCAGGCGCAATGGCTTGTTGTTCTGATTCATCGTCAAGAAACCACGTGGGGTTCTTCTGAAAGACCTGCGCAATGACTTCCAGCATATCGATGCTTGGAACTCGCTTTCCACGTTCAATCATTGAAAGGTAAGAAACGGAAGGTGCGTATTCTGGGTTGATTCTTATACAACGCGCAGACAGATCTTCCATGGTTAAATGGTTACGCTTCCTTAGGTTACGGATCTTAGTACCTAGGAAATGTGACTGACGAACTAAACTTTTTGACAAGGCCATATTTGTAAAATTCACATTGTAAAATTTTTGTTGTGAAATTGTATGTAAAAAAGCGCTAATCTACAAACTAAGCAATTCACAAAATGACAAATAAGTTAAACGTTAGTTTGGAATAATTGCTCTAGGACACATTTTTGCTTTAAAAATCGGTGAATGTTCACCGGGTTAGTCAAGAGGGAAAGACTATGAATATGCTTACATTCGATAAAACAGAAATCCAAAAACAAACAAAACCATTTATCGCTGAAGCTGTCTTTGCCGTGGAGACTATCAGTGCCAAACAGCAAACTGAGAAGCAACTCAAAGCGAAGCAACTGCTAGACCGATTGTTCCCACTAGAGAACGGTTCACATCAAGATGTAACGAGCTACGTAGTTGATTACCGCCATATCATGGCTTATTTCAAAGATGGCCAACACAGCGGTCTAAAGCATCCTAAGCAGTTTGTGGCTTACATGGGTGAGAAGTGTGACCCAGACTCAATCTTGTTCCGAGATAGCAGTGGAAGCCATTTAGAAGTGATGTTTGGTTGTCACAAAGGGACAGGTTGCATTGAACTGGTCGATATCGATGATATTCAGCTAGAGTCATGCACTACTTTTGGCCAGTCACCAATGGAAGCGGTACAAGCGAATACTGAGCGTCAAGGGATCACGACAGCAATACGTCACTGGATCAGCCTAGTTCAAGGTGATGAGAAGGGTAAACCAAAAGCATGCAGCGAAGACAAAGAGTTCCGAGCTAAGAGCGGTGAAGATTATTGCCTTAATTACTGCTACGCACTTTAGTCTTTCGTACTCATGAAAGATGCTGAGTCATGAGTTAGCAATTTTGGTTGTCTTTAACATCAAACACTGACCACTGAGCATAAACGACAAAGCCCCAATGATTAACCTACTGGTTATTGATTGGGGCTTTTTGCTTTTCGATGTTAACTGCGAGTCTATTTTAGAACCTAGAACCTAGAACCTAGAGCTCAGGGCTTAGTAAGTACGCTGTTTAGCTGTAAATTTGTTCAGATGATTGCAGACTACAGCGGCATCACTCTATTGCGGCCGAGAGATTTTGCTTCGTAAAGTAGTTTATCAGCACGCTCGATCAGTGATTCCGCTGATTCACCAGGTTCAAGTTCAGCAACGCCAAACGATGCGGTGATGCTACCAACCTGTTGTCCACTGCGGCGATCTTTGATCGACAGTTTTTCCAGAGAACGCCTATTGGTCTCAGCAAGTTGACGTGCAATGCGTAATGATTTGTTCGGTACAATGAGAGCGAACTCTTCGCCACCGAATCGGTAAGCGGAAATCCCTTCGCGACACATTTGCTTTAACTTACGAGCAATACCCTTAAGAACCATATCGCCAAACAAGTGTCCGTAGGTGTCGTTGAAGTTTTTAAAATGGTCGATATCGAGAAGAATGAGGCATAACGACTGCTTAGCTTCGCACAACGTCTCTAAATCACGATCCAGAGAGCGTCGGTTATAAAGCGTGGTCGTGCTATCAAATAGCGCGTCTTTCTGTACTTCGACAAGTTGTGTCTTGAGTTTGCTGATTTCTGACGTTGCAGAGTTCAGTTGAGAGCTTAAGAACTGAGTCGAGTGTCGAATATTGCGAGATTCAGAAACCAGCTGACGGACCAACGACATCACTTCATCAATAGACAAACTTTCATTGTCGACACGAGATAAGTCTTCAAAGCTCTTATCGATCATCTCAGAGAAAGCTGAAGTGTCGGTGAGAGTATCGTTCATCGAGTTAGAAACCTCAGAAACTAACAGTTCTAGGTTTGCTCGTAGGTCATTGATATTGGTTTCGGATTTGCTTGCAACGTAGTTGTTGTAGAGCTGTTCACCTACCGCAGGAGGGCAGATACCGTAGTGCTCTAACACACCATCCATATCTTTGGTGAGCTGCGGGATAGCGTTGTCGACATAGGTGTACCAAAGTGCGTAATTTGCAGGTGTTGTCGACACTCTATTCTTCATCATAAGAGGCACCGCTTTTTTCAAATTAGCGGTGGATTTCTGAAATTCATCTTTGTTCATTATTTTTACTACAGATACCAAACCAACTAAAGCCACTTGTCGCTAGGTTAGCGGATTTTGCGTGTATTTGCTTTAAAAATTATATAATTAATGGATAAGGGTTGGATAAATCAATCATTTTTATTATGGAAATCGATTGCATATTTATATCGAACATTAAATCGATTGTTCTTTGACCAAAGAGGAGAAGGTTAGATTTGGAGTTTCACTAAGTCGATTGATGAGGGTTTAGCATAAAGTTGGTAACTGCTAAGAAGAATCGCTATGTTTTTGATAGATTGATTGGCTGTCTTCTAGGTGCTTTGAGAATCAATAGAAGATGAGCTTTGATAGGTTAGTTGAGTCGAGAGAGTTTGAGGAAAGCGGGTAGCTGAAAAGTAGGTAATATGACGCAGTGTAGAGGTGATGATAACGGGGACAGAGGCTTTATTTCAGGTAAGAAGTTTTATTGTAGGCATAAAAAAGCGCCGATAAAAATCAGCGCTTTAAAATTCTTTTTAGCTAAAAGCTAATTATTGAGCAACAACGTTTGCTGCTTGTAGGCCTTTTTGACCGTTTTCAACTTCGAAAGAAACCTTTTGGCCTTCTTTCAGAGTTTTGAAACCTTCTGAAGCGATTGCACGGAAGTGTACGAATACGTCAGCACCGCCGTTGTCTTGAGAAATGAAACCGAAACCTTTCTCTTCGTTAAACCATTTTACAGTGCCAGTATTTGTGTTAGACATAATTTGTCCCTTATTCATAAATTTTCTAAATTGTTGATTGCATTACTGCAATGCGCTGATAATTGAATTATTTAATATTGCTAAGAAATAAGGAAAAACTACTTACAAAAACGGGTAACGATTTTACATGTCATTTTTTACTATTTATCTAACTTAAATAACTCCGGCTAACAGAGCGAGTGCATGTTAACACAGTCTTTCCGGTTGTACACTCATTGATTGAGAAATCAGCGAGTTTTTTTGTCATGTTGTGCTCGTTAACAAAACTACCCTTAATAGTTGATAGTTTTATAAAGTTACACGCTATGACAAAGTAAAAAGGAAGCCTGTAGCTTCCTTTTCTTCATCAGTATAGACGATATTAACGCTTGAAGTTGATATCTTCTGTCTGATCTAAGTTAATTTTTGTTTTCGCAGGTTGCGTTTCAGCGATGACCTTGCCGTGTCGTACCGAGTATTGAACAGGCACTTGGCGACGAACAGCATCAAAACCGTTGTCTGCTGGCAAGATCAGTAGGCTACCAGGCTTACCTTCTTCAATACCGTAGTTGTCTTGAATGTTCAGAGTACGAGCTGAATTCTTGCTGATCAAATCAAGTGAGGTGTTGATTTGGTCGTAGCCCATAACTTGTGTTACGTGCAGTCCCATGTGCAGAACTTGCAGCATATTCGCTGTACCCAGTGGGTACCATGGGTCAAACACATCATCATGGCCGAAACACACATTGATATTAGCCGCTAGCATCTCTTTAACACGAGTCACGCCACGGCGCTTCGGGTAGTCATCGAAACGACCTTGTAAGTGAATGTTTACTAACGGGTTCGCGACGAAGTTAATACCCGACATTTTTAGCAAGCGGAATAGGCGAGATGCGTAAGCACCATTGTAAGAGCCCATTGCTGTCGTATGGCTTGCCGTTACTTTTTCACCCATGTCGAATTTATGAGCAAGAGCCGCCAGTGTTTCAACAAAGCGAGATTGCTCGTCATCGATTTCATCACAGTGAACGTCGATCAGGCAGTCGTATTTGCGTGCAAGCTCGAACGCATAGTGCAGAGATTCAATACCGTACTCACGAGTAAATTCGAAGTGAGGGATAGCACCAATAACGTCAGCACCGATCTTCACAGCTTCTTCAAGCAATTCTTTGCCGTTAGGGTATGAAAGAATGCCTTCCTGAGGGAATGCAACGATCTGAATGTCGACCCACTCTTTCATCTCTTCACGAACTTCAACCATTGCTCGTAACGCAACTAACGTTGGATCCGATACATCAACGTGAGTACGCACGTGTTGAACACCGTTAGCAATCTGCCATTTCAGTGTTTGTTTCGCACGAGACTTTACGTCTTCGATTGATAACAATTCTTTACGCTCAGCCCAACGCTCAATACCTTCAAACAAAGTACCAGAGATGTTCCAGTTAGGTTCTCCAGCCGTTTGCGTAGTATCTAGGTGAATATGCGGTTCACAGAAAGGAGAAACTGCAATGCCACCTTCAGCATCAAGGATCTCACCTTGATGATTGATTGGCGCGTCATTATCGAGAATGCGAGAAAATTGACCATTTTCAATCAGGATTTGTTTCAAGCCATCTTGGTCTTGAAGCTTCGCGTTCTTGATTAATAAGGTTGTCATAGTGTGTCCTTAAGCGGCCTGAGATTTCAGAGCGTTTTTATTCAATAGAGGGTTAAGCACGAGGTAACTGATCGCACCACCAAACACGGCGTTCAAAGGAACGATGCCAGGAAGGAAGTGACCAGCGGCTACGCCTGTTGCTACCGCGATAATGCCAGCCCAGTTAACGGTTTGGAACTCTGCTTTTGCAAAATCTTTGTAACGTTTACGGTTCGCAAAGAAGTCGGCGATGATTACGCCACCAATCGGTGGAATTGCCAGCGAAAGGAAGGTTAACCAGCCGACGAAGTTGTTGTATAACCAAAGCGCGAAAATCGTACCTACGATGCCGTTAATGATAGACATTGTAGTACTTGAGCGGCCAGTGATGTTGGATAAACCAAGACCTGACGCATAAAGTGCGTTTTCATTGGTTGTCCAGATGTTCAAGCCTAGAACGATGATGGCAGGAAGAAGTAGTCCTTGCGCAATCATCACATCTGAAATGTCAGAGAGACCCGTCGCTGCTGCACCGGCTGCACCAAAGATAAACATCAGTGAGTTACCGATGAAGAACGCGACCATTGTAATTAATACTGCGCTCGCTGGCTTTTTACCAAAGCGAACGAAATCGGCAGTTAAAGTACCTGCACTCACGAATGAACCGACAACCATTGCTAACGCCATTGAGAAGTCCATTGGTGTTTCCGGCTCGATGAGTTGTAGCTGTTCTAGCCCGCCAACACTGTCTACCGCGGTCAGTACTGAGTAACCACCCAGAATGGCAATCGCAGGAACGGCAACCGCCGAGAGTACCATTAGCGCTTTAATACCGAAATACACCGTACCGGTCATCAACAACCCTGATACAACAATCAAGGTGTTGGTATCAATGCCCGTGGCTTTCTGTACCGGAATCGCAAACATGGCAACGCCCACACCAAACCAACCGACTTGTGTACCACCAAGTAGCGCAGAAGGAAGCCATGAGCCTTTAGTACCGAAAGAGAAACGAGCAAGGAGGTGAGTAGAGAGGCCAGTAGATGAGCCGATGTAGCCAAGAAAAGAAGTGTAAATACCAAGAATTAGGTTACCGATGAGAACGGCGAGGAAGAAATCGTTGAAAGAAAGACCTGTCCCGAGTGAACCACCTGTCCACATACTTGCAGAGAAGAAAGTGAGCCCAAGCATTACCATGGTGAGTGAAGCAACTCCTTTCCTAGCCGATGTTGGAACCGGCCCAAGACTGTAGTTATTATCCGCAGCCATCTTTTACCTCCGCAATTGATCAAAATTAAAAATAACGGTCGCCGTATTGCAGGCAAACGAGCGCATTATGGTGATATAAACCACATAGTCAATGCTAGTTTTGTCAATAAGTCAGCTATTAAAGCAGCTTTGTTAAAAATAGACATTTAAAACATAAGGTTACTTTTTAAATTTATTTTTTAAAAATAATTAGAAAACGTTTTCTATGACGTAGATGATGAGTCAGGATTGAACTTCACTATGAATGCTAGCGATTATAGCCGTGAATGGGTGTCTGTATATTGGATGGACGATGTTTCTTAAATTGCAGGCAAAAAAATGGCCAATCGCAATATTCGCAATTGGCCTATATATATCGTGAACAAGAAAGGTTCACTAACAACGTCAGTTGGCTAGGTGACCCTCGGCTTAAGAAGGGTCAATATATACATTGCAGATAGCGTGCCAACTTTTAAACCTATGAATTGGGCTGTTTTACAGCAATTTGGTGCGTATTTGAAAGGTGTTTTTGCATTATGAAAATGCATTTTGCGAATTGTTGATGCTCTGCAACCAATTTTACATTTTATCAGTAAGGGAAATTGAGTATTTTCAAGTGTGGTAAGTAGGCGATAAAGACAAGAAGCCAGTTTGATACTCAAACCAAAACAGAGACTAAAGCCAACGCAAGCATTAAAAAAGCCCACATGACATCAGTCTATGTGGGCTTACTATTGGTTCTAATTTATTGAAGTCGTGTTATATCGAATAGAAGAAGTACAGTTGCGACTTCATTCTGATAATGATTCCACGGATAACATCTAAGAATGCCATAAAGCTGATTGGCTTTTCGCCACTCACCCATGCCAGTCCAACAGAGCCTACTGGGATATCATAGCCTTCTGTTTCTTCGATCTTCAGTCTCACGAAGTGGTGTTTGTTTTGAAGATTCCGTCCGGTTGTTACTCGAACCTGTTCATCAATACCAAGTAAACTGGCTTGTGCTTCACCTGTCGCTTCAACAATACCTTCGACGGTCGCAGAGAAAACCTTTCCAGGATAAACCGGCGTAGCAAATTCAGCAGGCTGGCCCACTTTTACGTTACGAATCGCTTGGTGATTAACCCGCATTAGCACGTACTTCTCTTCTGTATACATCTGGATACGAGGCATCATTGAGACTCGTTGCCCTTCACGAAGAATAAAGTTAGTCACAAAGCCATCTGTCGGGGCGGTGACTTTGGTGCTGTTAAGGTCCCATTGCGCTTGGGCTAAGGTTGCCTTTGCAGAGTCGACTTCAGTTTGCTTTTTACTGACGTTCGTTTCTGCTTTGTGGATGTTTAACTTCGCGTTCTCGGCGTCGACTTCTTTTTTACTCAGTTGAGATTCCAAAGTGGTGACGTTATGTGTTGCTAAGTCTACCTTGGCCGTTTGCTGGTCTATGTCGGCCTCAGTAATCGTATGTTTAACAACATTGTTTTGTCGCTGGTAACGAGAGAGAGTCTTCGATTGAAGGACTAAGTCTGTTTTTGCTGATTCAATTTGTGCGATAGACGCTTTGATGTCTTCAAGCGCAGACTGATGACTGATCTCTGCGATGCTGACTTCTTGTCGAGCGGTATCTAAGGCTACGTGAGCAGATTCAAGTTGAACGCTTGCTTTGTCTCTCGCGATGACATATTTGGTGTCATCAATCTCGTAGATTAACTCACCTTTCGTCACGTCTTGGTTTGGACTGATGTGAACCTTGGTGGTTTTGCCGGTGACCGATGTTGAGTCTGGACGCAGCTGAATATGGGGAGACTGTACAACCGACCCGCCAGACAGATCCATTGGGGTAAAGTTGACCAACCCAACCCAGACGAACAGTAACCAAGACGTGCCACCTAAGTAAGCAAACGCCTTAGTACCTTTGTTCCACGGCATGCCCACTAAGCGCAGCAAATAAATAAAGAGTGCCCATACAGCCAAACCTTCTAACATGCTGGGTTCTCCTTATTATCAACCGATTGAGTGCTGTTTACGTTGCCGACAGTATTCGCATTGCTATTACTCGTACTCTCTGTGCTGGTGTTGCTTGGTGCACGCCATGTATCTCTAAGGTTGATAATGGCTTTTTCCATATCAACAAACGACACGATTACTGCGAGTACCCATACCCAGTGCCATATGAAGCCAATCCACGTTAAAGCGGTGATTAAACCGAGCTGGTGGTGCTCTTTACTGTGAGCTTTATTGATTGGTAATTCATGAATACGCCAAAAGCCGTAACAGGCTGCTGCGATTGTTGCGACCAACACAACGCCTGCTACAACGTGTAATGCGGTATCTGCGCCTGTTCCAACGAATGGGACACTTAGTAAACTCATTGATCAACCCTAAGTAAAATTTGAACGCCGAGTGTGATGGAATGCAAATTTACAGGTTGTAATTTCACAGATTACGTTAATAATCGACATTAAATGACGTGATTAGTGTTTGGTGTGTAAGGAAAGACGCTCATATGAATAATTCTAACTTCCTGAGAGCATTAGGTATTTGGGGAATATACCAGTACGCAGTTGCTTACGATGGTGTTGATGCCGAACAATTGGGCATTCCAAGCTCGGTATTTAAGAACCCGATGAACCTCATTCCTGTACGTGAAGTAGACCGTTGGTTTGTGGGCCTTGAGCAACAAACTAACGATCCTGACATCATATTAAAGCTTGCTGACCGTGTAGAAATTGAAAAGCTTGGCCCACTATCGAATTGGATTTTCTCTGGTCATGATTTGGCCTCGACGATCCGTCGAGTGAACACCGGGCTACACTGCTTACAGTCTGGGGCTTACCTGTATGGGGCCCAAGTGGGGAACCTTATCAAGTGGTGTTATCACAACCCATCTTATTCGGAGGCGGGGAAGGTTCATGACTCGGTTCGAGTCGCTATCTTTATGATGAAGATATTGCGTTGTTACCTAGGGGAGGACTTTAAGCCAGCAGCTGTGACAATTGCGGGGCGTCGAGAGAATGCTGCACTTTATCAGGAGTACTTTGGTTGCAATATTCAGTGGGACAAACCGAGAACCGAGGTGTGGTTACCAAGTAAATTAAGGCTCTCTACCAACCAATCTCCGTCCGTCAGTAAAATGAGCCTGGCCATGAATTTTCATGACTTGGACAACTATCTAAATATGCCTGATGCTGCCGATGACCATAAAGTCACCTATGAAATGATCAATTACAGCCGTCATTTTGGCTTGCCCACCTTAAGTAAGGTATCCAGCTTATTGGGGTTGTCTGAGCAGCAGTTTCAGCGTCGGTTACACGATCTCGGCGTTAACTTTTCAACTATCACTGGTTACGTGCTCAGCAATATCGCGGTTGAGTTGTTGAGGTATTCATTGCCCATTGAAGAGGTGGCAAAACGTTTAGGTTATACCAACGTGGCGAGCTTTAATCGTATGTTCAAAAAGCATCGGGGTTTGACGCCTAAGCAATATGCAGAGCGCTTTCAGTTGGATAGTTAGCTTCGTTATCAGTAATAAGCATCGTTAGCCATAACCATGATTATTTAGTTGGAGTAGAGTTTGTACTGTTCGAACCTTTCTTTCTAAGCCGACTGGCAAAATAAACCATGCCCCACGTGCTTAAAATGAATGGTGCGGTAAGCGGAACGAGTTGTAATTTGTGAAAGCCCAAAGTGACTAAGCAGGTTAGAAGCATGGATAGAATAATCAGTGGCCAAGGGACGCGTTGATATAGCACAAGCGCTAAGGTCGCAAGCACAGCATTGTAACCATACAGGCCTTGTTTGATCAGTTCGTCAGAGACACCGATTAACTGGCTGAAAACGGTGCCGACGGTCACCGCAAGTATTACCCATAGCGCATGCTTAATATTGTTGAACGCAATCGCAGCCAAGATAACTAACCCCGATAACTCATTGTTGATGAAGCTGACTTGGCTGATGCCTTTTAACAACGTTATGGCCATGCTTGGTAGGTTCAACCAATCGTTGAATGTTAAAAACGCTGTCGACTGTAGCGTAGTGTTTGAGGGTGTGAAAAAAGGGAGGTTCAAGCCTGATTGAAGCATGTAGATAAACCAAGAGGTGACAATAAAGGCACTTGTGTAACCGCGATACTTCTTAAAGCTAAACACGATCTTGGCGATGGGTACGGTTATCAGCGAGCCGAGGGCTACTACTATAATCAGCCACCCATTTACTTCAAAAAAATTCCCGATGAACAAAGCAATCAGTGCGCCATTTAGCGCATACATGCCATTCTCAATATCATGAGACGGTTTATTGGTCAGTAAGGCAAATCCATAGCTGCAACTCGCACCGAATAAGGTAAGAAAAGCCAGTGACAGTGACTCAATTGAAATAGCGAGCAATAGCAGAAAGGACGTCATGACAGATGACGTGAAATAGACTTGCCCAATACCATTGAGCAAGTCTTGAAGTGGGAGAGTTTCCTTATTCTTCTGCATTGTCTGATTAACTATTTAGTTATGTTAAAAATTTGATAAACCAGATTGTATACAATTATCCTTTGCTGACCACCTTGTCGTGTTAATTCTGATACCAACGTTCGCCATAGGCTGATTGATAATCAGGCTTATCGATGACGCCTTCTTGCTCAGGCACCGTTTCTAATGGCCCTACGATCGTTCGATAAGGTAATACGCCAGCCCATACTGGGATATCCATATCGGTTTTATCATCATTCACACCATGTTTACCAATCTTCACGGAGGCTTCCGTTAAAGGTATCGCCAATAACTCGGTCGCGGTGAGTTCTTTTTCATTACTGAGCCTGACTTCATCGGTTCTGCCCGGTGCGATTTGCTCAATAAAGATATTCAACAAGCGATCCTTTTCTTGGTTGTCATCGATGACTGAAAATGACCCCAACACCACAGCAGAACGATAATGCGCACTGTGATGAAATGCCGAACGAGCTAACACCCAACCATCGAACAAAGTGAACGTTAAACAGGTTGGCTCTCCTTTTTTTAAGCCTTTCAACAAGCGGCTGTTTTTAGCGCCATGAATGTAGACCTTGTCATCCACTCGCCACGCGAGCATTGGAATAACCATTGGTCCATGTTCGCCTTGCAATGCAATGTGTGCGATTAAGCTCTCATCTATGATTTGATGAAGTTTCTCTTGTTCAAATACGGCTTTGTGAGCCCCTTTTTTAATCGTAGTTCTTTTCGTGTTAGATAACATAATCGCTCCTTAATCATTGCCTTTTGATTAATGTAGCGATTAACTGGTCTCTTAAATAGAGCCACTTTTAAACACTATTTGGATCCAGTTATGCAGCCTATTGATGTCGGTGACCTACAGTTAGACGAGCAACATGACACACGTCAAACCGCCTTGTTTCATGCGATCAGAGAAAAGATCGTTCAAGATTTATGGAGCAAAGGCAGCAAGTTACCTTCAACACGTAAGTTGGCCGTAGAACTGTCGGTAAGTCGAAATACGGTGATTTACGCGTATGAACAATTGGTCACCGAGGGCTATATCGAGAGTAAGCAAGGCTCAGGGTTTTATGTCTCGGTTGAACAACCAGAATACTTTCTAAGTTTGTCTCAACCGAAGTGTGTTCAGGATGCGAAGATTCAACAAACCGTCAGTAAACCGAGTGCAAACATAGCGAAACCTAACGACATTAACCGCAGTTTTGCGCCCGGAGTCCCTGACTTAGATGCGTTCCCTTTTGCGAAATGGCAGAGGCTGCTGCAACGTCACTCTACACGTCAGAACATTGCGGGTAATCAAGAGGTTCAGGGAAGCTTGGCCTTGAGGGAAGCATTGAGCGGGTATCTTGCAAGCAGTCGCTCGGTTCACTGCAGTGCCGATAGAATCATCATCACCGCAGGTGCGCAGCAAGCCATCTCAATTGGTTTGATGGCGACGTTAGCGATGGGGGACAAAATCCTTGTGGAAGAGCCCGGCTATCGACAAGTGCATAAAATCATCGATCTGTTGAGGCTAGAGTTAGACGGTGTGAGTGTGCGTGAAAAGGTTGGATTAGATATTGAAAAAGTGTTGTCCAGTAATGCTAAGGCTCTGTATGTCACCCCAAGTAACCAATACCCAATGGGCACGACCTTAAATACTGAGCAACGCCTTAAGCTGATCGATTGGGCCAATCAAAATCAGTCATGGATCATTGAAGATGACTACGACAGTGAGTTTCAGTTTGCTCATCGCCCTTATACCAGCATGCAAGGTTTGGCGGGAAAGTTAGGGTTCGATGATCGCATCATCTATGTCGGTTCCTTGAGTAAGGTGATGTTCAATGGCTTGCGACTAGGTTATTTGGTGGTGCCAGAAAGTCTGGTGGCGAAGTGTCTTGAGATTAAAGATGCGCTCACTGGAGATACAGCGTCACATACACAAGAAGCGCTGGCGGATTTTGTTCGCGAAGGCGATTTATTGCGTCATATCAGAAAGATGCGTCGTTCATACAAACTCAAGCATGAAGCGATGATAGAAGCGATTAAAAGTGAGTTTCATGGCGATCTTGAAGTGATCAGTCAGGCTGCAGGGCTACATGTGACCGTGAAGTGGTATCAAGGGATATCTGAACATGAGTGGAGCCGTAGGGCAGAGCTTGAAAATATCATCATTCGTCCTTTTGACTTTTATGAATATGGATCAAGTGATGCTCGTGATTGGAGTGGTGCAGTGCTGGGGTTTGGTAATATCCGACTGGCTGACATAAAGCCGAAGATCAAACAGATCGCTCGGCTTTTTTATCAGTAATATTGGTAGGGCTTGTTTACAATTTTCTGATTCATCACTAATCGAGTTACAACTTGTCGATAGAGACGGTGGGTTTACCCAACCATTTGCGCCAAGGGAGTGACAATGTCACAAAAACAGTCACTGCATAGAGCATCGACCAACTTAGGCAGATAAACACCAAGGTACAGATGACCAGTGAAATCATGGCTGTGTATCTCGATGCGCCAGTCAGTAATCGGCAGGCCGCTAACATCGCAAGCAGATAAACTAGAACAAAAATACCATTGGCGAGTTTAAGAAAGAATTCGAGATCCAAATTAGACAGCTCGCCGATTACACACGAAATAAGCGCAATAAAGCCGATTGCTAAGGTTGGATAAAGTGGTACGCCACGGCTGTTGAGCTGCGCCATTTTATTGGTCGGAGTGTGTTGGCGAGCTTGAGCCCAAATCATGCGAGACAAGCTTTGGGTGTAAAGGTTTAGGCTAGCAAAACAAGCAAAGAAGCCAAGTACACTGATGACGGTTTTAAAGCCATTGCCAAACAGTTGCTCTGTCACCCACGGGATAGAGGCAGCATCAAATTCCGGCGAACCATAAGCGCCTAGCTTGATAATAACCACTGAACAAGCCCAGTACACTAAGCCTGCGACGAAACATCCGGCAATGATGGCGATGGGGAAGTCACGCTGTGGATTCTTAAATTCCTCTCCCATGTGAGCAAAGGCTTCGATTCCTACAAAGCACCAAAACATAACCGCCAGTGCAGCACCAATAGACCACATTGAATCGGATGTCATAGTCGGAAGCGCGATGTCAGCGGCAGTAATGTCGGCTTTCCAGACAAAAGCGCTGACTAAAGCAAAAATCGATAAGGCAATTACGGTTTGCAAGCGGCCTGAAGACTTACTGCCCATCAAATTGACGGCAATAAGCAGAGCGACGGTAAAGGATTGAGCACCTAATGGTGTGTCGAGTGGTGCTGGTAACAGTTGTTGAGCAAAGCCTCCTGCCAATGCAATCGCCGCTGGAATACCAACAGGAATAACACTCACAAACAACCAAGCCACACTGGTTTCTAATCGCTCGCTGAATGCTTGGCGCACAAAATAGGCCGTGCCCCCTGCATTGGGGTAGCGTTTCCCTAATGCTGCGAAGGTTAGTGCAATCGGGCAAATGGCGATAAACAGGATTAACCATGCTAGTAGTGATAACTGCCCTGCAATGCCTGCCGCGATAGCTGGGATCATAAATAATCCTGTGCCAAGCAAGGTCGTAGAGAGTTGTCCAATTCCTGAAATAAGCGTGATTTCTTGTTTGAGTTGCGTCATTCGCTGTCCTTGCTATTGGCTTTGATATCGGTTTTATGATGCAGTCTTGTGAGGCTGAGATTGAAAGCATACATTGTCGACATCAATAATACAGCTAGCGAAACGTCTTAAGACACCGTCAATTTAACGGTATTAATTTGATTAAGCGTGAAAGTGTCGGCTGTCATAATGGCTGTTATAAGTAAGAAAGTTGTGTCAAATTAGGCGTTATAAATAGAACAATAAATGGAAAGAATCAGAAGCATGGATAAATTTGATCGCCAAATTTTAGATATTCTAAAAACTAACGCTCGATGTTCAGTGAGCGATATCGCCAAAGATGTCAGCCTGTCTCGCTCTGCGGTGAACGCCAGAATCAAGAAGCTGGAAAACGATAAGATCATTACAGGATATTGTGCACAGGTGACCGAGCCTGATTTACCGAAGAACGTTGGCGCTTATATCTCTTTGAAGTTTGACATGTCGAGCAGTAACCATAATTGTGAGTCTTACGCTAAAAATATCTACGCCATTGATGGTGTGCAGTGGTGTCACTCTATCAGCGGTGAGACCGACATGATGCTTTATGTTGAAGTTGAAAGCATGGAGCGTTTGAACCAAATTCGCGACCAGCTGCAAGGCTATCCTGAACTTCGACATCTTATGACTCATACTGTCTTAACGGAATTCTTCAACAAGCAAACTTCGTCTTTTAATATGTCTTGAGTTAATGCCGCTTACATTCACTGTGTCGTCATTTGTCCGTACTTACTCAACTTATTGTTACTCACTCTATTCTTATTCACTCTAAGGTTGCTGATGTTAGGTAATATCAATTTAAATTTACTGCGGTCGCTGCATGTGCTTCTTGAAGAGTGCCATGTCAGTCGAGCCGCTCAGCGTCTGCACATCACGCAGTCGGCGGTGAGCCGTCAATTGGCTCAGCTTAGAGATCTATGTGGTGATCCTCTTCTGGTTCGTGATGGGAACAAACTGGTTCCAACCAACCGTGCTTTGTTGCTTAAAGGCAAGCTCGATGACTTGCTGGGCGAGTTTGACCACCTCTTAGATGATAAGCCATTTGATCCACAAGATTGGCAAGGTGAATTGGTGTTGGCTTCGAGTGATTATGTTGCTCAGTATATCTTACCCATTATTGTGTCCGAGGTATCGAAGGACGCGCCTCATATCAACTTGGCTTATCGTTTGTGGCAGCCTAACTTCCTTGAAACGCTCAATGAATCAGGTATTCACTTGGCGTCGAGTATGTTCCCCAAAAAGCCGGATCATGTCTCAAGTATCAAGCTCGGAGAGGATAAGTCCGTGTGTTTGATGAGAGCCTCTCATCCGTTGGCTAAGCAATCAGCCATAAGCTCGGAAGACATCGTGAGTTACTCACATATCAAAGTCACGGGTGGGGGAGACAAAGACAGCTATTCGGATATTGCGTTAAAGAAACAGGGACATAAACGCAGAATCGCATTGCAGGTACCGTTCTTTTCATCGGCGGGAAACGTGTTAATGCAAGACGACTACTTGATGATTGTGCCGGAGCATATTGCTTACAACTTGGGTCGACACCTCGATGTCGCTTACTTTTCGCTGCCGTTTGAGACAGAAATGCATACCTATTGGCTGATGTGGCATCCTAAGTATGACAACGACTCTGCCCATAAATGGGCTCGAGAGAAAGCGTTTAAAGCCATCCAAAAGTCGAGTTATAATATCAGTATGATTTCAAATCATACCAGTAATGATAATCTTTGATTTCAAATAATACCTACTGCGGCTTATTGTAAGCGCTAAGTATTGAGTATTAATTGTAGAGTGTTCAGCTGGAACGCTTTGTTTTACTAGGAATGGAATGATGACAGTAACAATTTGGTTTTCTTTATTAGCGATCTGCTTGTTGGGTGCAATGTCTCCGGGCCCAAGCTTGGCGATGATCGCTAAGCACAGTTTGGCTGGTGGCCGTATGAACGGACTTATTGCAGCTTGGTCACACGCTGCGGGCATAGGTATTTACGCGTTCGCAACCATTGTCGGTTTAGCCGTTGTGCTTGAGCAATCACCAATGTTGTTCAAAGGGATCAGTTTAGCGGGTGCAGCGTATCTGCTCTATCTCGGTGTAAACGCGTTGCGTTCGAAAGGTGGTGTTGCCGCGAAATTGGAAGCGGGTGAACAGATGAGCTACATGCAGTCTGCTCGCGAAGCTTTCTTGATCTCAATCTTGAGCCCTAAGATCGCTCTGTTTTTTATCGCTCTATTTAGCCAATTTGTGGCGTTAGGTAACGAACTGAGCAATCAAGTGATTATTGTCTCAACCCCACTGATTGTTGATGGCCTTTGGTATACCTTTATTACTTTGGTGCTCTCTAGCCCGTTGATCGTAGAGCGCATTCGAGCAAAAGCGCAGTTGATCGATCGATTGTCAGGCGTGGTGTTGATTCTGCTTGCTGTGCGTGTGGTGTGGACGATATAGCGATAGTTCATATACTGGCCAGAAACGATATCCATTAAAAAGGCTCACTAGACGTTATCTAGTGAGCCTTTTGACTTCTATGGATTGGC
This sequence comes from Vibrio sp. 14N.309.X.WAT.E.F5, assembly GCF_030397615.1. Classification (NCBI taxonomy): domain Bacteria; kingdom Pseudomonadati; phylum Pseudomonadota; class Gammaproteobacteria; order Vibrionales; family Vibrionaceae; genus Vibrio; species Vibrio sp. 14N.309.X.WAT.E.F5. Next base: position 341,520 of record NZ_JAPNXR010000002.1, on the reverse strand, counting down.
TTCGACAGTCTTGAGCTTGTTAGCCTTCTGAATTCAGAACCGCATCGAGTTTTTCCATGGAATCTGAAAAGTACGGGTTGTAGGTCAAACGCGCATGGTTTTTACCTTCTTCACGATATCCCCAAGCTGAGTACCACACTTCACTTGTCGCGTTGCACTGTGCTTCAAAACCTTCCTCTTGACCATTGGAGCAGATCTTCTCGCTACCATTGATCCCGTAGTAAGGATTGCTTGGTGAGAACAGTAAGCCCATATGAGAACCGTTCGAAATACGTTGCTCTGGGATCTTCATGCTGTATTGAACAGCGCGAGGATCATCAAGTGTGGTTTCCCCTTGCCAAACTAAGACATTGTTTGGGTTTGGCATAGACTCAGTAAATGCTTGTTGAACGAAGCGGGTATCAATCACACTGTCGCCTTCACTCATCATGATAAATACAGGCTTATCGAAGTGTTTATCTTGTAAGTCTTCGCGAACCACTTCTGATGTCTCGTAGTAAACAGAGGCACCGTTCATTGGCAATGAGTTGTAACGCAGTACATTGTCTTCAGGATCTTGATCCGCCCAAGTGACAAAGTAGCTTGCTAGCCCTGCATATTGAACCGCAGACGAACTCGGTTGGAACGCAGGAGAAAATAACAGTAATCCAGAGATCTTAGGATCGTTCATCGCCTGCGAAGTCACAAGGTTCGCACCTGTTGAATAACCGCCAAGCCACACAGAATCATACTCTTGCTCCAATAGCTTCGTATGATGAGCCACCACGCCCTGCCAATCTTCTAAGTTTGGCTGCATTAAGTCGCCAACACGACTGCCGTGGCCCGGTAGCAATACCGTTCTCACTAGGTAGCCTTGTTCTGCTAAGTGCGTTGCGATGTCTTTAAACGAGTAGGGTGAATCACCTAACCCATGAACCAATAAAACTGCCTTACCGTTAGGTTTCGCAGGTTGATATTCGGTAGGTGAATTGAGTTGAATCTCTAGCTGCTTGTCTTTGGTCATGAACACACGATTTTTCAGTAACCAATCTTGAGTATCGTTCACGTAGGCGTCAAAGCTGTCTTGCTGATATTCAGGCAAGTTAGGAGATGTTTCGTAAGCGGGTGCGATGGTCTCGTTGGAACAACCAACGAGACTTAAAGTCGTTAAGGCCAGCAGTGCTAGGAGGGGTTTTCTTTGCATTATGTAATGTTGTCTCTGTTGTGCTTTCACTATGTCTGAAGCTAAAGTTTAGATTACTTTCTGCTTGAAAGGTCTTCGTATTCACCTTCAATAACACCGGCATCATTGGTTGATGACTGACGCGTGTTCATATGAGCTGCGAAACCTTGTTTCTTCATTTGATTCTGAATGCGCTTGCCAGTAATTAAAGCTGCGATAGCCAAAGGAATAGCAAGAATCAAGCTTGTGAATAGCGCCAAAAGGCCGGTAAACAATGCAACAATCGTAACTAATATATTTTTCATATTCATTCCTCTCTTTCTATGTTGTTACTTTATCGCTTCTATTCTGAACGAAACATGAACACCGTAAAATATTCTTCAGAGTCACTATGACACAGGTGTGTGTGGTTTTCGGGTTTATATGTAGTCATATTCACGCACTAAAAATATGGAATTTACTTAAGTTTATAAAAATCAATAACTTAAAAGTTGGCACGCTTGATGCTCTATAGGGTTTGGAATAAGTCACTGTAAGCAAAGCACTTACAGCTAATAAAAAATTACTGGAGCCCCTTTATGTTCTGTATTCAATGTGAACAAACGATTCAAACCCCAACCGTAAAAGGCTGTTCTTTCGCACAAGGCATGTGTGGAAAAACCTCGGAAGTATCCGACCTTCAAGACGTGTTGGTGCATTCTCTTCAAGGTGTTTCTTTTTGGGCAAGCCTAGGTCGCGCTTGCGATGTTATTGATACAGAAGTTGATGAGTGGGCGCCAAAAGCGTTCTTCGCAACACTGACTAACGTTAACTTCGACCCTGCTCGTATTATCGAATTCGCACAACAGTCTCATGAATTCAAGCAGCGTTTAGAGCAAAAAGTTCGTGCAGCAGCAACATTGATTGGTTTTGAAATTCCAGAGCTTTCTGCAGCAGCACAGTTCGATCTTCCAACAGATTCTTCAGAGCTATTGGCACTTGCGCCTCAAGCTGCTGTAAACCGTGGTCACGACTCTCAACACGAAGATGTGATTGGTCTACGTCTTCTTTGCCTATACGGCTTAAAAGGTGCGGCAGCCTACATGGAGCACGCTCGTGTTCTTGGTCAAACTGATGACGCTATTTTTGCTGAATACCATGAAATCATGGCGTTCCTAGGTACAGATCCATCAGATCTAAAACAGTTACTTGATACATCAATGCAGATTGGCTTGATGAACTACAAAGTAATGGAAATGCTAGACAAAGGCGAGACAGATACCTTCGGTCACCCGCAACCAACAACCGTGAATGTGAAGACTAAAAAAGGTCACTGTATTCTTGTTTCTGGTCACGACTTGCATGATCTAGAAAAGATCCTTCAACAAACCGAAGGCAAGGGCATCAACGTTTACACTAACGGTGAGATGCTACCAGCACACGGTTACCCAGAGCTAAACAAGTACCCACACCTTGCGGGTAACTACGGCAGCGCTTGGCAGAACCAGCAAAAAGAATTCGCTAACTTCCCTGGCGCAATTGTAATGACGTCTAACTGCCTGCTTAACCCTGATGTAGGTTCTTACGCAGACCGTTTGTTTACACGCAGCATCGTAGGCTGGCCGGGTGTTGATCACCTTGAAGGCGACGATTTCAGCGCAGTAATTGATTGTGCACTAGCGCAAGAAGGTTTCAAACACGACGAGATCGAGCAAATGATCACTGTCGGTTTTGGTCGTAACGCCTTGATGGAAGCGGCACCTGCAGTTGTTGAGCAAGTTAAAGAAGGTAACATCAAACACTTCTTCCTAGTGGGTGGTTGTGACGGTGACAAATCTGAACGTAGCTACTACACAGATTTCACAGCTCAAGCGCCAGAAGATTCAGTAATCCTGACATTGGCATGTGGTAAATTCCGCTTCAACAAAAACCAATTTGGTGACATTAACGGTATCCCACGTCTGTTAGATGTTGGCCAATGTAACGATGCTTACTCAGCGATTCAACTTGCTATCGCACTGTCTCAAGAGTTTGATTGTGGTATCAATGAACTTCCGTTAACGCTGGTTCTATCTTGGTTCGAGCAAAAAGCGATCGTTATCTTGCTTACTCTGTTCGCTCTAGGTGTGAAAGGTATCTACACAGGCCCTACAGCACCTGCGTTCCTAACTGAAAACCTACTTAAGATTATGCAAGACGAGTTCGATATGCGTTCTATTTCAACGCCAGAACAAGATCTTAAAACAATCTTAGCGGCTTAATTTAAGCCAACCTGAAGCCTCGTTGTTGTGACGTTTTTAATAAAACAAACAGCTGCGGGGCTTTTTAGATTTAAATCTTTAGTCATTTAATCATCAGTAAGGTGCGTGAACTATGTATGCATGGTCGGATAGCGATTCAATCAATTTAGTGTGTTTAAAGAAATGGCACGAGACGCCAGATACGGTCAGCTTTGAGCTTGGCAGTATTCCACAAGACTTACATTTCAATTTTAAGCCAGGGCAATTCATTACTCTGGGTTTAGATATGCCGACGAAAACAGATTATCGCGCCTATTCTGTGGCTTCTTGTCCTGAAGATAATCGCCTGAAGCTCACGGTGAAACGTGTGGAAGGTGGCTTGGTTTCGAACTTTATTGTTGATGAGCTTGATGAAGGTGATGAGGTTTCTGTATTGAAGCCTGCTGGCGCGTTTAACTGTATTGATTGCATGCCAACAGCGACGAAAAAAGTGACGCTAGTGAGTGCAGGTTGCGGTATTACACCTGTGATGGCGATGGCAAAATATTGGCTGGCTCAAGGCAGTGATATTGAGATCGACTTCGTGCACATGGCACGCAATAAGCGTGAGACCATTTACTTTCAAGAACTACATCAATTAGATGAGGCGCACAGCAACTTCAATCTTAAATTGCTGCTAAAAGACAGTGAAGGAACATTAGCTCCTCAAGGTCGATTAGATAAGAATTGGTTAGTAAAACTAAGCCCAGATATTTTAGACCGAACTGTTTATCTGTGCGGCCCAGTTGGCTTTATGGAAAACATAGAAAGTTACCTGAAAGAACTAGAATTCAACATGGAAAATTTCTATCAAGAAAGTTTCACGCCAGCGAACCCAAACACGGATTCACTGGCCAATAGCAATACAGCTTCAGAAGAGTCACAAGCGGAAGCGTCTGCAGATTCAAATGGCGCTGTTAAGGTGTTTGTTCCTGCATTTGGCGCAGAAGTAGAAGCGGAAGCGGGTACACCACTGGCTGATTCGTTAGAGAAAGCTGGTGTTCCGATTATTATTGCCTGTCGCAGTGGGATTTGTGGTTCTTGCAAGTGCAAAGTAAGCAAAGGTTCAGTGGAATCAAGCAGCCAAGAAACATTGACGCCAGAACAGATTGAGCAAGGTTATGTCCTTGCGTGTTCGAGTACGATTCAGTCAGATGTTGAGGTTGAGCTGTAACAGATGTGAAGTCGAGCTTTGTTAGAACGGTAAAAACAAAGTTGGCGTAATAGAGACCAAAATAAAAGTAACAGATGTAAAAAGGCCACTTAGATCAGATAGAGAGAGCAGATCTAAGTGGCAACCTTCCTGTTTATACGGGGGAGTAAAACAAGAAGGGTTGCGAAGCCCATAATAGACTTCGCAGATATAATTATTATGTTGTGGAGCCGTTTGCGCTGAGTCAGTTACAAGATCGAAGTCGTTTAAACTTCAGGGTATGTCTTGTAACGAACACCCATCATCTGTTCCATACAGTGAACAACCTGACAGCTGTAGCCAAACTCGTTATCGTACCAAATGTACAGAACAGCGCGGTTGTCTTGCGCGATAGTTGCAACACCGTCAACCACACCTGGGTGGCGAGAACCAACCAAATCGGTAGATACAATCTCGGTTGAGTCGGTGTAATCAATCTGTGCAGATAAAGTTGAAGATAGCGCCATTTCACGCAGGTATTCGTTCAACTCTTCTTTGTTTGTGCCTTTCTCAAGGTTTAGGTTTGCTACTGCCATTGAAACGTTTGGCGTAGGTACGCGAATCGCATTACCTGTTAGCTTACCTTCCATTTCTGGCATCGCTTTTGATACCGCTTTAGCAGCACCAGTCGATGTCAGTACCATGTTCAATGATGCAGCACGACCACGACGATCACCTGAGTGGAAGTTATCGATTAGGTTTTGGTCATTGGTAAATGAGTGAACCGTTTCGATGTGACCTGATAGGACACCAAACTTGTCGTGAACCGCTTTTAATACTGGCGTAATTGCGTTTGTTGTACAGCTTGCAGCAGAGATGATCGTGTCTTCTGGTTGAATGTCATTTTGGTTTACACCAAATACAACGTTCTTGATTTCACCTTTGCCTGGCGCAGTCAGTAGAACCTTCTTCGCACCATTACACGCAACGTGTTGGCTTAGGCCTTCAGCGTCACGCCACACACCTGTGTTATCAACCACAAGTGCATTCTCGATACCGTAAGATGTGTAATCCACTTCTGCTGGCTTGTTTGCGTAGATAACTTGGATGAAGTTACCGTTAACGATGATCGCTTTACGTTCTTGGTCTACAACGATGCTGCCGTTGAATTGGCCATGAACAGAGTCACGACGTAGCAAGCTTGCACGTTTTTCTAAGTCACCATCTTTGCCGCCACGAACAACAATTGCACGTAAACGCAGTGGGTAACCTGGGCCACTTTTCTCGATCAATAGACGAGTGAGCAAGCGGCCAATACGACCAAAACCGTACAAGACAACATCGCGAGGTTCTGTCATCGCATCGCCTTCAAGCGATTCTAAAAGTGCAGTTTGTAGGAAATCATCCAACCCGTGTGTGTCTTCGCGATCTTGCCAGAATGTATGAGCAAGGCGGCCAACATCGATACGACATGGAGATAAGTCCATAGAGAGAAGGTGTTGAATGATTGGTTGAGTCTGTTCTGCGGTAAGCGGAGAACCTGTGTAACGTTTTGCGATGCGGTGAGCTTTGATGATGTCGATAGTTGTTGCGTTAACCAGTGTTTTACCGAAGAGGATAACTTCAACGCCTTTTTGGCGGTACAACTGACCTAAAGTAGGAGCGATTGATTCAGCAATAGTTTGACTAGTTTGCCAGTCTAGGAGGTGCTTTTCGGGACTCATCTTTACTCGGGACCTTTCACGTTAATTTCTGCAATCATAGCGAATGTAGGGTAGCTATGAGTGCATAGGGGAATTGAGCTATCTAAGCTTTTGTGGTCTTTAACGCCACTTAAAATGCGCTTGATATGCCTTGTGTGTAACTTGTAATTTTTATGTGGCAGGATTGTAAGGTACGACGGGTTATTCTGCTAGGAAAAATAAATGCAGATAAATTATCTGTAAATTGGTGTTGGCTTAGTCATAAATCAAGCTTTTAGCGTTAATAAAGGCTATTGACTTTAACAATCTGTAGCACTTAATTTTCGCCAAAAAATACTCAAATCAAAATATGATATGTAATACAGGTCATAGTGATCATTAAAGATGTGATCATTAACTCAAGTTACACGTAAACGGTAAACAACAGATAAGCAAACCGACCGTTTTTCCTGTTCGACCTTGGCATAAGTTAAGGTAGAGTGCGAAAAGTGCATGACGCAAACGATTAGATCTCACAAATTTCACCTAATTGTCGACTTTATTAATGTCTAGAGTTGTTACTCACTGCCTTGTGGGACCGATAGGCTTTCTTTTTCACTTGTTATGCGAGTGATAATAACTAGATAAATCTAGCTTCACTTAACTTGTTTGTACCTTTCTTGAGTTGACCTCATGGGTTTACACCTCATTGACTCAAATAAATACCTCCCACTCTTAGAGCACCGAAAGTGATGCCAGTTGATATAAATGTCTATTCTGGGCTCAGAGTATCGTCAGTTCATATCCAATTTGATCAATAACCTCTGTTAATGTCCTATCCTTAACTTGGGCTAGGTAAAATTACTGTCGGGAAGGGAGTCGTTATAAAAATGATAAACATGTCAATTAGATGGCGTCTTATTTTTCTTTCCACGGTTTCTGTATTCATTATGTTTGGGTTTACAGTCAATGAAGTGCTAAAGAACGATAAGAAGATGAACTACCTTGAAACAACACGTATTAAGGTCGAAGCGATTCAATCTTTCAATACTATTTCAAGTAATGCCTATCGATGGTTGGTTCTGTCTAATGACTCTCCTGAGAAAGGTCAGCTGCTTTTAAAGTTGCAATCAGAACTGGATAGACTCACTCAGTATGAAATAAGACTTCAACAGTTCGATACTAATTGGAGTGTAGAACCGCAGTTGGTCGAACTTAAAAAAGTTTTGATGAGCCTTGCTCAAGTGACAGAAAGTACCGACAACACACAGCTCACAGAACGCGCCTTCGATTTGCTAAAAGCCGTGTTGATGGAGCTGTCTGAATATCAAATGATCTTGGTAGATCAAGATATCGGCCAAGCAGAGGCGATGTTTGTCCATCTGACTAATTACGTATTCTGGACTCAGAGAGAGGCGTGGTTAAGCTACAGTTTGTATCGCTCTCCAGAATTGAAAAACCAATATCTACTGAGTTATGTTGGTGCTTTGGAAAGACAACAACAGTTATTAGACACGTTTTTTCGTTCGGGCACTCGCTCTTCAAGTATTAGACAACTGCTAAACACTGTCGCCAAAGATAAACTTCAAGACAACTTCACATCACGAATCCTCAAAGGGGACTTCTCGTCACCCGAAATCTATGACCATTTGAAAGGTTTAGAGCTGAAAAAAAGGGCTATTTCACAAGCGATTGGTGCTTACACCAAGCAACTGCAATCAGATCTGACAAAGAACATCGCATTGCAAAAACGGCAGACCTTGGTCATGACGCTGCTGATTTTGGTTGCTTCAGGTGTTTTGCTTTGGCTCGGTATCGCTACTTCTCTGCGTTTGAATCGTAACTTATCGCTGATTCTAAAAGGGGTGTCGGAGTGCGCAGATAGCTATGGCAAGCCTAAGATGATTCACACTCAAGGGAACGACGAGCTTTCTGAATTCACTGAAACGCTAAACCGTATGATGGAGCGTAATTATCATCACAACCAAGAGTTGATTGAAGCAAAAGAAGATGCGGTTTCAGCAAACAAAGCCAAAAGTGCTTTTCTAGCAAACATGTCTCATGAAATACGTACGCCGCTCAATGGAATTATTGGTATGGCGGAGATTTTATCTCAGAGCCAACTGAGCGCTAATCAGCAAGAAGTGCTTGGGGATATCGAATCGTCTTCCCACTCCTTGCTGGTTCTACTCAATGACATTCTCGATCTTTCAAAAATTGAGTCGGGTAACTTGATGTTGTCGCCGCATAATGCCGACTTGAGAGAGGCTGTCTATGACTCTGTGAGTGTGATTCTGTCGAAAGCGATGAGTAAAGATATTGAACTCGACATTAATATTGACCCCCAAACGCCACCACAGCTCTTCTTTGATGAGTATCGTGTTAGGCAGGTGCTCACCAACTTACTATCGAATGCGATTAAGTTTACGTCTAAAGGATCAATCACCACAGATATTGCCTATACGCCCATGTCGTTAGGTCGAGGTAAGCTTGATTGTACCGTGACTGACACTGGTATCGGTATCGAGCCAGAGAAACTAGAGTCGATCTTCGAACCTTTCACACAAGAAGATGGCAGTATCACTCGACAGTTTGGAGGCACAGGTTTAGGGCTTGCGATTTGTCGACAGCTTGTTGATTTGATGGGAGGGTATATCAGCGCCCAATCAGTGAAAGGCGAAGGTTCCACGTTCTCGTTTTGTCTGTATGTCGATATTATAGAAAGCCACATTCAAACGTTCGAGAATCTGAGTCATGCAACGATAATCTCAAATTCCTTTAATTACTTAGATCAGATGGTAAAAGAGTGCGAGCGTTTTAATATCCGAGCGCAGGTGGTTCCATCGATCTCTAAGCTGGATGCAAGTATTACCGAGAGTGACTTGATACTTTATTGCCATACGTTACATCACTCTATGGACAAAGATCTTGCTGTGCTGAAGGAGCTCTATCCTCTTTCTCGTGTGATCGTGTGTCAACATCACCTATTTAAAACAAACTTGATCACGGAACCTGTTCACTCATCTCATACTTTACCCTTCTTGGGTAAACGATTTTTAAATAGCTTATTGTCGCTCGATATCGGTGAACAAGAAGTTGAGCAAGAGGAACTTGAGACGGAAGAAATTCGCTCGTTGAATCGACGTATATTGATTGTCGAAGATAACTTGATGAATCAAAAGATAGCGAGCTTCTTTCTTGAGAAAGCTGGCTATGAATATCTGATTGCCAGCAATGGTCAAGAAGCGGTAGATGTGATTACTCAAGGCGCTCAGTTTGATGCGATTCTAATGGACTGTATGATGCCTGTCATGGATGGCATTACCGCAACTAGAGCGATCCGAGATTGGGAAACAGAGCAGGGCGTTACGCCATTACCGATCATTGCCCTGACAGCCAGCGTGTTGGACGAGGACATCAAAGATTGCTTTGAAGCCGGTATGAATGCTTACTTACCTAAACCTTATAAATCCCACCAACTTTATGACCTTTTTAGCAGCTTAGATATCGTTTGAGCTAACGAACACCTCGTTGATGAATACGTTGATCGTACTTCAATGATCCGAGGTGCGTGGAATGTAAATGGTGCTGTTATTAATGGTTGTTCTATTCCTACCTTACTTCTAGCCCTAGGTTATATTGAGCAAGACAGCGACCGACATAACTAATCTTTAGCAAGGCAGCCACCAATATCGTACTGATGTGCGCAACGACTTGAATTGGCAGTGAGAAATGGTCGGCCATAGGATAAGCCACTATGATGCTAAGAAGCATAAGCAGAGCCGTTATTGCTAAACTGAAGTTTGAAACAGAAAGTAGAGTTTGAAAGCGTTGAGTCATCGTCTTCATGTGAATTCCTAATTGCTATTAATAATGATGATACTTATCAATAGCAATTAGTGTTCCATTTTTATTTATTGATTTAAATCAATTTGTTATAGTTTTGCCTTTTATTTTAGTGTCAAATTGACATGGTTTTTATTGTGGTCATTGTGACTCTATTGTGTTTATTTACCATTGCCTGAATCCACAAGTATCAATATGGAACCGAACTCCAGAATATAAACCCAGTCCAACGTTATTCTTTTGCCCAAATTCAGCATGAATTTTTTTAAGCTTCACGTGGAGATCTTCGCGAGTAATATCATTCGCGGGCACTAAGTCTAAGGCACAAAACTCCAAGTGTTTACTTCGTAGCGCACCACCCGCTTGTTGATTATAGATATCGGTTCGCTCCCCTGAGACAGGGATAACAACCCCGATTTCGGGTTCAATATATTGTTGGATGTATTTGAGGGTGTTAATCATGTTGGGAACGTGCTTTTTATTGGGAAGGGTAAACAGCGTGGTGTTGCTCATCGCCCAATCGGTTCCTTGCAACAGAACTAAGTGCAGAGGCATGCTTTGTGTGATGCCGTTGTCTTTGAATTGTTGTCCGACTGCTTTGACTTGGTCCTGTGCATGATTAAGAAGCATCCAGCCTCGGAATGCTGATCTCGTGGGAACTTTGTAACCATGAACATCGACCACGAGGTCGTCATAAGTAATTTCTTGTTCTTCGGTATAAAGCTTCTCAAATTCTTCAGGGTAGGGTTGTGCCGTTGATAGCGCTAAGGTAATCAGAATACTCGCGTACATAAGGTCACTCCATTGCTTAGGTTCACTCAGCTACTTATATCCACTCAGTGATTTACGTTCGCTTAAGTATAGACGTTAGTATTTGGGTATAAAAAAACCCACTACAAAGAGTGGGTTACTAACATTGTTGCAAGTAAATTCGCTAGGTTAGATTACTTCTTACCTTGGATTTGCTTGTCTTCTTCTGTCAGTTCACGAATACGGCGGCTGATGTCACGGCGAGCTTTAGAGATCTCCGCACTTTTGATGATGTGATCATCAACGCGGTCTTCGTAGTCAGCTTTCATATTTTTGATAATGCCTAGGATCTCGTCATGAGTCATTTCTGGCTTGACGTAGTCAAGTAGGTTATCAAGAAGGTCGACACGCTTACGGTTGTCACGAACTTTCTTTTCGTTGTCTAAAAGTTCACGCTTAAGTTTGTTCTTACGTCGTGCTTGGTTAACAATTTCAAATACGCTGCTCATAGATTCCTTTTCCTAATCGTCAAATACGTTGTCTGGTTCTGATTAAAGCACATCAGTTGGTGTTGTAACAGTCTTTAGATCAAAGCAAAAGTAAGGTTGTATAATTATTCGACACTCTCGCTCAAGTGCGATTGTTTTTATCTAAGAGTTCAAGTTAGTATCCAGTATAGATACTTCATTGATACGAAATGTGAAATGAATCAACAACAATTAGAAACAGACGATCTGGTAGAGGGTGTTACCGAATCTTCAGCAGAACAAAGCAAGCTTCGAGAGGCGTATGTCAAAGAACGTACTTATCTGGAAGTCGTGGAAATAGAGCTAAACCGTTCTAAAATCATAATGATTGACGAACAAGGCCGAAAGAAAAGAGTACCTATTTTGTCTGAGCACTAGTCATCATTGGCTGCATTCTTCAGTGTTGAGACGGAGTAATCAAAATAATAAAAAGGAAAAATGATGAACACAGTACTTTCCCCAATTGAAGCGAGAATTATCGGTTGTTTGATCGAGAAAGAAGTTACCACTCCTGATCATTACCCGTTAACGTTGAACAGCTTAACCACTGCATGTAACCAAAAGAGTAACCGTGAGCCTGTGCTCTCTCTTTCTGAGTCTGAAGTATTAGACGCTGTTGATGGATTAATAGCACGTCGTCTTGTCAGTGACGAAAGCAGCTTCAATAGTCGCGTGAATAAGTATCAGCACCGTTTCTGTAATACTGAATTTGGTGATTTGCAATTTACTGAGCAAGAGCGTGCGATAGTCTGCTGTATGCTTCTTCGTGGCGCACAAACGCCTGGTGAACTGCGCACAAGAACAGGTCGTCTTGCAAATTTCAGCGATGTTAAGGAAGTGGAAGCTACGCTAGATAAATTAGCCGTAAGAGAAGCGGGTGCTTTGGTGGTGAAGCTGCCACGCGAAGCGGGTAAACGTGAATCGCGTTACCAACATTTATTGAGTGGTGAGGTGGATGTTGAGTCATTTGCAACTGCGCCTGTAGGTGCTTCTCAACCAACTGCGAATAGCGGAAGACTTGAAGAGTTGGAAACCGAAGTCGCGAGCCTAAAGGCAGAAGTTGCTGAGCTTAAAGAAATGGTTGAATCACTACTTTAGATGCCTACCTTAGATAAAAATGCGGGTTGGGTGGTGTACTTGATCCGCAATCGTCACAACGCTCTTTATTGCGGTGTAACGAATAATTTAGAACGCCGATTTGAACAACATCAAACCGGTAAAGGTGCAAAAGCCCTTAAAGGAAAAGGCCCACTTGAGCTGGTTTGGAGTTTTGATGTCAGGTCAAAAAGTGAGGCATTGAAAACCGAATACGCGATCAAACAATTACCTAAGCCTCGCAAAGAAAAATTGGTATCACTCAAACTAATTATTGAGTGGCAAGAAGACCAAATTCAATATATCGAAGTCTCATAATTCATAGCTAAAATACTCGTTATTGATTAAACCTTAACAATGCAATCCTCTCCATGAAAACAACTTAAATTACTGAATATAAAGGGTAATTTGATCTTGTTTGATCGGCTCGATCTCATCATAGAACTCACTCATTACAGTCTCAGTTCCAAATTGACATATTGCACATTTAGAATGTCGTTCTAATTAGTGTTAGACGCTATCATTTATCATCGTTGTCCTACATAATATCTTGTAGCCATACAAAGATATGGTGTCATGCTAGGTTAAAAAATGAGCCAAAGTAGCTCATATGAAACGAGAAAAATATGAAACGTTTACTGATGTTGTTGGGACTTGCCGTATTTTCTGCGCCCGCTCTCTCCCATGGTACCCATGTCCTCAATGGTTATTGGGAATACCAAGATTACCTTTCCAAATTTCCAGAGCAAAAAGCACTGACCGATAAAATGATCGAGGCTGTGCAAAACCACCCCGTTCCCTTAAGAAAAATTCAAGACGAACCCATCACAATCTCAGTGGTGTATCCGGGGCAACAGATCTCAGACTATTGGGTTCGCAATATCGAAGCTTTCGAAAAAAGGCTCGATAAGCTGAGAATTAACTATCAGATAAATCAGGTGTTTACGCGAGTGAACGCGGATATCACCCAGCAAAGTATTTCGCTACAAGAAGCCATTGAAAACAAAACGGACTACTTAATTTTCACTCTTGACACCACTCGTCACCGTAAATTTATTGAACACGTTTTGACGTCAACGGATACTAAGCTGATTCTCCAAAATATTACTACCCCAGTTCGATCATGGGCTGATAGGCAGCCATTTATGTATGTGGGTTTCGACCATGCGACAGGTAGCTTGAAGCTGGCCGAGTACTTTAAAAGTAACAGTAAATCAGACAGCCAATATTCGGTTTTGTATCGTTCAGAAGGCTATATCAGTGATGCTCGTGGAGACACTTTTATCCATGACGTGAACACCGATACTAACTTTGCACTCAAGTCTTCTTTTTACACTAAATCGGATAAAGAAAGCGGTTATCAAGCGGCGAAAATCAGCATAGCGAAAGATAAAGACCTAGACTTTATTTATGCATGTGCAACTGATGTGGCATTGGGTGCCGCAGATGCCATTCGTGAATCAGGTAGAGATATTCTTCTTAATGGTTGGGGAGGCGGTTCTGCTGAGCTTGAAGCCATCGAAAGAGGTGATTTAGACGTGACTGTGATGCGGATGAATGACGACACTGGTATTGCAATGGCAGAAGCCATTAAATGGGATCTGACGGGTTTAGTAGTACCGACCGTGTATTCTGGCGATTTTGAATTAGTCACCAAAGAAGATTCTCCCGAACGAATTTCTGAACTCAAACAGCGAGCATTTAGGTACTCAGGTCAATAATGAAGAAAAGCTACGCCAGTACACCTAGGAACACCTTAGCCAAACTGATTACCCGTATCATTATTTTAGTGATAGGGGTTATGGCACTTGGCGTGCTTATTCATAATTATGAAACCAGCAGTAGCATTGTAAAGCAAGAGACGAACCGTACGGTTCAGCAGACATCTAGCTTGATACAGAACATGTTTGATTACCGCTTGTCGGTGTTACAAATTCACCAAGATAGCAGTTCGCACAGTGCGGTATTAAGAGAATACTTTAACAGCAATGATGATGAAGAAGCGCTGAGTTACTTTTTCTTTGGTGTTGACCAACGAGAACCAGATCATGCACCGGACTTGCGTTTCGTTTCTACTCATGACGGTGTCGTTTGGGATGATGGCAATGGTCGATTTTACGGTTTGGATCACTCCAACTTGGAAAACATTTCTGGTGAAGTCGCATTCAGCAGTAACTGGCATTTTTTAAAGTTGGTGACGGAGATTGGAGATCGCCATTTATTAGCTCGACGTACGCCGATTGTTGATAATGAAACCGGGGAGGTACTTGGTCAGTTATACATCGCCATTGTCTTGGATAACAACTTCTCTCTTGCTGAATCTATTCAACAGGGCAGTAACTGCGAAAACATTGTTATAGAGGCTCACGGTACGCCAGTGACTTCTACATTCAGTGGGGATGAAAGTTATACGATAACGGATATCCTCAACTACAAACAACATGATCAACTCCCCAGTCATTTTGTGACTATCGCGACGATTAAGATCAATGCGGTCGATACTCCACTCATTATCCGCGCGGTTCAAAAGAACACTAACTTTATTGCGTTAGAAGAAAACTATGAACGCGCAATCATTGTTGTGATTGTCGTGATCATACTCATGTCCTTCTTTGCTAAAGCTTGGATACAGAGAAAGGTCGCGGCTGAACTCGATAAGTTAATGGACTTTACTCGCTCTGCGAGTGGCGATAATGAAGACTACAACAAGTTTGATGGTTCTAATATCTTCGAATTTCATCATATTGGATGCACGTTAGAAGATACTTTTGAACGATTGTCTGAACAAAATCAAAAATTCCAAGACCTGTTTAACTTTGCTCATTCACCGATATTGGTTTGGTCTGATAAAGGCGACTTGATCCAAATGAACCCCGCGGCTCGTATGGCGCTGTTTGATGAAGATGACAACTATGGTGTGATAGCTCAGGAGTTCGAACAACGAATGCTGCCTAATATTCAAATGGTGGTTCAAGGGTCAAAGCTCACGGGTATCAATGTACCGATCGGAGAGAAGGTATTTCGATGGAATATGTCTGCAATCCGAGTAGAGCACGGAATTACAGGGGTCGTGGTACAAGGTCAAGATATTACGAAGCTCATTGAAGCTGAGCGACAGGCTGATCGCGCTCGTGAAGAAGCCGAGCATCTTGCTAACGTTCGCGCCGACTTCTTAGCAAAGATGAGCCACGAGATTCGGACTCCGCTAAACGGCATTCTCGGCGTTTCTCAGCTGCTTAAACGTTCGATTCAGAGCGAAGATAACCGAGAGCAGGTTGATGTACTTTGTAACAGTGCCGAACATCTACTCGCGGTACTCAACGATATTTTGGACTTCTCTAAAATTGAGCAGGGACAGTTCAACATTCAGAAGAAAGATTTTCGCTTAGTCGAGCTTATCAATACGCTAGACAGTATCTATCGTCCGCTGTGTAAAGATAAATCGGTCGACTTTAGCATCGTGAACAATCTAGTTAATGATATTGAACTCTATACCGACCAAGTTCGATTGAACCAGATAATGTTTAACCTACTGAGTAATGCCCTTAAGTTTACTCATAAAGGCAGCATCTCAGTAAGTTTCGAATTGGAGAGTATCTTTAATTCAGACAATGCTGGTTTGATCATTCGGGTTCAAGATACCGGTATCGGCATCGATGAGAGCAAGATAGACGCCGTGTTTGAACCTTTCGTGCAAGAAGAAGAAACCACAACTCGCGAGTATGGCGGAACCGGTTTAGGGCTTACCATCGTTAAGAACTTAGTCGATATGCTGGAAGGTGATATTCAAGTGCGAAGCGCTAAAGGAGAAGGATCTGAGTTTGTTATCGAGATCCCTGTAGAGCTATCTTCACAACCATTATTAGGATCGCCTCTGCAACCTCAGATTGACCCTCAAGCGCTGTTTAGTCATTCCCTTAAAGTCTTGCTGGTGGAAGACAACCACACGAACGCGTTTATCGCTCAGGCTTTTTGTAAGAAGTATGGAATGGTTGTGGTTTGGGCTAAAGATGGCTTAGAAGCGATAGAGTTGGCGAAAGCCGAGGCGTTTGATCTTATTTTGATGGATAACCAGCTTCCTAATTTAGGCGGCGTAGAAACGACCCTGCAATTAAGAAGTGAAATTGGAATATCAACACCCATCTATGCCTGTACAGCCGATGCACAACAGTCGACACGAGACAACTTCATGGCGGCTGGAGCTAACTATGTGATAGTTAAGCCGATCAAAGAGGAATCGTTGCACCAAGCTTTTGTGCATTTCAAAAACGTATATTCAGGCGACATGGAGCAACCGAGCTAACAGAGCGTTCTTGTCTTTATAAAGAACCCGCTGTAAAGGCTTGCTCCAACAGCAACGTTTTCAATTCGTCATTCATCTCTATATGTTCAGGGAACTGTACCCCCAACAACCAACCTTGGCCTTGTCTTTTTTTACTCACAACCTTGTAGACAAGTTCGCTATCTAAATACTCAGTCAGCATCGAGTCGACCTTAATCTTCCAGCCGATATCGATATCCGATTGCTGGGTAATATAGATGCCGCAACCTGATGCAGAAAAGTCCACCAAGGTTGCATCCAATGACAAGGTGTCAAAGGTGACTTCACACTCGAGACGTACTTTGTACCTTTCGTGCTCGCGAATAGGTTTTGTCGCAAAGCTAGAGGGCGGGCGAAGAAATATGAGATGTGCAGGTGAGGTGATATGAGACAGTACATTGGTCTTGAACGCGACAATGTGACCAAGTTCTGTATCGGTAATCGCTCGAATAATGATGTCGACATTACTAAGCTTTCTTAGCGTCAGTGCTTCCGTTGCTTTTTGTGAAAGCTCCAGAATCAAGTACTGATCTTGTTTGTGTCCGATATACAGCGTGCTTATCTGAATAGAGTCATCTGGGCCAAATTCCAACACACCTGCTGTTCTTGTACCGGGTTTAAGGTATCTGAACAGTTCTAAGTTTTTATCTTTATGCATATTCTTCAATGAACAATGTTAATCATCTGTTCAAATAATATAACGTCCTGATAAATGTATGTCATTAGTTTCATTTAAGTAATTGTAAAAGTTGGGTCAAAAAGTGAATGGCTTTCCAATATTAAAACTCAGCTTACTCTTATCTCAAAACACGATACACTGCTGTCGTTAATCATGTACTGATGGAGAAATATTAAATGGAACTGGAAACTTTACTAAACACGCTGACTCAAGCCCCAGAAAGCATTCAATTTGAAGATACAATGCAGGTGATTGAGGCGAACTATGACTTTTCTGAGAGTGAATTTCGTAATGGTGATGTAGTGAATGTCGCGGGACAGAACAATGGTTCGTGTAAGATTTTTGCTTTTGGTTTAGCTCAAGAGCTTTCTCCCGAGCAAACACTGGCTTGTTTTGGGCAGTTTTATCGCAATGATGTATTAGGCTTTCCCGAGAATACCGACCATCAAAATATTCGTAACTTTATGGTTCATGGTTGGAGTGGTGTACAGTTTTCTCAGCCGGCGCTGATTGCAAAAGCGAAGTAAACACTGACCAGGCTAACATACGCATTCTGAAGCACTAGCTCTAGCTCTCGGAATTATTACTATTTGAAGCGAGAAAGTAATATCTCGCTTCTTTTGATGTTTTAGATGTTGAGACAGGTTTACTCGTTACTGAATAGGTAATGCAGACAAGCACTTGCGACACATGCAAACATCGCCTTTAGGGATACTACTAGTATCACGTTTTTCTAGCTCAAAGCACCAACAGGTTTCTTTACCCGCACTGATATCACACTGAGCTGGCGCATTACACTTTGGACACTGGTGAGTTGAACTCGCACCGCTAAGGCTATCCATCACCGAGTCTCTTTCGCTTTCAGATAAGCCTTTCCAACCTATAATCTCATCCATTGTTCTATGGCAGCCGCTGCATATGCCACCATTATTTTTACAAGCCGCTAAGCAAGGTGTTTTCATCTATCTGACCCGTCATTCATTTGTGCTGAAATGTAGCACATTTGTTTCTTCTTGAAGAGCCGTTAGGCTAAGAAATTACTCAGTTAAATTTAGAAATGACCTCGTAATTTTTAGGCTTTTCATGTAGCATCTCGCCCCTTTTGTTGAGTGGGGGATATTATGTTTATTGGATTTGATTATGGAACAGCTAACTGTTCCGTTGCAGCTATGGTTAATGGAGAGCCTAGCTTGTTGCCGCTAGAAGGTAAGAGTCATTATATTCCCTCAACCGTGTTTGCACCGACTAGAGAAAGCGTTTCTGAGCATCTATTTCGCCACTTAAACATCAAGCCCAGTGATGCTATCGGTGAACAGGTGTTACGTCGCGCGATTGCATTGAACCGTGAAGAGAGTATCGACTTGGTGCCGGAAGACATGGCATTTGGTCAGGCAGCGTTGAACCTCTATTTAGAAGACCCTCGTGACGTTTATTACGTTAAGTCTCCTAAGTCTTTCCTTGGTGCTAGCGGCTTACATGATGTTCAGGTGAGCTTCTTCGAAGATTTAGTATGTGCCATGATGGCGAATATTAAAAATCAAGCTGAGCTGACGACTCAAGAGCAGATCAAACAAGCCGTTATCGGCCGACCAATCAACTTCCACGGTCGTGGCGGAGAAGAAGCAAACAGACAAGCTGAACATATCTTGTCTCGCGCAGCTAAGCGTGCGGGCTTTCAAGATATCGCGTTTCAGTTTGAACCGGTTGCGGCGGGGCTTGATTATGAAAGCACACTGACTCAAGACCAAACCGTCTTAGTTGTCGATATTGGTGGTGGTACGACGGATTGCTCATTACTTGAAATGGGACCTACGTGGTTGGGTAAATCGGATCGAACTCAGAGTCTATTGGCACACAGTGGCCAGCGAGTTGGTGGTAATGACCTCGATATCTATCTTGCTTTCAAACAATTGATGTCACCTTTTGGCATCGGCAGTAAAGGGATCTCTGGTATTGATATGCCATTGACTCAATTCTGGAATCCGATCGCAATCAATAACGTTGAAGCTCAGAAGAACTTCTATTCTCGAGAAAACCTTGCAGCTCTGAAGTTACTTCGTAAAGAAGCGTCAGAACCTCAAAAGTTAGATCGCTTAATGAAGGTTTATCACGACACGTTAGGCTACAGCATCGTGCGCAGAGCGGAAGAAGCTAAGATTGCGTTGGCGGAGTGTGCTCAGTATCGAGCTGCGATTAATGTAGCCTCTGAGCTAGTAGAAGTCGATATCTCAGTTGAGCAGATGGTGGATGCTATCGAAACTCCGAAATCAAAAATGATTGAGTTGGTGAAAGAAGCAATCCAACAAGGCCAGAAAAAACCAGACGTTATCTATATGACGGGTGGTTCTGCTCGTTCTCCAATACTGCGTGAAGCTGTAGAGCAAGCGGTGCCGAATGTGCCAATCGTAAGTGGAAACTATTTTGGTTCGGTAACGGCAGGTTTGGCGCGTTGGGCCGAGGTTTGCTTTAAATAAACCCGTTTAATAAAACAACAAGTTAAGTGATTCATTAGGGTAATTGGTCTTTGGCTGATTACCCTTTTTTGTATCCAGCATTTGTCTGGGTACACAAAGGTCTACTTTGCATTCGAAATAGGAGGTTTATTTCACGCCTTTAAAGATTTCCAGTGGGCTCTGAATGTTACAAGATGTTTCATTTTCCACTGAGGCTTATTTGATGGTCTGATGAGTCTATTTTTAATTTGACTTTTAATGCTCTTATTATGACTTTAAAAACAAAAAATCATTTTTATGGATGTAAATAAAACACAAAAAATCACCATTTTAATTAATTTAAGCATTTGTTTTGAAATGTATTTTTGTTTTTTATAGTATTGTTTTTGTTATTTTATATATTTTAATGCAACTTTTTCGACATTCATAGATTAGTGTTTTCCTACTTGTTAAACGCAGGTAACAACTTCTCCCTAAAGCACGGAGGTTGTTAGTGAATAACTCACCCAGTTACATAATGGATATGACAATGAATAAGAAACTTTTAGCGCTAGCAATTTCTGGTGCGGTATTTGGTACACAGGCAGTTGCAGTAGAACTTTATAACGAAGACGGCACAACATTCTCTGTTGGCGGTCACGTGTCAGTTGCGGTTGGTGATGTAAACAGTGGCGACCGTCTAGGTAGTGATGATATTGGTGTTGAGTCTGTTTCTCCACGTATCAACTTCGGTGCAACTCATGAGCTTGGTAACGGCTTTACTGCTGATGCTAAAGGTGAATGGGCGCTAAACATGCTTGACGGCGGTGATGAGTCATTCACAACTCGTCTTGGCTACATTGGTCTTTCTCACGACGATTACGGTCGTGCAGCAGTAGGTACTCAATGGGCACCTTACTACAATGTTGCTGGCGTAGCAGATATGCCAATCGCATTCGCGAACGACTTCATCTACGAAGATCACGGTAATCTAGGTACTGGTCGTGGCGAAGAAATGGTGAGTTACGGCAACGCTATCGACTTCGGCAACGCTGGTTCTCTAAGCGCAGCTGTTGCGTGGCAAGGTCGTAAAGCTGACGGTTTGAATGAATACGGTAACCGTGGTCAAATCGCTTTGAACTACGCAATTGCTGACTTTACAGTTAACTATGCATACAACACAGGTGACGTTGATTATGTTGGCGTATCTGGTTCAAAAACTGCTGATTCTAATGTTCTAAGTGCAACTTACGGTTCATACGGCGCTGAAGGTCTTTACCTTGCTGGCGTATACGCAATGAACAACTACATGAACTCTGGTAACGGTCAGATTCTTGAAGAGTCAGTTGCAGTTGAATTACTAGCTTCTTACGCTCTATCTAACAGCCTTAACCTAAGCGTTAACTATGAAGCGGTAGAAGATGACAAGATGAGCGAAACAGTGTTTGCTACAACTGCTCTACAAGCTGAATACAACTTTACGTCTCAGTTCGTAGGCTTTGCTGGTTACCAATTCGACCTACAAGGTTCTGGCGTTTACAAAGAAAAAGCTGACGACCAATGGTTAATGGGTGCTCGTTACTACCTATAAGTCGCAGACTTATTTAGCATAGTGTTTACTCCTTAAGTTTACCTTTTAGGATACTGTCCTAGACACCATGCTAAGCCCTCTCTGATCTTTCGATTGGAGAGGGCATTTTTCGTTCTGTTCTACGTAAAATACAATCAATGCAATAAATACAATCCTGTGATTAGAACTCTCAATTTATCGAGTTGTTCGAAACTAGTGGTTTCTCCCTTCAAGTGTTAGATGCTCATGGCATCGAAAACTGTCTAAAATTAGCCAAATCAACAAATTGAGCTCAAGATCAGAAATTTGAACTTCGCTACCATCTTGTCAAAGATTCTGTCTTTATGATGCGTTAAACTCTGAACTCCTTAAAATAGTTCAGGGATAAACTATGAGCAGCGTTGTAGATCAAGAACAGTTGATGAACTCCAAACGAACGGCAGTACCAACAAAAGTATTATGTGTTGGGCGCAATTACGTGGATCATATTGAAGAACTCAACAATGCTATCCCTGATGCTATGGTTGTTTTCAACAAACCGAGTACGAGCGTCACCTCCTCTCTAAGTTCCTTCCACCAAGAAGCTCTGCATTACGAAGCTGAAATCTGTTTCATTGTTGAAAATGGTGAATACTCCGCAGTAGGGTTAGGTTTAGACCTGACTAAGCGTGAACTGCAAAGTACTTTGAAAGCCAAAGGTTTACCTTGGGAGAGAGCCAAAGCCTTCGACGGTTCGGCTGTTCTAAGTCGTTTTGTTCCCACCACTAACTTGGATCTCTCGGATTTAAATCTAGAGCTATTTATCAACTGTGTCCGTGTGCAAAAAGGGCATGTTGAACAAATGCTTTATGCTCCTCAAACTATCCTCGAAGAGTTATCTTCTTACACTACGCTGCTAGACGGTGATGTAGTGATGACGGGCACTCCTAAGGGCGTTGGTGAAGTTCATCGAGGTGATATATTCCTTGGTCGCCTAAAGTGCGGTGAAGTTACATTGATTGAAATTGAGTGGGTAGCGAGCTAATTAGCCTAATTTCCAAAGTTAATAAATTGGCTTTATTGTTGATTGGTGGTGTTTAATTCGAAATAATTCACTCATGACAACTGATTGCATCTGGAAGGGTGTTGGTAATTGATATAAAATCCGACTCCGTTTTTATCAATACTGAAACCCATGATCGATTTAGCTATATTGCCTGTCTACCTTACTGCCGTTGTTGCACTTCTTCTTTTACCTGGCCCAGATATGCTGCTTATTGCCAGCTCTAGCATGAGTTATGGCCGAAAAGTCGGTGTGTTTGCAAGCCTAGGCAATGCAACCTCAGGGATTATTCTGACTGTATTGGCAGCTATGGGCGTGTCAGCGTTGATTGCCATGAGTCCTATTGCCTTAAAAGCCCTGAACTTGTTGGGTGGTGCTTATCTGTTAAAAATGGGTTGGGATTGCCTGCGAACCGAGCAGGGGAATGCGCCTGAACTCAGTGATAACTCCGCTGCGAAAACCTACTACCAAAGAGCATTGATTAGTAACTTACTTAACCCTAAGGCTCTGATTTTCTTTGTGATGTTCTTACCTCAGTTTGTGTCTACCAATATTGAAGCTACGTCAGGTGAGCAGATGTTGATGCTGGGCTTGCTGTTGAATGTTCTTGGTTTGACATTCAATTTCTTGTTGGTTGCTTTAGTGGGCACGGTTGGTAAATCTCTTGTGGAAAACGCAAAGTTTCGTACGTATCAACAAAAGGTGATGGGCGCTGTATTCATCGTTTTAGCTATTTGGATGCTGTCTTCTTTTATCGGCTAGTTGCAGTGTAAATAAAACGAAAAATGGACGCTAATGAGCGTCCATTTTTGTTTTGATGGTTTGTATGTTTCACCGGCTAGTTTATTTCAGCAGATATAAGCTTCACACTGAACTGAACTGTACGCTTAAGCACTGAGTTCTTGCTGGTGTTGTTCAATCAAGTTATTTGTATACTCTTCTCCACGTTGACGAGCTTCATCGTACGTTTCTGAACCCTCAAACTTTGTCACCGTCTCATAATAGACTTTTACTTTTGGTTCTGTGCCAGAAGGTCGAACGATAATTCGAGAACCATCCTCCAAGTGATAAATCAATACGTCACTCGTTGGCAAGTTAATGGTTTCTGTATCGCCACCAACGATGTATCGCAAAGAAGATTGCAGATCTTCAATTACCGAGACAGTTACGCCACCAATGGTTTTAGGTTGTGCCGATCTAAGTTTTGAACCTATCGACGGTGAATCCGGATCAAGAGCGATACTGCGCTGAGCATTGGTATGGACACCATGTTCCAACGAAATTTGAGCCAGAAGATCCCAAACGGTTCGACCTTGAGACTTTAACTCTTCAACCAGTTGAGCAAATACTACCAGCGCAGAAAGCCCGTCTTTGTCGCGCACTTGAGTACCAATTGTGTAGCCCAGCGCTTCCTCATAGGCAAACAAGAATTCATTATCCTCATCTTCCAACTGCATCCCGATATTCGCTAACCATTTAAAGCCAGTCAGTGTTTGGAAGTAGGTAGCACCATGAGAGTTGGCGACTTTTTCGAGTAAGGTCGAAGAGACAATACTGTTGCCAACTAATTGGTTTTTTGTATGAGGCTTCGATAGCAAGTAATGAGCAAATAACACACCGACTTGATCGCCAGTCAGCATCTTGTATGAGGCTTCATCAGTTCTAACTGTATCATCGGTTCTAACCGCAACGGCAAATCGGTCTGCATCCGGATCGTTGGCGCAAGCGATGTCGGCATCGACACTTTTCGCTAAATTGACGACGAGATCCATCGCGCCTTTTTCTTCTGGGTTGGGGAAGTTAACCGTCGGGAAGTGACCATCGGGCTCTCGTTGTTCCGCCACGCTGAATACTTTATGGAATCCACCATCGTGCAGAAGATCTTCTGCCATTTGTGCACCGACACCATGCATGGCCGTATAGGTCACGGTCGTATGCGCTGAATCGATGTCGTTACGTACATAAGGGCTTTGATTTATCGCAGCGCGATAGGTTTGATAGTAACCCTCGGTTAACCAAACTAAGTTCCCTTGCTTTTCAGCGTCACTGAGGCTGATTAGTGGGATTGGTTTGGTTGACGCGACGTCAATCTCATCGGCGATGCCCGCATCGTGTGGTGGAATGATTTGAGCACCATTCTCCCAATAGACCTTAAACCCATTATATTCAGGTGGGTTGTGGCT
This sequence comes from Vibrio sp. 14N.309.X.WAT.E.F5, assembly GCF_030397615.1. Lineage (NCBI taxonomy): Bacteria > Pseudomonadati > Pseudomonadota > Gammaproteobacteria > Vibrionales > Vibrionaceae > Vibrio > Vibrio sp. 14N.309.X.WAT.E.F5. Next base: position 316,841 of record NZ_JAPNXR010000002.1, on the reverse strand, counting down.
GGCTGTCACAACGACAGCGGCGGCTGCGTTGAAGTGTTCAATACCAAAGGCAACAATCGGTGTTGCCGCCACGTTCGCGGTCAAATAAACCTTAATTCCTAAAGCCGTCAGTACTGAAGCGGTATCGATGGCGAATTGTTTAGAATCCAGACGTCCGTCATAACCAACCACCACACCACGAATCGCTGCATTGGCTACATGTTCAATTAAGTAATGGCCAAGCCCTGTCGCCGTTTCTTGTATCACCAAGCGGTTCATTCTATTTGGGCCGCATCCTACTTTGCCGCGCAGGCCTGCAGTACCGAATTCTAATCGTTGTGTAAAACGATCTTGGAGCTCGGCGTGCATTTTCTTATCGATGAGATGTTGAAGCTCTTCACGAGTTCTTGGATCTGGATCTCTCGCTAACCAGTTCATAGCATCTTGCATAATCACTAAACCTTTTAATGTCGGGATGACTTACTGTTGCTTTAAATTAAATGATATTGATTATTATTTCTATTAAGGCAATCGTAAAACTCAATTTAAAATAAATTCCAACAGCAAGGGAAGAGGAAGGGCTTATGGGTCAAGCGACTTCAAATAATTGACTGTTTAGTAAGTAAACTTACCTTGAACAATTGGATATCACTAACTAGCCTTTTACATAAATATAACAAAAACTAACAATTTCGTCGTATTTGAATCTTTGGTTAAAACCTTGAACGTTTTTGAACCGTATAAGTTCGTATAGTTTTGTGATGCGAACTGACGAATTAAGGTTAAAGCGTTAAGTAATGCGTAGCTTGGGATTCAGCCTTTGATGTGTAGTCGGATTAACAATGAGTGTCGTTAGGCAAACAACGACACATAGGTCGCAAGTATCCAATTAGGATGGATGAGGAGAGATCTTTTGAAGAGATTACTGGTCAGGCTAGCGTTGCTGTTGAATAGTTTTGTTGTCGCTTTTGTTTCCCCTCTAGTCAGCGCAAGTAGCGAATACAACATGACGCGTGGGGTGACAGATATTAGCGGTCAGGTGTATGAACTTCATATGTTGATCTTCTACATCTGTTGCGCGATAGCGTTCATTGTATTTGGCGTCATGTTCTATTCCATTCTTAGGCATCGAAAGTCGAAGGGCGCGGTTGCTGCCCATTTCCACGAAAGTACGAAAGTAGAAATTCTTTGGACCGTCATCCCCATCATTATTCTTATCGCTATGGCCATTCCGGCAACGAAAACCTTGATAGCGATGGAAGACACCTCTCAATCAGACCTAACAATCAAAATTACTGGCTCACAATGGAAATGGCATTACAGCTATTTTGGTGAAGATGTTGAGTTCTTTAGCTTACTTGCAACCAGCGATAAAGAGATTGAAGGCATAGAGGCCAAAGGCGCTCATTATCTACTTGAAGTAGACAAGCCATTGGTATTGCCGATTAATCGCAAAGTCCGCTTCTTGATGACATCAGACGATGTTATTCACTCGTGGTGGGTGCCAGCGTTTGCGGTTAAGAAAGATACGGTTCCCGGCTTTATTAATGAGGCGTGGACCAAAATAGATGAACCGGGTGTATACAGAGGCCAGTGTGCGGAGTTGTGTGGTCGGGCGCACGGATTCATGCCGATTGTGGTACATGCAATGGAAGAGCAAGAATTCGATTCATGGTTAGCTGAGCAGAAAGAGTTGCAATTAACCGCACAGCAAGCGGCGAAAGATGCATTAGACGCGTCACTTTCTTTAGACGAGTTGAATGTATTAGGTGAAGACGTTTATAAAACTCGATGCGCGGTTTGTCACCAAGTGAACGGTGAAGGTATCCCTGGGGCATTTCCTGCCATCAAAGGAAGTCCTGTTGCGCTTGGTGATGTTGATGTCCATATCGATACCATCGTCTATGGTCGTGGAGGCACGGCGATGCAAGCATTCGATAACCAGTTAACAGAGAAAGAAATTGCAGCGGTTGTAACGTACCAAAGAAACGCTTGGGGTAATGATACTGGTGACGTTGTTCAGGCTTCAGATATTAACGCTTACAAGGTTAAACAGTCAGGCGGAACAGAAAGCTCAACGGATGAAGCACAAAGTGATGCAAAGGAGCAGTTATGAGTTCACCAATCGATAAACCTGTAAAATCGGCTCCCGCTGACGAGCAAACGTTGAGCCATATAAGCGAAGGCGTTTTAGGTGACACCGATACTATCATTGATGATCATGACTCTCACGCGGCACCAAAAGGTTGGGCTCGCTGGTTGTACTCAACCAACCATAAAGATATAGGTACCCTTTACCTTTGGTTTAGCTTTGCGATGTTTTTAACGGGCGGCGCGATGGCGATGGTGATCCGCGCTGAGCTATTCCAACCGGGGTTGCAGCTCGTTGAACCAGACTTCTTTAACCAAATGACCACGGTACACGGTTTGATCATGGTATTTGGTGCCGTGATGCCTGCATTTACGGGTTTGGCTAACTGGATGATCCCGATGATGATTGGCGCGCCGGATATGGCGTTGCCCCGTATGAATAACCTGAGTTTTTGGATCCTGCCTTTTGCGTTTTTGATCTTGATTGGCTCTTTGTTTACGGAAGGGGGGGGGCCGAACTTTGGTTGGACATTCTACGCGCCGCTTTCCACAACTTACGGCCCAGATAGCACTGCTCTATTTGTTTTCTCCGTTCATATTATGGGGATCAGTTCGATCATGGGGGCGATTAACGTAATCGTCACCATCGTGAATATGCGCGCGCCGGGAATGACTTGGTTCAAGCTTCCTATGTTCGTGTGGACTTGGTTAATTACGGCTTTCTTGCTTATCGCCGTCATGCCCGTGCTGGCGGGCGCGGTCACAATGGTATTAACCGATAAATACTTTGGAACAAGCTTCTTTGATGCTGCGGGTGGTGGGGATCCTGTGATGTTCCAGCACATCTTCTGGTTCTTTGGACACCCCGAAGTGTACATCATGATTTTGCCCTCGTTCGGTATCATCTCTGCGATCATTCCTGCATTCAGTGGCAAGCGTCTGTTTGGTTACCACTCGATGGTGTACGCGACTTGTAGTATCGCATTGCTGTCGTTCTTGGTTTGGGCGCACCACATGTTTACCACTGGAATGCCGGTATTTGCAGAGTTGTTTTTCATGTATTGCACCATGCTGATTGCGGTGCCGACCGGTGTGAAAGTATTCAACTGGGTGGCTACGATGTGGCGAGGAGCTTTGACGTTTGAAACCCCAATGCTGTTTGCGATTGCCTTTATTGTTCTGTTTACAATTGGTGGGCTATCGGGACTTATGCTCGCTATCGTACCTGCTGATTTCCAATATCACGATACTTACTTTGTGGTGGCTCACTTCCATTATGTGTTGGTGACGGGGGCTGTGTTCTCCATCATGGCTGCAGCTTATTATTGGCTGCCGAAATGGACTGGGCATATGTACGACCACAAACTCAGCTTGTGGCATTTCTGGACATCAGTCATATCGGTCAATGTACTTTTCTTCCCTATGCACTTTTTAGGTTTAGCGGGCATGCCTCGCCGAATCCCTGACTACGCGATTCAGTTTGCTGACGTTAACCAAGTCGTTTCGATTGGTGGCTTCGCCTTTGGTTTATCGCAATTGATTTTCCTATGGTTGGCGATCAAATGTGTCAGAGGCGGAGAGCCTGCACCAAGCAAACCATGGGACAGAGCGGAAGGCCTTGAGTGGACTGTACCAAGCCCAGCGCCTCATCACACCTTTACTCATCCACCTAAAATTGATTAAGGGGAAGGCGTATGAGCGATAACAAAAACCACCAACAAGACAGCAATAACCAGCCATTACCTAAACGCTCGATAAAGAAATTGACGGGCTACTTGGTGCTGAGTGTGATTGGCATGTTTGGCTTTGGTTTCGCTCTGGTTCCTCTGTATGACGTGATGTGTGAAGCCTTGGGGATCAACGGGAAAACCAACACGGTTTCAGCGGTTCAGCCTCAAGGAATGCAACCTGATTATTCTCGCACGGTTCGAGTAGAGTTCATGTCCCACATCAAGCCAGATATGCCTTGGCAGTTTGTGCCTGAAACTCGAGTGATAGAGGTTCACCCTGGGGAAGTGGTTCAAACGAATTACATTGCGAAAAACTTATCAGGTCTTTCGTTAGTTGGGCAAGCGGTGCCATCGGTGTCTCCCGGAAATGGGGCGACATATTTTAATAAAATGGAGTGCTTCTGCTTTAACCAGCAGCCTCTGGACGGACACAAGAGCGCAGAGATGGGGCTGATCTTCTACATCGAACCTGAGATCCCAGAATCGATTCATACGCTTACTCTCTCTTACACCTTGTTTAATATCACGAGTGATGTTGGCTTGAACAAGAGTCAGCCTCAAGCTGAGACACTCGCAAGTAATTAGGGATTTACAGAACCAGTATCAACATAAGGAGTTGAGCGATGAGTTCTAAAAAGGAAGTTTATTTCGTTCCACATCAAAGTCACTGGCCTCTGGTCGGGGCTATTGCTCTGTTTCTTGTCGCGGTTGGCGCGGGCTTAACGGTTCAACACATGGAGACCGACTCTGCTAGTGGTGTGTTTGGGAAAGCGGTGCTGTTTGTTGGCTTTGGTGTGCTGCTGTATATGCTTGCCGGTTGGTTTAGTAACGTCATCACGGAATCGTTGAGTGGGCTCTATTCTGAGCAGATATCACGTTCCTTTAGACAGGGTATGAGTTGGTTTGTTTTCTCTGAAATCATGTTCTTCGGCGCTTTCTTTGGTGCGCTTTTCTACGCTCGGATGATTTCTGTGCCATGGATTGGTGGGGCAGGAAACAACGAGATGACCCATGAGGTGTTGTGGCCGATGTTCCAATCTATTTGGCCTTTAACAACCACCCCTGATGGCGTCACGACCCAAGCCATGCCTTGGCAAGGTATCCCTCTCAAGAACACCATTATTCTGTTGTTTTCCTCTGTGACGCTGCACATGGCACATATCAGTCTTGAACAAAATAAACGTATGGCATTGATCGTATGGCTAGAAATCACGATTGTGCTGGCTGGGTTCTTCCTGTTCTTCCAAGTTGAAGAGTATGTTCATGCTTATCAAGAGATGGGGCTAACACTTCAATCCGGAATCTACGGCAACACTTTCTTCTTATTGACTGGATTCCATGGTTTACATGTCTGTTTAGGTACGATCTTTTTGATTGTGTTACTGATGAGAGTTGCGAAAGACCATTTCACTCCGAAAGACCATTTTGCGTTCCAAGCGGGCAGTTGGTATTGGCACTTTGTTGATGTGGTTTGGTTAGGTCTGTTCGTGTTTGTGTACGTGCTTTAGTGACAACACGAATCTGATGATCACTGAGCGTAAGCCGAATTAATAAGGACGAGGGCTAGGAGTGATGACCCCAGAAGCCAAAGCAAGCAGAAGTAACAGCACCACTATGGCAGACAACATTACACGGCGACCTAAGAAGTGACTCAGTCTTTTTCCGTTGTGTTTACCTGAGGCGATTTGGATTAGACCTTTCATCAAGTTGAAAGCGATGAAAAACAGCAAAGCGACCAATACAACTTTAAATAACAACACAAAGGTAGATGACGCCATAGTGATAACTCCAAACCGATTGATTGATGATGAACACAAGTTCCGCAGTAAAGGTTTTTGGGTAGCGGTTGTTTTAACTGTGGTTTCAGTCGGCATTTTAATCAAGTTAGGTTTGTGGCAGTTAGACCGAGGTAACGAGAAACTAAGCTATGAACAGCAATTGTTAGAAAGAGCTCAGCAATCGCCCAAGGATTTAGAGTTAGTGATCAGCGATTGGCAGCGGGGAAGCACACAAACTCAAGTCGATTTAACCCGTCAGATTTGGAATGGGCAAAAGGTCAACATCACTCTGGCAGCACAAAGCGGTTTGGTCTTCTTGTTAGATAATCAGATCAATCAAGGTGTCGTTGGTTATGTGATTTACATGCTGGGCAATATTCAGTCGCAAGGTGCAGATAAACGGATTCTGATCGATCTTGGGTTTGTTGCGGCGAGTAATGACAGAAGAGAGTTACCGAAGTTAGGCGACATTGTATTACCAACCGCGATGTCTGGGCGTTTGTACACACGGTCGATTAACCCTCTGAGTCAAACATTAGGTCTAGAGGAAACGACACCTAAGCGCATTCAGAATCTTAATATCGAAGAGCTATCTCAATACAGTAAACAAGAAGTTATGCCCTTTGTTTTTCAACCGCAGAACTTAGATTCATGGCCTTATGAGTTTCTATGGCGGCCAACGGCAATGAAATCTGAAAAGCATTTTGGTTACTCAGTTCAATGGTTCGTAATGGCAGGGGTATTGCTGTTTTTGATGGTGTTAATTGGTTATCGGTATATGAAAGGGACACCCAAGGTAGGGGACTAACATGGATAAACCTCAAGCTTTAAGCAAAACAGAAGAAGAGACGCGGTTATTGCAGAAGCGTCGCTCGAAAGGTCGTGTGATGTTGATAGGACTGATTCTGATTTTTGCTTTACCTGCCATTATTGCTAAAACCGTGCTGGAGCAGCATTGGTACACAGCAGGCGTCACCAATTCCGGAGAACTTGTTGAGCCAAGGATGACCTTGGAAGATGTTGGTATCACGTTGCCTGTGGCTGAAGAAGGTTGGTTGGTCGGATATATCGCCCCGACTGAATGCGAAAGCCTATGTGAACAACAATTACACTACCTTAATCAGAGTTACTTGGCTTTAGGTAAGAACAAAGAGCGAGTCACGGCGGTGGTTTTTGTGGCTGAGGGCGTTTCTTTGAAGGGAACCATTAACAAGCCTGACTTGGAGTTTCTTGCTGGTGGAGACCAACTGAGAGCTGAGTTTGCTCCTGCATCGATTGTGATTATTGACCCACTGGGCCAGCTTGTTATGGAGTATAAGAGCGTTTCTGAACCGTCTCAATTAGTTAGCCAATCCAAAGGGATGATCCACGATCTAAGGAAGTTACTCAAATTATCACGTGTAGGTTAATCAGTGATGATGTGTTGTCAGCGATTCGAAATAGGGAGATAAGCGATGCAAAATGGAGCGCCCAAATTACTCATGGTAATCATGAGGCTGACTATTTTACTTACACTCACTGTTATTGTGCTCGGTGCTTATACTCGTTTGTCGGATGCTGGTCTTGGCTGCCCTGATTGGCCAGGATGTTACGGTAATTTGTCCGTACCATCGAATACTGCGGCAATCAGTGAAGCCAACCTCCAATTCCCGGAACGAGCTCTTGAAGCAGATAAAGCATGGATAGAGATGATACATCGTTACTTTGCTGGCTCACTTGGATTGTTTATCTTCGTTGTTGTTGCTTGGTGCATCAAAAAGAACATTACCTCTGTTGGACTTCCTTTGCTTATCTCCGCCACTGTGATTTTTCAGGCCCTGTTAGGTATGTGGACGGTTACTCTAAAGCTGATGCCTGTTGTGGTGATGGCACACCTTATGGGCGGGTTCACGCTGCTGTCGCTGCTCTGTTTACTCTATTGTCGCCTGTCTAATGTCCAACATCACTTTAGTGAATCCATTTCCCATTCATCTCTTAAAGCTTGGGCATTGTTTGGATTAATCGTTGTGATTGGTCAGATATTACTTGGTGGGTGGACATCGTCTAATTATGCCGCTCTGATGTGTACCCAATTACCTATTTGTGAAGGTAACTGGATGAGCTATTTAGATTTCAAGAATGCCTTTGATTTTGCTCAACACGGCCATGATAACTATGAGTTTGGTGTGTTGGAATATCCCGCGCGATTAACTATACATGTCATGCACAGGTTCGGGGCTATCGCTGCCACACTTACGGTGTTGATGATTGTTTATCAGCTTTGGAAGCTTGAAAAAGGACCGCAAAGAAAGCTGGCTGTCACTTTGGCGATAGTGTTGTTTGCACAGGTCAGTTTGGGGATCAGCAATGTATGGTTTCACCTACCGATCTCGGTAGCCGTTTTGCATAATTTGGTGGCTGCTCTGTTACTTGTCACCATGGTTGTTACAAACTTTGTGGTTTGGCAACGTCAACCGAGTGAGTACTTGATGAAGAACGATGTATTACAAGGAGGTAATCATGGTCACTAGAACATCAACACAACATGGAGTGGTGGTTCAAGGCGCAGCTTTAAGTCAAGATCTCGCTGCCAGTCAAGAGATAACTGTCAGCCAAGAGATAGCAACCAACGGAGAAAGTGCTCTAAAAAATGAGCTGGCCTCGAAAAACAAAGCTACTTGGAAGGTCTATTTAACGCTGACCAAACCCAAGGTAGTGGCTTTGATGTTGCTGACGGCACTGGTTGGTATGTGTTTAGCGGTGCCTAACGGATTACCTTTACAGCAAACTCTGTTTGGAATGATCGGAATAGGGTTGATGGCAGGCTCGGCAGCGGCATTTAACCATTTGATCGACAAAAAGATCGATGGGCAAATGACTCGCACAAACCGACGTCCATTGCCGTCAGGAGAACTCAGCAGTGTGCGTGTGTTCGGCTTTGCTGCTGGCATTGGTTTGCTTGGCTTTGTCACATTAGTGGTGTGGGTTAATCAACTCACTGCTTGGTTAACCTTTGCGAGCTTATTAGGCTATGCGGTGATTTATACCATGTACTTGAAGCGGGCTACGCCGCAAAACATTGTGATTGCAGGGATCGCAGGTGCAATGCCTCCGTTATTGGGCTGGACGGCGGTCACCAATGAGCTGCATTCAAACGCTTGGTTGTTGGTGATGATCATCTTTATCTGGACGCCTCCGCACTTTTGGGCGTTGGCGATTCATCGTCGTGATGAATACGCTAAGGTGAACATCCCGATGTTGCCTGTGACGCATGGGATCGCCTACACCAAAACATCCATTCTGCTCTATACCTTGTTGCTTAGCATCGTATGTATATTGCCGGTGTTGGTTGGCATGAGTAGCTGGATATATCTGAGTGCTTCTTTGGTGTTAAACGGCGGGTTTGTTTATCACGCTTGGGTACTTAAATATCGTGACGAGCCTAATATGGCGATGAAGACTTTTAAATTCTCCATTTATCATCTCATGCTCTTGTTTGTCGCTTTGCTGGCGGACCACTATCTACTTTGATAGCTGATATTTCTACTTTGATAACTGGTGTTTCTACTTTTACTGAATAAGAAAACGGATGCTCTAGGCATCCGTTTTTTGTTTTACTGATTACTAGCTCGTACCTACTAGAAAGTAAGTGACTGGCTAGTAATTAGTCCACTTTGTTCCAAGCATCTTGCCAGTGTGAACCAACACCTGGTTCGTATTGAGTTGCTGTTGGAGTCCATTGAACACAGTAACCAGAGTATGGGAACTCTTTACACTGATAAACGCCACCATCGCTGCTCAGTACCTTAGTACCTGCTGTATAAGACTCAATGCTCTCAGGAAATACGAAGTCGTAATCGCCTGCGGGTGGCGGTGTTTGCTCGTCCATTAGGTGGAAATCAAGCGTGTTCTGATCCACTAAGTTACCTTGGTCATCTTTAGTCACAACCACAAGCATATGGTGGCCAGCCTCCGATTTAGACAGAGTGAGTTGAACATCTTCAACTTGTCCGTCTGCCAGTTCTGATTTTTGAGAAGCAAGTGCTTCGCGGTGATGGTTGTACACCGTCAGTTCTGCTTGAATATCGCCAGTTGCTTCTAATGTTAGATCAAGCTGTGTTGGCTGGTTTTCATCAATAATGTACTCAGATTCTAGACCTGTCACTGCTAGCTCATGCTCCGGCTCTGGAGTATCAATCTTGTAACCGATCTCGACGCTATTAAAGCCAGAACCGGCTTTTAGATAAACAGGGTTCGTACCATAAATGGGTGCGAAATCGCCTTGGTCATTCAGCTGACCTGCTTTGATTTGCGTTTGTTCTTTGTTGATCTTAGAGGCAAGCGCGTAAGACCAGTTATTTGCTTTGCCTTGCTCGTTACTCTCAATGACGAGCTCAGTGCTGTATGAAGCGTTCTCACCCGATTGATCGAAGACACGAGTGTAAACAGCATCACCAACGTTTAGATCTTGAGTTGGGTTGATTTGACCGCCTTGATCCCAATCAGGAATGATAGGGCCGTCGCCATCAAATTTCACATCGATAACGTTGTAGAAAGCCATCGCAGTATCACCTACGTCCCATACCGCAAGGATCACTTGATAACCTTCGCGCTCTGGAACATTACACAAGTGGCTTACTTGCATAGGTGGTTGTTGCCCATTGCCTTCAACAACACAGAATGGCGTTAAGTCAAAAGAGCTGCGCGCCAAAGGCTGGTTTGGGTTCCAGTCTGGTTGAGTAATGTAGTATTTCCAGTCGTTAGTCACGTGGTTGGCAGTGAACGTCCACTCAAAATATTGAGATCCCGACTTGATAGGACGTTTAACCCAGCGATCTGCAGTCTGCTCGTCTAGCGCTGCCGCTAAAGACGATTGCGCACTGGCGATTTTTCCATCGGCAGGGCCGACTTCAGGGAAACCTTCAGGGCCTTCTACACTTTGTGGTTCGTATTGGATACCGCCACAGTTCGTGTTTTTCTCTTGTGTATCACTCGCTGGGAATTTACATAGCGCGACACGGCTTTCTGCTACGCCATTATCGTATGCCGAAACATAACCGTGACCGAAGCTTGCACCGCTTACGCTAAGTAGCGATAGCGCGATGAGTGATTTTTTTGGGAGTTGTTTCATTATTTGTCCTTACTGTATTTGGCCGACAAAAAAAGAGAACACTCGGGCATGCATTGACACTTAAATCCTATTAAGTGGCGGCCCCGCTATCATAGACAGAATATTTGTCGACAGACCGGTGGCTTTGCGTCCTATTCTTTCAAATAGTTTGCCAGAAGTGCGTTTAAGCAAGCGGAATGTAGCCAACCCGTTTTATAAATGCGAATCAATCGATTGAAATGTGGAATGCTAATCTCGAACTTTTAATTCTTAATACAAATTAACTTGCTATATGTTTAGTTCGTTAACGTATAAATTATTGATATAAATGAAGAAAGTATTTGCTCTAATCGTTTTTGTGAATGATTTTGGTGATTGTGTTTCGTTCTATACGACAATTGCGCGCATATCAAAACCAAACCTTTGATTTCCACTAACCAAACCCTGACACGCCATGTATGAAAAGCCGGACAATTGATTGGTATAAGTTATATAAAGGAAGCAGTATGGAATTCACAGAACAAGATAGAGACGCGCTGTATCAAACTTGGATGTCACAAAAATCGAGAATGCGAATTACGCAGATGGAGTTTTCAAAAAAGCTAGGAATGAACCAGCTTGATTTCTCTAGAGTGTTGAGAGGCGAGACGCCATTAACGATGTCTTTTATTAGCCACTTTTGTCGTTTACTTCATCTAGAACCTAGGAATGTGTTCCCTTCACTCAAAGAAGGCAACCAATCTGGGCCTAAAGTGGTGTATTTGAAAAGCCGAATGAGTGTAGATGGTGAGATTCAAAATGCTTACATTGAAGGTAATCAAGTGATTGTCGAGTATGCACACACTGTGCAACATGACTAATTTTAGAGATAGCTCTGAGTTTTAACCCCTTTTTCTACAATCTTTTCACATAGGGTATGGCATACTTGTTTAGATTCATAAATTTAACCGAAGTGCGCTATGACACCTTTAAAACTTCTCTTGCTTGTTGCAACCAGCATCTTTTTGTTTGGTTGTGCAGGCGGCCCAATTAAAACCGCAACCAAATTCACCAGCTATGAAGATTTTAGCGTCGGACCTGATGGAGGCGTCGATCTTGTATGGGCAAGGATAGGGTTACGTGATTCACAACGCCTGAAAGCCAAACTTGATGAGTATGACTCAGTGGTGATCGACCAAATTTTTGTACTAGCAGAAGAAGGATCGTTAGAGCAGGAAGACATTCAGGAACTCACTGATCACATGGTTGCACGTTTGGAAGAGAAAATATCGCCCCATAAAACGATTGTCGATGAGCCTACCGGGAAGACGCTGCGTCTAAGCATTGCCTTGAGTAACGTTGAAACACCCAACCCCATCTTAGCTGTGACCAGTAGTGTACTGCCGTTTGGTCTTGCGATGTCTACCATATCTAAGGTCACGACCGGAGAGCACACCAATGTGGGAAGCGCCAGCGTTGAGCTCTTGGTAAGTGATGCTCAAGAGGGTACACCGTTGTTTGCAGCCATTGACCGTGAAGCAGGCAATAAAGACTTCTCGACAATGATTGATTCACTGGATGATGCCAAAGATGCAATCAACTATTGGGTTGAGCGTTTAGGTGATACTCTACAAAGAATAGAAAAAGCCTAGAAAGAGCCTGTAATGCTAGAGAAACAGAACCTGATTAAACTTGCTAGAATGCAAATGCCATTTGGTAAATACGCTGGTCGTATATTGATCGATCTGCCGGAGGAATACTTACTGTGGTTCGATAAAAAAGGTTTTCCCTCTGGTGAGTTAGGGGACTTACTCAAGCTGTGTTTGGCATTGAAAATTGAAGGGCTTGATAGCGTTGTCAAGCCATTGAAAAAAATGTAATTAGTTAGAAGCTCACGTTAATCACGTGAGCTTTTTTATTTTCAAGTTCTGCATAATTTTACATGTATGGTGAAGCTTGAAGTATAACCGTTCTTAACCTGTCATAAATTACGCAATCGATAGCGTGTAAATAATGGTATACAGGGTGTTTTAAATATAAAACACAAAAAAAATTGCGTTTATTTTCAATTAGTGATTGAAACTAGAGTTTTTACTAGTTAAGTTACAGGGAACAAGAAGATTAGTGCTGATAGAAAGTTACGTGAGACAACGTACATTCAGCTCAAGGATAGAAAAAAGGAAGAAGTAAGCAATGTTCCAGACTGATGATGTAAGAATTAACAAAGTAAAAGAGTTATTACCACCTGTTGCTGTTTTAGAAAAGTTTCCAGCGACAGAAGTTGCTTCTTCTACAACCTTTGAAAGCCGCAAAGCGATCCACAATATTCTAGAAGAAAGCGACGACCGCTTGCTTGTTATTGTTGGCCCATGTTCTATTCATGACACAGAAGCTGCGCTTGAGTATGGTAAACGTTTGAAAGTGCTACGCGACGAACTAGGCGATAACCTAGAAATCGTAATGCGTGTTTACTTTGAAAAGCCACGTACAACTGTTGGTTGGAAAGGCCTAATCAATGACCCGTACATGAACGATACGTTCAAGCTAAATGATGGTCTTCGTCTTGGACGTAAGCTATTGCTTGACCTAACTGATATGGGAATGCCTACAGCAAGTGAATTCCTAGACATGATCACACCTCAATACGTAGCAGATCTAATCAGCTGGGGTGCAATCGGCGCACGTACTACTGAATCTCAAGTTCACCGTGAACTGGCTTCTGGCTTATCTTGCCCAGTTGGCTTTAAGAATGGTACTGATGGCAACATCAAGATCGCAACAGACGCTATTCGTTCGGCAAGTGCTTCGCACCACTTCTTATCTGTAACTAAGTACGGACATTCAGCAATTATTGAAACAGTGGGTAACCCTGACTGTCATATCATTTTACGTGGCGGTAAAGAGCCAAACTACAGCGCTGAGCATGTAGGTAAAATTAAAGAAGAACTAGCAGCGTCAGGCCTTCCACAAAAGGTAATGATTGATTTCAGCCACGCAAACAGCTCTAAGCAGTTTAAGCGTCAAATGAACGTATCTGATGACGTTAGTGCTCAAATTTCAGGTGGTGATAAAGCTATCTTTGGTGTGATGATTGAATCTCACCTTGTTGAAGGTCGCCAAGATCTTGTTGATGGTAAAGCTGCAACTTACGGCCAATCTGTTACTGATGCTTGTATAGGTTGGGAAGATACTGAAACAGTACTTCGCCAGTTGGCAGACGCTGTTGAAGCTCGCCGCAACAAATAGACCAATTACAGTCAGCGACTAAGCGACTGAAAATTCAAAGCCCTTATTAGCCGTTGCTAGTAAGGGCTTTTTTGTGGCTCTAAGTTGTAAACGGAAAGTGCCTTGTACTCTTAAATGAGAAAAGACAGTAACTCGTCGACTTTGAGTGACAGCAAAGCTCTATCTCGCTTGGTTTCCACGTTGAGGCGTATCAGCGGCTCTGTATTGGACTTTCTTAAGTTGAAGCGCCACGAGCCCATATTCATGCTGAGCCCATCTGTGTGATCGATCTCAACGGCATCAACTTGATAGTGCGACAACACACAAGCCATGACTTGTTCTGGGTCTGAAACTTTACGGTTTATCTCTCCTGAAGAGGGAAATCTATCCATACTCGAGCTGGTCAATTGATGAAGAGATTGTTGAGTCTCACAGATCAGTTCAATCACTAAGAGCCAAGGAATCATTCCTGAATCGCAATACCCAAAATCACGAAAATAATGGTGCGCACTCATTTCACCACCATACACCGCGTTTAACTCTCGCATCTTCTCTTTGATGAGCGCATGCCCAGCTTTGACTGCAATAGCCTTACCACCAAGCTTGTTGACGACTTCAATCGTGTTCCATGTCATGCGCATATCGTGCAATACGGTTGCATCCGCTTCTTTTAGCAAGAAAGCTTCAGCGAGCAAACCAACAATATAGTAACCCTCAATGTAATTGCCTTTTTCGTCAAAGAAAAAACAGCGGTCAAAATCACCATCCCAAGCAATACCTAGATCGGCGGAATGCGCTAAGACTGCATTTCGAGTCGCTGTTTGGTTCTCTTTAATCAATGGGTTTGGGATGCCATTAGGAAATTTTCCGTCAGGGGCATGGTGTACCTTGATGAAGGTGACAGGAACATTGAGTTTGTTGAAACGCTCCTCTAAAGCATTGATGACATGTCCTGCAACGCCGTTTCCAGCGTTAACCACCACCTTCATCGGTGATAGTTTGTATGGATTTATATAAGTGAGCAGGTGATCCACGTAAGGGGCGAGAATGCTGGTCGATCGGCTAGAGTTATTCGGTTGTACATGGCCGATAGATAAGTCGCTGTTCAGCTCTTGATTCAGTACTTTAATGCGTAGTTTGATTTCATCTAACCCACTGTTTTTACTTATCGGGCTAGCGCCCAAGCCGACCAATTTCATTCCGTTGTAATTGATTGGGTTATGACTTGCCGTAATTTGGGTTCCGCCAATGGCGCCAAGGTGGCGAGTTGCAAAGTAGACTTCTTCAGTCCCTGTCATTCCAAGGTCAACGACGGTTATTCCAGACTCGATTAAGCCTTTGGTCATGGCTTCTTGCAATGAAAGGGACGTTTCTCGGTTATCACGACCAATCACCACTTGAGCCAAGCCATCGAATGAGGCTTTAGGTGTCGTAGATAGGACGTACTCTCCAAATGCCTTGCCGAGCAGGTAGGCAAAGTGCCCATTGATTTGGTCACCAATGATGCCGCGAATATCGTTGTTCTTAAAGCAGCTAAGGTCTAATGTTGGTTTCACTTGATTGTCGCCGCTTTATTTCGATTTGTTGTTCTGAGACGAAGAAGCTTGTTGGTTTCGAACATCTCGCCCATAGCTGTCTTGATATCGAATGATATCGTCTTCACTTAAATGACTACCGGTTTGTACTTCGATCATTTCGAGAGGTGAGTCTCCAGGGTTCTCTAGGCTGTGGATATGACCTAACGGAATGTAAGTGGATTGATCTTCTTCGACGAGATACGTTTTCTCATCGTTGGTTACTTTCGCAGTCCCTGCCACTACTACCCAATGTTCCGCTCTATGGTGATGCATCTGTAGTGAAAGCTGATGACCCGCTTTTACGGTGATACGTTTCACTTTGTCGCGCCTGCCTAGATCGATCACGTCGTATTTACCCCAAGGCCTAAACACCTCGCGATGATGGACATGCTCCGTTCGACCAGCCTGATTCAGTTGGCTAACAATCGACTTAACACCTTGAACTTTGTCTTTGTTCGCAACCAATATTGCATCTTTGGTTTCGACAATAATGAGGTTTTCGACGCCTACCGTCGCGACAAGCTTATTCTCCGCATGGATGTAGTTGTGTTGAGAGTCGACGGTTAACACATCGCCTTCAATGACGTTGTTGTGCTCATCCTTATCACTGACATCCCAGATAGCAGACCACGAGCCAATATCATTCCAACCAACATCCATCGGGATCACTGCGGCGTACGAGGTCTTTTCCATCACGGCATAATCGATAGAGTCACTTGGGCTATTTTTGAATGCTTCTGCGTCGATACGAATAAAGTCGAGGTCGGTATTTTGCTTTGAAAGAGCGAGTTTGCAAGCCGTCAAAATATCTGGGCGGTGTTGAGAGAGTTCTCCAAGGTAGCTGGATGCCTTAAACATGAACATGCCGCTATTCCACAAGTATTGCTCTGAACGTATGTATTCTTCTGCAGTTACTTTATCAGGTTTTTCAACAAAGCAATCAATGGCATAGGCGTGATGGGTTGACTGCTCTGTAATACGTGATTCAGCTTGAACAAGAGGGGAAAGAGGTTTCCCCTGTTTGATATAGCCATAACCCGTTTCTGGCGCGTTGGGTGTTATGCCGAATGTCACCAGTTTGCCTTGCTTCGCGTAATCAACACCACGACTGATCACTTGTTGGAATTCAGAGGTGTTAGCGATGTGATGATCAGCAGCCAGTACTAATAAAATCGGGTCTGATGCATCCTGCTCATTATTGGTTGATTTAGCTAAGGCTTGTAATGCCGCTAATGCGATGGCTGGAGCCGTGTTTCGACCGACGGGCTCTAGCAGAATACCACTATGTTGGATGTTAGCCGATCGAGCTTGTTCAGCCGCAATAAAGCGGTGTTCTTCATTACAGATAATGAATGGATCAGCGCACTTGCTATCCGTTAGATAGTCCTCAAGACCTTGCAAGCGTTGAAGCGTTTGCTGAAGCATTGATTGTTCGCCCGCAATGTTGAGGAACTGCTTAGGGTAGAGCTCGCGAGACAATGGCCAGAGGCGGCTTCCGGAGCCGCCAGCTAGAATGACAGGTAAAATCATAAAGTGGTAATTAGGCGTAAAGGGTTACTAACACCATGTTACCACGCTTATGGCTTATCGATGAGCTTCAGGGCTCGAATTCATGACACCTTGAGAATCGTTGATGTCTTGCGCTTCGATCTTGAGTGTTTGTGTTGGGAAGGCGATATCTGCATTGTGCTTATGAATAATCGTTAACACTTGCAACAGGACATCTTGTTTAACTTCGTGGTATCTCACCCAGTTGACCGTTTTTGTAAAGGTGTAGATAAAGAAGTTGAGCGTTGATGGCCCGAACTTATCAAAGTTAACGATCAGCGTCTGTTTGGCATCAATGTCAGGGTGCGTTTCAAGCATGGCTTTTACGTCATCCACAATCAGAGCCAGTTTGTTTGCATCTTGGTAACGCAGCCCAAAAGTCTCATTGATTCTGCGGTTCAACATTCTTGATGGATTCTCGACCACAATGTTACTGAACACAGAATTCGGCACGTACAAAGGACGCTTATCAAAGGTGCGAATGATGGTCATGCGCCAACCAATGCGTTCGACAGTGCCTTCGATTTGACGATCGGGAGAGCGTATCCAATCACCGACTTTAAAAGGGCGGTCGAAGTAAATCATCATGCCACCGAAGAAATTCGAGAGTAAGTCCTTAGCCGCTAAACCGACGATCAAGCCACCAACACCACCAAAGGTGAGTAAGCCTGATAGGCTGAGCCCAAATGCCTGCATGATAGTCAGACCACCCATCACCATAAAGAACAGGCGAGCGACTTTCGCAATTGCCTGTACTGTGGTTTCGTCTCTGTTTTTTTGCTCTAAGACATAGGCTTCAGTGTTAGTGATCATTCGTAAGGTAAACCAAACGAAGGTACAGATAATTAATATGTGTTTAAGCGTTTTTAACCAGTTGATTTCATTGCCAAACTGGTCTTGAAGGATGAGCCCGGCAGATACTGTAGCAGGCCAACACCAAAGTAACGTACTGACAGGGGTTTTTAGTGCTTCTAGCAGTAGATCGTCCCAGTGGAATGGGGTTTTCTGAACCAGAATTTCTAAGCGATTATGGATAATTCGCCAAGCTACCCAAGCGAGAAAACTCGCAATAGTGATAAATAGGACGCTGTTTGCCCAATCACTATGGCTCTGGTTGATGTAGGTTTGTACTTGGGTTATGAATTCATTCATTGTGTGTGCTGCCGCAGAAATTATGAATTGGAAATTAGCAGAAACTCGAGTTGTTCTCTACCTTTATAAATCAAGCGATTATGACAATAGTATAACCTTATTCTTGCAGAACTAACTTTTTTTGAGATAGAAACTAATGTAGGTTTGGCTATCCCGTGTAATTAAAATTTCTAAACAGGATTTCAAATGAGCGACAAACAATATGCAGTTATCGGTTTAGGGCGATTTGGTCTGTCTGTTTGCAAAGAGCTGCAAAGTTCAGGCGCACAGGTACTGGCCGTCGATATTGATGAAGAGCGAGTGAAAGAAGCAGCGGCTTTTGTTTCACAAGCGATTGTTGCGAACTGCACGAGCGAAGAGACAGTGAAAGAGTTAAGACTCGATGATTACGATATGGTGATGGTATCGATAGGCTCTGACGTTAACTCAAGCATTCTAACGACTTTGGTGGTGAAAGAATCTGGAGCAAAAGCAGTTTGGGTTAAGGCGAATGATAAGTTCCACGGCAAGATCCTCTCTAAGATTGGTGCTGACCATATCATCATGCCGGAGCGAGATATGGGTATTCGTGTTGCTCGTAAGATGCTGGACAGACGCGTTCTCGAATTTATCGACCTTGGCAGTGGCTTAGCGATGACAGAAATCGTTATTGGCTCAAAGTTTTTAGGTAAGCAACTTCGCGACCTAAAGCTGTGCAAAGAGGTAGGGGTTGAAGTACTTGGCTTCAAGCGCGGCCCGAACCTAACCAAAGCACCTGAACTGGATATCAGTTTAGAAATCGGTGATGTGGTGATCATCGCAGGGCCGAAAGAGACCTTGTCTAGAAAGCTGCGCAATTGGTAACTGATAATAAGTAATTGGTAATAAGGTAACCGTATGAATTCGTTGAAACGAAAAGGTACTTTCTACACGCTCAAGACAGATAAAAAGCCGCGCAAAGGCTCAGAGCCAAAGATTATCCTTACGAGTTTCTTAGGTGTTCTTATCCCTTCTGCAATCTTGTTGACGCTGCCAGTCTTTTCTGTAACCGGACTTAGTTTTACAGATGCGCTATTTACTGCCACATCCGCAATCAGTGTGACAGGCTTGGGTGTTGTCGATACGGGTGAACATTTCACTCTGGCGGGCAAAATACTGCTGATGTTTTTGATGCAAGTCGGCGGTTTAGGGCAGATGACCCTGTCTGCAGTACTGCTCTATATGTTTGGTGTTAGATTAAGCCTCAAGCAACAAGCATTGGCGAAGGAAGCGCTAGGGCAAGATCGTAAGATTAACCTTCGTAAATTAGTTAAGAAGATCATTATCTTTGCGTTGGTGGCGGAGTTTGTTGGGTTTGTGTTGCTCTGTTTCCGTTGGGTTCCAGAAATGGGATGGGCAACGGGAAGCTTTTATGCACTCTTTCACGCTATATCTGCATTCAATAACGCAGGTTTCGCGCTGTTCTCAGACAGTATGATGAGTTTTGTTGATGATCCATTGGTGATTTGTACTTTGGCGGGTTTATTCATATTTGGTGGATTAGGCTTCACGGTAGTGGGGGACTTATCGAGTAACTGGCGTAGAGGCTTCCAGCACTTGCATCTGCACACTAAGATCATGCTGACCGCAACACCAACTTTGTTGTTGGTGGGTACGGTGATGTTTTGGTTATTGGAGAGGAACAACTCAGCGACCATGGAAGGTCTTTCTATCCAAGGTCAGTGGTTAGCGGCTTTTTTCCAATCGGCGAGTGCTCGTACTGCAGGCTTCAACAGTGTGGACTTGTCTCAGTATACGCAACCGGCATTATTGGTGATGATAGTACTAATGTTGATTGGTGCTGGTTCGACTTCCACTGGGGGTGGTATTAAGGTCTCGACCTTTGCGGTTGCGTTTGTCGCAACTTGGACATTCTTGCGTCAGAAAAAGCATGTCGTGATGTTTAAACGCACCGTGACTTGGCAAGCGGTAACAAAGTCTTTGGCCATTATTGTGGTCAGTGGGGCGTTATTAACCACTGCGATGTTTTTGTTAATGCTTACTGAAAAGGCAGCGTTTGATCGCGTGATGTTTGAGGTGATTTCTGCCTTTGCAACCGTTGGCCTAACAGCGGGATTAACAGCAAACTTAACTGAACCGGGCAAGTACATCATGATTGTTGTGATGGTAATAGGGCGTATTGGTCCTTTGACTTTGGCGTACATGTTAGCCCGTCCAGAACCTTCCCTGTTGAAATACCCCGAAGATACTGTGTTAACGGGTTAATAACGTTAGCAGGCTAATGAATCACATTTTGTCAGTAATAACAAAGCCAGCGATATGCTGGCTTTGTTATTATAGGTGTAGCTCTAATTTCTTAGTATTTAGCCTTCGAACATTTCAATATATTCTTCATAGCCTTCTTCAGCCAATTTATCTGCTGGGATAAAGCGCATAGCGGCTGAGTTCATGCAGTAGCGTAAACCTGTTGGCTTTGGACCATCTTTAAATACATGTCCTAGATGAGAATCACCAAATTTGCTGCGAACCTCTGTTCTTGGGTAAAGCAGCTTGTAGTCCGTAGTCGTTACGACATAAGCCTCGCTGATTGGCTGTGTAAAGCTCGGCCAACCTGTACCTGATTTGTATTTGTCTTTTGAAGAGAACAAAGGCTCACCCGTTACGATATCAACGTAAATACCTTCTTGCTTGTTATCCCAGTATTTGTTGTCAAATGGGCGCTCTGTCGCGTCGTCTTGTGTAACATCGTATTGCAGTGAAGTTAGAGACGCTTTGATCTCTGCATCAGACGGCTTGCTGTATGTCTTAGCATTGGCTGTCGCATTTTTGCCATCGATGATCTGACGGATCGTTTTCGGATTTTCTTTTCTATCATCACCGAAGATTTTATCTAGGTACTGATCACGACCAGAAGCGTAGCGGTAGTAGTTATAACGAACCTTGCTCTTCTTGTAATAATCTTGATGGTAATCTTCTGCTGGCCAGAATTTTTCAAACTTAATCAGTTCTGTTTTTAATGGTTCACCAAAGATTTGAGCCTTGTCTATCTCCATCATGAAGTTCTGAGCGACGTCTTTTTGCTCCTGATTATGATAGAAAACAGCAGGTCGATATTGTGGACCTCTGTCAACGAATGAACCTTTGTCATCAGTTGGGTCGATGTGTCTGAAGAATTGGTCAAGCACCTGTTCGTAGCTAACCACATCAGGGTTGTAAGTCACGTTGATCACTTCGATGTGACCAGATTTACCTGATGAAACTTGTTTATAGGTTGGATTCTCTAATTCGCCACCAGAATATCCTGAGACAACATCCGAGACTCCTGTGAGCTTCTCCAGATCGGATTCTGTACACCAAAAACAACCACCAGCCAGTGTCGCTATTTCACTCTTACCTGAGTTAGCCGTTTTATCCATTGTATTGGCAGTGCCAGTCTGGCTCACAAACAGCGAAATCAGTGGTAGCGCAACCACGAGTGATACCAATATTTTAGATAATTTATTCATAGATACCTCATCTTGACGTCTTTTCATTCGATTTTGAATGTACGAATAGAGACAGGTTTTAGATGGAAAAAATTGCACAATTCATGAAATAAATATCTCAAACAGAAATCTTGCTCATAAATGCCGCCAGTAGTAGGGTGTAGACATTGGTATACCAAATAATGATGACGGTTCTCGTACATCTAAGGAACAACATGCAAGCAGAAGTTAAATGGGTCGAAGGCTTTAAATTCCTAGGTCAATCTCAATCAGGCCATTCTATTGTTATGGATGGAAGCGGCGGTGCTACTGCGCCAAGCCCTATGGAGATGGTGCTGATGGCCGCAGGTGGTTGTAGCTCTGTTGATGTGGTTGATGGTTTGAAATCTGCAGGCCAAAGCATCACAGGCTGTAATGCAAAACTTGAAACAACGCGTCGTGAAACGGCACCTAAAATCTTTACTGTGATTAATATTCACTTTGAAGTGTCTGGTGACAATCTTGATTCTGAGTTGGTTGCTAAAGTATGTGCTGACTCGTTAGAGAAATACTGTTCAGTATGTCTAATGCTAGGCGCTGGCGTAGAGATGACTCACAGTTGGGAAATCATCTAGTCTTTTGATTGTACAGCAGGTGTTAGGCTGATTTTTGCGGCTTAAGGCTTACGGTGTATGGGTAGAGCCAGATAAAGAAAAGGGCGGAGCACTTTCAAGTGCTCCGCCCTTATTATTTAGCTAAGGTAGAGTGTTATTATTCAGAAGCTTCTACGATAACTTCTTCAACTTTCACTTCTTGCTGGTATTCAAAACCAGGGATCGTTGCGTCAACACGACGGTTTTGAGCGCGACCTTCAGCTGTATCATTTGATGCAACTGGGTTTTCTTCGCCTTCACCTGTTGCAGTGATGCGGTCAGCAGCAATGCCTTGCTCTTCGATGTGTGCAGCTACTGCAGCAGCACGTTTCTTAGAGACCATCATGTTATATTCAGCTGCACCAGTTGAGTCAGTGTGACCAACAACAACAACGGTTGATTGAGGGTGCGCTTTCAACACTTCAACTAATGGTTGTAGTGCAATCTTACCGTCTGTAGACAGTTCAGTGCTGTTAGTCGCGAACATTTCTTGAGAGTAGCTCTCAGTTTGCGCTTTAGTAACAACAACGGTCGTTTTCTCTTCAACAACAACTGCTGCTGGCTCTGTGATTGACTCTGATGGTGCTTGAGTCACTGCTACTGCAGAAGCTGCTGCAGCCGCCGCTGATGCGGTTGTGTTACCTGTACCGAAGTTGTAGCTAACACCAACAGAAAGTAGGTTCGAGTTTAGATCTTGAACGAAGTTGTCGTCGAAATCATCAAAGTATTGGTATTCAACACGTAATGCCCAATCAGAAGACAGTTGCTTCTCTACACCGATACCAGCAGAAAGAACAACGTCATCTTCGCCACCGTGTGAAATGTATGCAGGACCCGCTTTGAAGAATACATCAAACTCTTGTTCTACAGGTAGGCGATACATTGGAGTTAGCGAGATTGCGATCAGTGGATCGCTGAACGCTGCTGTTGTGCCATTCTTTGAAAAGCTTGTCTTGTAGTCGCCAAGGAAGTCTGAGCTTAGCTCAATACCAAACTTGTCATTAAAATTGTAACCAGAGTAGATGCCAGCACCAATTGCATCATCATCACACTTTTCACCGCTTACGCATGCGCTGTCTAGCCAGCCCACGCCCACTTTTGCACCCACGTAAGTCGTTGCAGCAATAGAAGGAGCTGCTGCTAAGCCTGAAGCGGCTACAACAGCACACATGATTTTTGACAATTTTTTCATAATCTTTTCCTTGGATTAACTCTTATTTTTATCTGAACTTACCAGTAAAACGATCACTTATTGGGTTTCGACACTGCTTATAATAAGTAAATCAAGGTGTTGGTTCAGGTGAATCTATTTCTTTCTCAGTACTTATATTGTTAATCTGATTGCGTATTAGAGTCAATGAAATTGTTAAATATTATATATTTAAGGTGCCTTTATTGTTGATTTTATCATTTGTTGGAATGCTTATATTTAAGCTATAGCCTAGCCTCGTCCATTTGCCAGTGGCTCAAAGGAGAATAGGTCAAAAACTTGCGCTTTATCATGCTTATAAAGCAAAAATCCCCACCTAATATGTTTAGCTCGAATGAGTACATGATTGGATAGGGATTTGAATTAGAGCGATCAGATATGTTTTTCGCGCACTTTACATCATGCGAGTAGCTCGCTTTTGTTTATGGGCGTTCACCTGACAGTAAACGCTTTTCGATATCTGCAATTACACCAGGTAAGTCTGCAATAGTATCGATCAGGTAGTGAGGGTTGGATTTATTTAGCTTCACGCTCGCTTTTTCACGCGCTGCTGCCAGTGTTGCTTCGTCTGCGCCTAAGTATTCTTGATACGTTAAGCCTGCTTCGTTACCAGATAGAACAAGGCCAACTGTCCACATACCTGCGTTGTGGCCTTCGTCTATACCGGGCGCGGCATCATCCACTTTCACACACGCGGCAACGCTCGTCACACCTAGGTCAATGACGTTTTTAAGCGCCATGAATGGAGCTGGGCGACCGCCTTGAGGTAAGTCATCCGTTGCAACTACGTTGTCTGGTCGGTAGCCATAATCTGCGGCTGCAGGAATCAGTACATCCATTACTTCGCGTGGGTAACCTGAACAAGAGCCGATCTTTACGTTCTTCTCTTTAAGGTTATTCACCACTTCAATCGCGTTTAAAATCGGCGCAGCGTGGTCGGCTACTTTCGCTTTTTGAAGAGGCATGAATGCCGCGTATATCGCGTCAACGTCTTCACTGGTCATTGAACGTCCGAACTGGGCATTCCAACGAGCATCAACAGCAGGGATTCGACCCACCGCTTGGATGTGATCCCATTTACCGATACCCATAGGTTCACGAGCTTCTGCTAAGTCGATATCAAAGTCGAAACCTTGTTTGAATGCTTCAACGAAGATGCTAGTCGGAGCAAACGATCCAAAATCAACGATAGTGCCAGCCCAGTCAAAGATAACCGCTTGGATAGGTGATGTCGTGTTCATAATAGTGTCCTATTTTTGTGTCACTCCCAGTTCAAAGTTCTGGGAAAACAAATGATTGTTTAAGGTTATTGGTTTAAATGTTGATTTAGAGAATGAATTAAAGGTACTCAAAATCTTTGCAGACTTTGGCTATCGCTTTTTCGAATACAGACAGAGCGACTTGTAGCTCGCTTCGGCTGATGATCAATGGTGGGCTCAACTGAATCACGTTACCTTGTGACACCTTAAAGCTCAGGCCATCGTTCAGACACTGGTACAGCACTGCTTCTGCTTCATCGAACGCTCGGGTTTTGGTTATGTGGTCGGTGACCAATTCAACGCCCCAGAGTAGGCCGATGCCGCGAACGTCACCAATGACTGGGTACTTCTCTTTCATTTGAAGCAGTTGTTCACGCACGAAAGCGCTGTCTGCTTGCACTTTTTCAAGTAGGTTTTCTTGCTCAATCACTTCCATGGTCGCGAGTGCTGCCGCGCAACCGATTGGGCTTTTCTCATGGGTGTAGTGACCAAGAGATACTTGTGCTGCCGTGTTGTATTTGTCTTTTGTGATCATGGCTGCGATTGGTACTAAGCCGCCGCCAAAACCTTTACCGATACAAAGAATGTCAGGTTCGATATCAAAAGCTTGGTGAGTGAACCATTTACCGCTACGACCCATGCCATTTGGAATGTCATCAATGATCAACATGACGTTGTGTTTGTCACAGATCTCACGGATGCGCTTCCAATAAGCCTTACTTGGCACTTGAACGTCTGTGTTACGAACCGCTTCTGCAATGAAGGCGCCAATACCGCCTTCTTTTTCAATCACATACTCAAGGTAATCGGCATAGTGCGCATCACATGCCGTTTCACTTTCACCGCCTGAGCTTTGCCCGCGAAGCGAAAAAGAGTCATTAAGCGGGAAAGCACCACGATAGGAAACCGCTGGTGGAATTCGTTCTACGCCAGCCATCAATGGACCCATACCTTCGCGGAAACAGGCTTCACCGCCGACAGAGATAGCATCCAATGACGCACCGTGGAATGAATCCCATAGCGACACTACTTTGAAGTTGTTGGTGACATGTCGAGCCAGTTTGAGTGCCATTCCAATAACTGAAGTACCACCTGGAGCAAACAACACACGGTTCAATTCACTACCACAGATCTGCGTGAGTTTTTCAGCGCACTGAACGGCGGTTTCATTGGTGAAGCGACGCGGTGAAAACGGCAATAACGCCATTTGTTGAGTCACTTTATTAATGATGTGTGGGTGACCATAACCCAGTTGATGAACATTATTCCCGTGAAAGTCCATGTACTTATTGCCAGTCGCATCTTGAATGTAGATGCCCTCAGCTGCTTCAAGTGTATCTAGGCAAGGCGTTGACATGGCTTGATGAAGAAACACGTCAGAGTCACGCTTTAACATCGCTTGAGTCGCATCATCGTTTAGCGATTCGTTCCATTTTTTGCGTGCTGGCGTGGTGTTCACATCGCCTTCGCTTCGAAAATGTGTCGCCTTTAGAATCGGCTCTTGATTAGTCGTCGTCATTATTTGATGTCCCAGTACATAGCGTTTTTCACCGCGCCAATGAGAGCTTCAATGTCTGACGGATACACTTCACCAATGTTACCGATACGAAAGCAGTCTGCGTTTGAAACCTTGCCCGGATAAATCACAAACCCTTGTTCTTTCAAACGGTCATAGAATTCCTTGAATTGGTAATCGCTATGAGTTGGAGAATAGAAAGAGGTGATGATAGGTGAGTGAAGGTCATCATTGAGCAGTGGTTCAAAGCCAAGAGAACGCATACCTGCAACCAATGTGGTTTGGTTGGTTTGGTAGCGATTATGACGAGCCTCGATGCCACCTTCTTTCTCCAATTCAAGTAGAGCTTGGTAGAAAGCGCGCACCGTATGAGTCGGAGAGGTGAAGCGCCATTTCCCATGGTTGCTTTCCATACAGTGCCATTGGTCAAACAAATCAAGGCTTAATGAGCGAGCTTGGCCTTTGCACTTCTCGAGATCTGATTGCTTTGCAATAACAAAGCCGAACCCCGGTACACCTTGAATGCACTTGTTTGCTGAGCTGATCATGTAATCGATACCTAAGTCAGCAATATCCATAGGGATGCCACCAAAACTCGACATCGCATCTAGAATGACGGTTTTGTTGTGCTGTTTTGCCAATTTGGCAATCTCTTCAATTGGATTCAGCATGCCAGTGGTGGTTTCACAGTGGACAATCGCCACGTGAGTAATGTCTGAATCCATGGCCAATGCCGTTTCCATTTCGTTCAAGTCAGGCTGTGATGTTTCACCTGGGGAAACGACATGGCATGGAATGTTTAAATATTCGGCGATTTGAGCAATACGAGCACCATACGCACCGTTATCAACCACAAGAAGCTTACCGCTGTTAGAGATAACGCTACCGATTGTTGCTTCAACTGAAGCAGTGCCGCTGCCTTGCATTAATACACTTGTATATCCCGCCTGCTTAGTCGCTAAAGTCACAAGCTTGCTACGAATCACTTCAACAACGTCTTTGTTGTATTCATCATCCCAAGTACACCAATCTTTTAGCATCGCTTGGCGAACGGTTTCAGAAGTAGATAAAGGACCCGGTGTCAGCAGTAAGTATTCGTTTCTCATGTTCAACTCTCGTGATTTGTATTTTGGACTATACCAATATTTGCAGTTACTTTAACAACCAATTTAAACGGTCGTAAATAGCCCAAACGTTATTTTCACAAAAGCTTCATATTCAAATTTGTCACTTGTGTTGAGAAATTTTCCGATCTTTAAATTGCCATTTTTTGTTCATTTAATCGTCATAAAAGCCAGTTAGCTTAATACTCGAAATCTGGTACATACCAATGTAAAGATGTGTGCTAATAACCTAAATGAATTTATGGATATAGAAGCCACTAGATGGAGCTTCTAGCCTTAACAACTTTAACCTTGGCAATTCCTAACCTTGGCATCGGGCCTGACTGGAGAAAATGATGAAAAACCGTTTTATGAAAGGATCACTTGCAGCATTAGTTACTCTACTAGCTGGTAATGCTTATGCAGCACAGGAAGTGACGGTTTACACAGCTTTTGAAACTGACATTTTAGCGAAATACAAAAACGCATTTGAAAGTGAAAACCCAGACATCAACATCAAATGGGTTCGTGATTCAACTGGGATCATGACGGCAAAATTATTGGCCGAGAAAAACAACCCTCGTGCAGAAGTAGTATGGGGTCTTGCGGGCTCTTCTATGGCTTTGCTTAAAGAAGAGGGCATTCTTAAGCCTTACACTCCTCAAGGTGTAGAAGCGCTGCGTGCAAATCTTAACGACCCGCAATCTACTCAAGCTTGGTATGGCAATGACGCATTCTTCAATGCGGTTTGTTTCAACGAAGTAGTTGCTAAGCAATTGAACCTACCTGCACCTAAATCTTGGGATGACCTAACGAAGCCTATCTACAAAGGTCACATTGCAATGCCAAACCCAGCATCTTCTGGTACGGGCTACATGCAGGTTTCGGCTTGGTTACAAAATATGGGTGAAGACCAAGGTTGGAACTACATGCAGAAGCTAGATCAAAACATTGCTCATTACACGCACTCCGGTTCGAAGCCATGTGTTCAAGCGGGTATGGGTGAAGTGGCTATCGGTATTTCTATGGCGAGCCGCGGTGCGAAACTGAAGACTCAAGGTGCGCCGCTTTCTGTGATTACGCCTGAAGGTATCGGTTGGGAATCTGAAGCGGTAGGTCTTGTTAAGCCTTCAGATGCAGCACAACGTGTTATCGATTGGTCTATCTCTAAAGCAGCGAATGAACTTTACATCGAAATGTACCCAGTTGTTGGTCACCAAGATGTAACAGGTAAAGCAGAGAACTTCCCGAACGTAGAGAAGAACATGGCAAAAATGGACTTCGCTCGTATGGGCAGTGAACGTGCAGATGTTCTGAAAACATGGTCTGAGAAGTTTGACGCTAAATCAGAGCCAAAATCTTAATCTGCTGAGCTAGTTAGTTTCTTGGTTACTTAGTTAATTATCTACTGAGCTTATTAGATTACAGAGTTTATTCGACACATGGTTTATTAGACACGTAGTCCATTAGATATGCAGCTCATTAGAAGTTAAGAATCAGTAAAGGAAGGCTTCGGTCTTCCTTTTTCAGTTTTACGCCTTTAGGTTTTAAGTAAGGTACGACAAATGACAAAACACTATTCATATTGGTTCAAGCAGGCACTAGAAAAGGAATTTGGCAGCATAGATGCAGGTCTAGAATCCACGAAGCCACTACAAAAAGACATTAACTGCGACATCGCCATTGTTGGCGGTGGTTACACAGGGTTATGGACGGCGATTTTGATTAAACAGCAGCAACCTCAAAAGCATGTTGTGGTGATTGAAAAAGGCTTGTGTGGCAGCGGCGCTTCTGGCGCGAACGGTGGCTGTATGTTGACGTGGTCGACTAAGTATCCAACGTTGAAGAAGCTCTACGGCAAAGAACAAGCAAAGTGGCTGGTTAAGGAATCTGAAAAGGTCATTTACGAGATCGAAGCTTTCTGTAACGAGCATAAAATCGATGCGCATCTTTATAGAAGTGGCACTTACTACACGGCAACCAATGAATCTCAAAAGGGCGGAATGGAGCCTGTCGTTAATGAGTTGCTCAAGCAGGGCATCAACAGCTGGAAGAAGTGTGATCAGTCCTTAGCTGATAAAGCGGGGTCGGATCGCCACATTGAAGGTTACTACTCAGAAGCTGCTGGTAGCGTTCAGCCAGCGTTATTGGCGAGAGGCTTACGCCGCATTGCGATCGAATTGGGTGTCGAAATTTACGAAAATACAGAAATGACTTCTCTTGATTACGGCTCACCAGCTCGCGTCCAAACTAAGGGGGGGAAGATAACTTCCGATAAAGTGATCTTAGCGCTCAATGCATGGATGCTCGATCACTTTAAAGAGTTCAAACGCAGCATTGTGGTTGTCTCCTCTGACATGGTAGCGACGAAGCCTATTCCTGAAAAACTCAAGCAGTTTGGTCCCGAAAAAGGAGCGGCGGTAGTGGACTCGCGCATCTTTGTTCATTACTACCGTGACACTGAGGATGGACGACTCATGTTGGGCAAAGGCGGCAATAAATTCTCGTTTGCGAATCAGGTTGAAAGCATGTTCAACCAAACGACTAACTACCTACCGATTCTCAATCAATCCTTCCAGAAATTGTTCCCTAAACTGGAGCAGAATGAATTCGATTACAACTGGTCGGGCGGTTCAGACCGATCCGTCACAGGATTGCCATTTTTCGGTAATCTAAAAGGCCAAAACAACATCTATTATGGGCTCGGTTACTCAGGTAATGGTGTGGCTCAAACTCGCATGGGAGGCAAAATTTTGTCTTCAATGGTGTTAGGAGATGATAACGAATGGACACGTAGTGGTTTAACTAGCGGTCCACGAGGCTATTTCCCACCAGAGCCATTTCGTTGGGTTGGAGCAATGATGGTTAGAGATGCTGTTCGACGAAAAGAGAACGCGGAAGACTCTGGTAACGCGCCATTGTGGCTGGATAAGCAATTGGCAAAGCTCGCAGGTGCGGCAGGTAAAGCCGACAAGGTGGAGTAAATACGTAGTTTAGATTGCTCATTGCCAGTTAAGTCTAAGTCGTTTTGGCAGTAACAGTCGTTTTGGAAGTAGCTGTAATTTTTTGAAGTAACAGTCGGTTTGAAACAAGGTTAGTTTTTAAGTAAGAGCTGAGTTCGAAGTTAAATTTGATTTGAAGTGAGAATTGATATGACGACCCCGCTGTATGTATTTGATCTAGATGAAACCCTCATGGATGGTGACAGCGCCATGATTTGGAACGAATTTTTGATTGAGAAAGGTTTGGTTAATGATCCTAGTTTTTTGAACGAAGAACGCCGGTTAATGACGTTGTATGTTCAAGGGATTCTTAATGAAGAGGCTTATCTTACATTTGCTATTCGTCCACTTAACAATAGAACACACCGAGAGGTTTGTGCTTTATTAGAGGAGTGTATCGATCGCAAAGTTCTGAGCAAAATCTTCCCTCAAGTTATACAGGGGAATTGGTCGGAAAAAACACAAGATCAGCCGATGGTTATCCTATCTGCCGTTGTCTCATTCGTTCCTGCATGTGTAGCGAAAAGACTCCATATTCCGAATGCAGTTGGCATCGAGTTAACGGAAGAGTCTGGTCAATATACCGCTAAGATCTTAGGTCTTCCTAACCATCCATATGGAAAATTTGTGGGTCTAAAAGAGTGGATTAGGGAATACCATAGTGCGTGTGGTCAACAACAAGGTTGTGATTCAATCAACGATTTACCATACTATGAACTGGCCGATCGCCCTCGCTTAGTTAATCCACATCAACGTTTAAGTACTCGTGCCGAATCTACGCCTTGGTGCGCAGTGAACTGAGCTTAGTGATTGCTAGAAACTATTGCTATTAGAAACTATTTCTATTGGGAATAATCGCGACTAGAAACAGTCGTACAAACATACGCATCAATTGATATTTGGCGGTGAGAAGTCCACTAGCTTTCATCGTCAAATACCTTTTGGATGACGAACTCCTTACTGTAAATTATTGAAAATGCTAATTTGTTTAATTTGCATCGTCTCCCGCTAAAATGAATTTTATTTCTGCAATATAACTGTCATTTAGCTTCTATAAATTTGTCACTCAACTGCAATATTCAAAGTTTAAATTTGGTATATACCATTTAAAGAGTGCTGTAGTATGAGCAACCAAACTTATTTGAATATTGAAAACGTTGTAAAACAATTTGGCCAATTTACAGCGTTAAAAGACATCTCTCTATCGATCGATAAAGGTGAATTCGTCTGTTTCCTTGGCCCATCTGGCTGCGGTAAAACGACACTACTACGTGCGATTGCAGGACTGGATTTACCGACCTCAGGCTCGATTGAGCAGAATGGAGCGGATACGACGTTCCTACCTCCTGAGAAGCGCGATTTCGGTATCGTATTCCAATCTTATGCTCTATTTCCAAACCTGACTGTGGAAGAGAACATCGCAATTGGTTTGAAGAACCAAGGGATGTCGACCAAAGAAGCTCTGGAAGCGGTAGAATCTTGGTTAGAAACTATTGGTTTACCAACTTCTGGTCAAAAATACCCAAATCAACTGTCTGGTGGACAACAGCAACGCGTGGCTCTCGCTCGTGCATTGGCCTTGTCTCCAGGTTTATTACTCCTCGATGAACCGCTCTCTGCGCTTGATGCGAAGGTAAGAACACACCTGCGTGATGAGATCTGTCAATTGCAGCGTAAGCTGGGCATTACCACCATCATGGTGACTCATGATCAAGATGAAGCCTTAACCATGGCCGATCGCATTGTGGTCATGAATCATGGTGTTATCGAGCAAGTGGGTGCTCCGCAAGAAATCTATCAAAATCCAGTTAGCCGCTTTGTCGCTGAATTCGTTGGTAGCATGAACTTCATTCAAGCTTCTGTTGCTGCGAAAGGCAAAATGCGCATTGCAGAGTCGATGTTAGCGTTGCCAGTTTTAGATAATTTGACACCAAAGCATGGCGATCGTTTTGATATCGCGGTGCGTCCAGAACAAATTCAGTTTGTTGATCGCTTTAACGAGTCTTTACCCGTCAGAATCATATCTAGCGAGTTCCTAGGGGCGTTCTATCGAGTTGAGTGTGAACTGCAACATGACTCTACGGCTAAAGAGATCATCGTTGATGTGTCAGTCAAAGAGTTTAATCGATTGAAACTGCGTCGCAGCGATATTCGTTACGTAGCCTTTGATGAAGAAGGTCTTAGAGCTTACCCATCTGAAAGCCTGCAAGTGATGAAAGACGAGGCGGCGTAACAATCATGGAATCGACTCAAATGATGCAATCTAAGCTGCTAATTCAACGACGAGTAACGCCTTTTCTTGCTCGGTTAAGTAAAGACAACGTAATCCTATTCGGGCTTCTGGCTTTTTTGTCAGTGGTCATGACGCTATTCATTCTGATGCCACTGTGGGCAATGTTGAAAAAGAGTGTTCAGAACGCAGACGGTGAATTTGTAGGGTTACAGAATTTCGCAACGTATTTTGCTTCGCAGAGCCTCTGGCAGTCGGTAGGTAACACGTTTACGCTTGGGCTGTTAGTAACGGTTGTCGTGGGTGTATTAGCGTTTGGTTATGCCTATGCGTTGACTCGTTCATGTATGCCTTTCAAGGGGCTTTTTCAGGTGTTGGGTTCAGCGCCGATTCTAGCTCCGTCGTTGCTTCCTGCGATCAGTTTGATCTTCTTATTTGGCAACCAAGGTATCGCTAAAGAAGTATTAGGGGGAAATTCGGTATACGGCTTGATTGGTATTTCACTTGGCTTGATATTCTGGACCTTTCCACATGCCCTGATGATTCTAACCACTTCATTAAGAACCTCTGATGCTCGTCTTTATGAGGCAGCCCGTGCTCTAAATACTTCATCGCTTAAAACCTTCTTCATGGTGACGCTACCTGCGGCAAAGTATGGTTTGATCAGCACTCTGATCGTTGTATTTACGCTGGTGGTTTGTGACTTTGGTGTACCAAAGGTGATTGGTGGCAGTTATAACGTTCTATCGACTGACATCTTTAAACAAGTGGTAGGGCAACAGAATTTCTCTATGGGTGCAGTGACCAGTATTTTATTGCTATTGCCTGCGTTGCTTGCGTTTACTGTGGATCGCTGGGTTCAAAAGAAACAGAAGAGCTTGTTTGATACTCGATCCGTCGCGTACCAACCTGAACCAAACACTCTACGTGATGGCGTGTGTTTGCTCTATTGCACCATCATCTCTGCTGCTGTTGTTATCGTGCTAGGCATGGCGATATACGGTTCTATGGTCACGTTCTGGCCTTGGAACAAAGCACTCACCTTGAATAACTATAATTTCTCAGAAATGAGTACCTACGGTTGGACGCCGTTCTTCAACTCTCTGACGCTCGGTGCTTGGACTGCTATTATCGGTACGGTACTGATTTTCTTGGGTGCATATTGCATTGAGAAAGGCAGAGCATTTGGTCCAGTTCGTCAGGCAATGCAGATGCTCAGTGTGGTCCCGATGGCCGTTCCGGGTATGGTGTTGGGTTTGGGATATATCTTCTACTTCAATGATTTGAGTAATCCACTCAACTTCTTGTATGGCACGATGGCGTTCTTGGTGATCAACACCGTGGTTCACTATTACACGGTAGGGCACATGACGGCATTAACCGCATTAAAACAGTTGCCTGAGGAGATAGAAGCGACGGCGGCTTCGGTTAACCTACCGCAATACAAGCTGTTCTTTAAGGTGACGATGCCGGTTTGTTTGCCTGCGATTTTAGATATTGCGACATACCTGTTTATTAATGCACTTACCACGACATCTGCGGTAGTATTCTTGTATTCTACCGATACGATACCTGCGTCAGTTTCAGTACTGAATATGGACGATGCGGGACAAACCGGTGCAGCAGCAGCCATGGCTGTCATGATCATGATATCGGCGGCAAGTGCGAAGTTGATTCATATGCTAATCAACAAATTATTTGAGAAGCGCACCCAAGCTTGGCGTAAACGCTAGCGAACCATTTTATATTGCAGTTGGCCAAGGAGTAGCTGACGACAAGAACAAGAATAAAAGGAAATGAAGTGCAGTACGTAAAAATCAAAGACGTCATCGTAGAGCAGATAGAGTCGGGGATGTTAACGCCACGACAGAAGCTGCCTGCGGAGCGCAAACTGGCTGAATCGTTTGATACAACACGAGTAACGTTGCGTGAAGCGCTGTCTTCACTTGAAGCTGAAGGGCGTATTTATCGAGAAGACCGCCGTGGTTGGTTTATCTCTCCAGCGCCACTGCGCTACGACCCAACGCAAACGCTGAACTTCACTAATATGGCTTTGTCGCAGAATCGTAAGCCGAAAACAGAATTAGTGGCAGCGAAAGGCATGTTAGCAACCAAAGAAGCAACTAGGCTGCTTGAGCTACAACCTTTTTCGGATGTTTATCGAGTAGACAGAGTTCGTTACCTTGAAGATAGGCCTGTTGTGTATGTGACCAACTACATTCGACCTGAACTGTTCCCTAACTTGCTTGACTACGACTTGTCTAAGTCGTTGACGGACATATACCGAGAGCACTTTGGCGTGGTGTATCAGAAGATACGTTATCGAGTGAGCACAACATCATTGCTGGGCGAAACAGCGCAAGCACTGCGTGCGACTTCGGGTTCTCCGGCTATGGTGGTTGAGCGTGTTAACTACAATCAGAACGGTGATTTGATTGACTGCGATATTGAGTATTGGCGTCATGATGCGATCAGCATTGAGTCGATAGCACAGCTAGAGCGCTAGTCATACATTTAGAATGCTGGCATATCTGCAATTATGCAGTATTGCCCAATTGAAACGATCAAAGGTCTCTTATTCGGAGGCCTTTTTTATCACCGGTTGTCAGCCGTTGTGCTAATTCATCAATAATTTAGGAATGAAATGGAATTCTCTGCGATTGTAATCGTGATCATTTCGGCTTTGCTTCACGCGGGTTGGAACGTTCTAGGTAAATCTAATCAAGGCTCGGGCTCGTCTTTCTTCTTAGCCTCTGGCTTTGCCGCCGCAGCGATATTGACGCCTTACTTGATCTGGTATGTTCACAGTGTTGGACTGTCAAATATCTTACTTCCATTCTGGCAACTGGTTTTCTTGAGTGGGATCTGTCAAATCATCTATTTGATTGGGTTAGGCGCTGCCTATAAACAAGCTGATATCGGTGTTATTTACCCAATGGCACGAGCACTGCCTGTGTTGATGGTGGGTTTAGGGACTGTGTTGATCGGCTATGAATTGTCAGCGAATCAATGGATTGGGTTCACTTTAATAACCTTGGGTTGTTTGTTTGTACCACTTAAGCAGTTTTCAGACCTTAGGTTAAAAGCGTATCTCAACCTCGGCGTGTTGTGGGCGTTAATTGCCGCTATTGGTACCACGGGCTATTCCATCATTGATAAAGAGGCGCTTCTATTATTAGAGCCTCTAAGCACACCCACCGTTACTAACAAACACACTGCGATTTTCTACCTAGGCATTCAGTTTTGGGCGATTGTGATTCCGCTGAGTGTTTGGTTATTCGTAACCAACCAAAGAATCGAGTTTACTAATGCTTGGATACTGCGAAAGAAAGCCACAGTGGCCGGCATCATGATGGCTTCGACTTATGGTTTGGTGTTGTTTGCGATGACCATGACTGAGAACGTCAGCTTGGTTGTGGCACTTAGGCAAGTAAGTATCATCTTCGGCGTAGTGATGGGGATCTACTTTTTAAAGGAAAAGTGGCACGTTACACGTGGTGTAGGCGTCATGTTTATTATTGCTGGCTTAGTTATCTCACTGACTTAAAAAGAAATTAAATCCTACCTCCAACCTATAATGTGACTTTTCAGTCGCATTTTTCTTATTGATAGCAAACGTTTTACTAATGTTAAAGATGTGATCCTTCTCATAGACAAGGCTGTAAAGTTACCGGTAACATTTACCTCAACGTTACCGGTAACATATAATTACAAACCGGACTCTGTGAAACTCATAAGGATACCCAAATGAAAGCTCTGACTAAAACGCTGATTGCTGCCTCCCTCACTGGTCTATTTGCTACTTCAGCAATGGCTGCAGACTTTAAACTTAAAATTCAATCTTCAGATCCTTCTGGCGACTTGAACTTCAAAGTTCAGCAGAAGTGGGCTGAGCGCGTAGAGACGATGTCTAACGGACGTATTGATATCGATCTTCTGCCTGTAGGCGCTGTGGTTAAGCACACAGAAACGCTAGGCGCGATCAAAATGGGCATCCTAGATGGTCACATCACAGCAACAGGTTACTTCTCTGGTAAAGATCCAGCATTTGGTCTTATCGGTAACATGGTTGGCGCATGGTCAGACACAACACAACTGCTTCAGTACATGAACTACGGTGGTGGTAACGAACTAATGACTGAACTGTACAAGCCTTACGGCGTTCAGTTTGTAGGTGCTTCTACGACGGGTGTTGAATCTTTCATTTCTAAAAAGCCAATCGATGGTGTTGCGGATCTTAAAGGCCTCAAATTACGTGCGCCTGAGGGCCTAGTTCAACAAGTATTTGCAGCGGCGGGCGCGACTCCAGTAAACCTGCCGGGTTCTGAAGTATTTACTGGTCTAAGTAAAGGCGTAATTGATGCTGCGGACTACACGGTATTCTCTACCAACCAAAAAGCG
Source organism: Vibrio sp. 14N.309.X.WAT.E.F5 (assembly GCF_030397615.1). Classification (NCBI taxonomy): domain Bacteria; kingdom Pseudomonadati; phylum Pseudomonadota; class Gammaproteobacteria; order Vibrionales; family Vibrionaceae; genus Vibrio; species Vibrio sp. 14N.309.X.WAT.E.F5. Next base: position 279,876 of record NZ_JAPNXR010000002.1, on the reverse strand, counting down.
GGCATGAACGACATTGCAACACATCCAGTTCAACCGGGCTTCCACTCATTGCCGCTTATCGATATCTCTGTATCTCAGAAGAAGTGGGACAAGATGCCAGCTGATCTACAAACGATTCTACAAACATCAGTGCGTGACTTCTCTTACGACATGACGACTCAGCTGAAAATGGCTGACCAAGCTGCGCTTAAAGAAGCTCAAGCGAACCCAGAAATCACTATCCACGACTGGTCTCAAGAAGAGCGTAAGAAGTTCCGTGAAATCGCGAAAGGCCAATGGAAAGTATTTGCAGAGCGCTCTGACAACGCAGGGAAAGTTTACACCTCAGTGACTGTGTTCCTAGAAGAAAACGGCTTACTGTAATTCAAATTTAGTTTACTGACGGGGGAGGGCACTGCTCTCCCGTATTCTCCCAGGAAATTTGGCTCATGACCGATAAAATCCCCCACGCCCCAGCTGAAAACGACGAGCAACCAAGAAATGCGCTTGATCGTGTTGTTATAAAGTTCAGTAATCTCGTTAGCTGGTTGTTTATTTTTACTGTATTGATTTCATTTTATGAAGTTGTGATGCGTTACGCATTCGATGCCCCGACCACATGGGTACATGAAACAGCTTCTTTCATAGGTGGTTCTTTATTCATTATTGGTGGTATCTACGCGTTTGCTGCGAATAAGCATGTGCGTGTGGTTCTTATCTACGATTCAGTGTCTAACCAAGCACGCAAATATCTTAATCTTGTTCACCACATTGTTGGTTTGGCCTTTGCTGGCATGCTCGCTTACGCGGCTTACTTCACTGCGGAAGAAGCGTGGTTTGCACCTTGGGGTGAATTCCGCCTTGAAACATCAGGTTCAGTGTTAAACGCGCCTTATCCTGCGTTGCTGAAAGGCCTGATTTTTGTCGTTTTGTGTGTTCTTGTTGTCCAGTTTGTATTGCACCTAATCCAAGAGTTGATAGGTCTAAGGAAGAATGACGATGTTTGATTTATCTTCTATTGGTATCGCATGGGGCAGTTTGCTCATGCTGGTTATGATGATTGGCCTGCTACTGACCGGTATGCAGCTAGCGTTCGTAACAGGCTTTGTCGCGATTTTCTTCACTCTATGTTGGTTTGGTCCTGATGCCCTGCCTTTGATTGCAAGCCGTACCTACAGCTTTGCTTCTGGTTATGTTTTCCTTGCAGTTCCCATGTTCGTGTTGATGGCGGCTTTATTAGACCGCTCGGGTATCGCGCGTGACCTGTTTGATGCAATGAAATCTGTTGGCCGTAAGGTTCGTGGTGGTGTTGCAGTTCAAACGCTACTAGTTGCGGTTCTATTGGCTTCGATGTCAGGCGTTATCGGTGGTGAAACGGTACTACTGGGTATTCTCGCACTGCCACAAATGCTTCGCTTGGGTTATGACCGTAAGCTTGCTATCGGTACAACCTGTGCAGGTGGCGCACTTGGTACCATGCTTCCGCCAAGTATCGTACTTATCATCTACGGTATGACAGCCAGCGTATCGATTGGCGACCTGTTCAAAGCGTCATTCTTACCAGCGTTTATTCTTGCTGGCTGTTACATCGGTTATGTGCTGATTCGCTGTAAGCTAAACCCTTCTCTTGCGCCAATTCCAAGTGATGATGAGACAGAAGAAGATATCGCCAATCAGCCAAGCTACTTCAAAGCTCTGTTCTTCCCACTGCTCTCTGTCGCAACGGTTTTGGGCAGTATCTACACAGGTATCGCATCAGTAACAGAAGCGTCTGCTTTGGGTGTAGTTGGCATCATGATCAGTGCGCTAATCCGTGGTGAGCTGAACTTCAGTATGTTGAAAGAGAGTGCCATCGCAACCATGCGTACCTGCGGCATGATCATGTGGATTGGTATCGGTGCAAGCGCATTGGTTGGTATCTACAACCTGATGGGCGGCATTGATTTTGTTGAAGAAACCATCCTTGCGCTCAGTGGCGGTAACGCGACAGTAACGCTATTAATCATGATGGCTATCTTATTGGTACTAGGCATGTTCCTTGACTGGGTAGGTGTGGCACTTCTAACAATGCCAATCTTCGTTCCAATCATCACTGGCCTTGGTTTTGACCCAGTGTGGTTCGGCGTTGTGTTCTGCCTAAACATGCAGGTGTCGTTCTTGTCACCGCCGTTTGGTCCTGCGGCATTCTACTTGAAATCAGTAGCACCAAAAGACATCAGCTTAGGTGAAATTTTCTCTTCACTACTGCCGTTCATTGCACTTCAAGTATTGGTTCTGGCACTGGTTATTATCTTCCCTCAGCTCGCGCTTTGGTGGCAATAACAGCGAAGGTTCCTGAGTGAGTTTAACGTTCAGGAACCTATCAATAGCAACACAAGTTTAACTATTAGATTCGATTGTCAGCCCCTGTTTTGGTTGGGGCTTAGGGAAGGCTTGCCTTATGAAAAGCAAAAAAATACTCGTGATGGGCGTATCTGGATGCGGAAAAAGCCTGATTGGCAGCCGTGTCGCGCAGGCTTTAGAACTTCAATTCTTTGATGGCGATGACTTCCATCCACAAAGCAATGTAGAAAAGATGCGTCAAGGTATTCCGCTGACTGACGAAGATCGTCAAGGATGGCTAGAAACACTGAATAAGCAATATATCGAACAACCAAGTGCTGTGATTGCATGCTCTGCATTGAAACCTCAATACCGTGAGATTCTGCGAGAGAACAATAAAGACTTAGTGATTGTGTACCTTCAGGGCAGTTTCGATACGATTTGGAATCGCCATAAAGCTCGTGAAAACCATTACTTTAATGGCCAAGAAATGTTGAAAAGCCAATTCGCAACCTTGGTTGAACCTGAGCTAGATGAAGCGCTATTTGTCGATATATCGCAAGATGTTGAGCAAGTCGTAGAAAGTGCACTCAAACAAATTAAGCAGATAGGTTAAACCATGACTCAGATAAAAAATGACATCGCGATGATTGGTTTAGGAGTGATGGGCAAAAGCCTTGCGCTCAACCTATTGGATAACGGCTTTAACGTTGCTGGCTTTGACTTGAATACAGACAATATTGATCGCGCCAGTTCAGAAGCAAAGCTGCTTAATGAATCGTTTACTGGTAAAGGTCAGTTCACACAAGGGACTAGCCTTGAGCATGTGCTGCAAGGGCTCGCGAAGCCGCGTGTAATCGCTTTGTCGGTTCCTGCAGGAAAACCTGTCGATATCGTCGTAAATAGCTTGCTTGATGCTGGCTTAGAAAATGACGACATTGTTATCGATACAGGCAACAGCCTTTGGACAGATACCGAGGCGCGTGAAGTGAGCTACAAAGGCAAACTGCGCTTCTTTAGCACCGCCGTTTCTGGTGGTGAAGAAGGCGCTCGTGTTGGCCCTGCGCTCATGGCGAGTGGCGACCAATCAGCTTGGCAATATGTGAAACCGATGTGGGAAGCGATTGCTGCAAAAGTGGATGCTAATGGGCTACCTGTTGGTCAGTTTGAAGCGGGTGAAGCATGCGCTGCGTATGTTGGTCCTTCTGGTACCGGGCACTATGTGAAAATGGTACACAATGGTATTGAATATGCCGACATGCAGCTCATCTGTGAAGTTTACCAGTTCATGCGTGATGTGCTTGATATGTCAGCTCAAGAGATTGGCCAAGTCTTTGATCAATGGAACAACGGTGTACTTAATAGTTACCTGATGGAAATCAGTGCCGATATTCTTCAACAAAAAGATGTTGTAACGGGTAAGCCGTTCGTTGAGGTTGTGCTTGATAAAGCAGGGCAGAAAGGTACGGGTTTGTGGACGGCAGTTAACAGCCTTCAAGAAGGGTGTCCAACCCCAACCATTGCTCAAGCGGTTTATGCACGTGCGATGAGCGGTCAAAAATCACAACGTCTTCAAGGTAGTCAGCTTCTAAAGGGCAATATTGCTGATGCCAGCCAGTTGGATAAAACAGAGGTTATTTCTGAGCTTCACGATGCTCTATATTGCGCCAAGTTGTCTGTTTATGCACAAGGTTTTGATTTACTGAAAACTGCGTCAGACAAAGAGGGTTGGAATCTCGATTTCACTCAAATTGCTAAGATTTGGCGAGCGGGTTGTATTATTCGTGCCGCTTTCTTGCAAAGTATCACATCGGCTTACCAACAAAATACTGAGCTAGCGAATCTGTTGTTTGATGAGGCTTTCATCAAACAGGTGGAGGAGCGTGAGCTTGCTTGGCGCATCGCGGTAGCGAACTCAGCTCTGTATGGTGTGCCGATGCCGGGAATCAGTTCTGCTCTGAGTTACTTCGACTCATTACGTTGTGAGGTGTTGCCTGCAAATCTGCTGCAAGCGCAACGTGACTATTTTGGTTCTCATACTTATTCGCGAGTCGATAGAGATGAAGCTGAAAAGTATCACGTTACCTGGAGTCAGTCTCCAAGAACTGAAGTAAAAGTGAACGCTTAAACAATCAATAACGCCCTCAACAAGAGGGCGTTTTTAATTATGACGCTGTATCAACATTTTACTAAATTAGGCTTCAAATTCCACGTCAGTCGGATACACTGTTACCAGTAACATAACTCAAAAATAATAATTACTAATTATGTCGAATAAGAAAAAACGTCCAACATTACAAGATGTTGCCAACCTCGTTGGTGTCACTAAAATGACCGTCAGTCGCTGCCTGCGAGATCCTTCTCAAGTATCAGAAGCTCTGCGCGATAAGATCAGCGCAGCAGTAGACGAGCTAGGTTATATTCCTAATCGCGCACCAGACATTCTTTCCAACGCAAAAAGCAATGCGATTGGTGTTTTGGTTCCCTCGTTAACCAACCAAGTTTTTGCTGAAGTTATCCGTGGCATTGAACAAGTTACCGCGCCCGCAGGCTACCAAACCATGATTGCCCACTATGGCTATAGCGCTGAACTGGAAGAGCAGAGCATCGCTTCACTGCTTTCCTATAACGTTGATGCGATTATCCTTTCAGAAAACGTGCACACCGATAGAGCGCGTAAAATGCTGCAGACTGTTTCTATCCCTGTGATTGAAATTATGGATTCGGTGTCTCCCCGTATTGAACAAGCAGTGGGCTTTGATAACTTTGAAGCGGCTAGAGCGATGACCAAAACCATGCTCGAGAGAGGGCGCACCAATATCGCTTACTTAGCAGCACGTATGGATGAGCGTACTCGCTTGAAAATGGCGGGCTACGAGCATGCAATGCAAGAAGCCGATAAAACGCCTGTGACACTGCAAACGGAAGACGCTTCCTCGTTTACTCTTGGTGCAAAACTGATTGGTGAGTTACTTGAGAAACACCCACAAGTGAATGGCATTTTCTGTACTAACGATGATTTGGCCATTGGTGCTTTTTACGAATGTGTACGACGTGGTATTCAAGTACCCGAGCAGATGGCGATTGCAGGTTTCCACGGACACGACATTACGGTGGCGATGACGCCGCGTTTAGCGACTGTCGTAACACCTAGGGAGCAGATCGGTAAAGTCGCTGCAGAGCAAGTTGTAGCACGTTTACAAGGCAACAATGAATGGGTGGCGAAGCTGGATCTTGGTTATGAGATTGAAGTAGGTGAGAGTATCTAATTCTACACTTCGACTTTGATTTTCTTCGGATTAAAACTAAAACGCCCTTAACGAGATGAACTTCGCTAAGGGCGTTTTCTATTTATCTAGCAAAAAGATGTATGCAGTAACAGGCTTAACCCGCTAAAGCTTGAGCATCTTGTTGCTTCAATACTTTGTGGCCATCTTCAGTGACGCCACGCTTCCAATAACTGCTAATGTAGATGTCCTCTTTCGCGACTTCTTTTTCGTTTCGGAAGTATTGTCTCAGCTCGCGCATGCTTTCAAATTCACACGCTGTCCAAATCGAAACCTGACCGTCTAACCATTCTGAATTGCGAACCGTTTGTGAAAGGGATTCTGAGGTTTCATCTTCAATTAACCAAGTGACTTTGATGCCTTGAGGCGCTTCAAGTGTTTGCTTGTCTGATGCTGAATTGATCTGAATGACAGCGTGACCTGTTGCGTGCTCTGGAAGTGATTTTACTTTTGCAGAAAGCGCAGGGAGCGAGGTCATGTCTGCGACTAAGAAGAACCAATCAGAGTTCAGATTCAGCCCTTGAATCAAACCAGGTCCCGCCACTGAAATCGTGTCTCCCACTTCCGCGTTCATTGCCCATCTTGCAGCGAAACCACATTGTAAATCTGTGGTGATGTGGCGAACGAAATCAACCTCAATCCAGTTTTCTACAGGGTTGTACTGACGAATGGTGTAAGTGCGCATAGTTGGGCGATCACCGTCATTCAGTTGGCTTAAATCGGTTGTGCCGAGTGGCGAGAATAAAAGCTTGATGTAGCCGCCGGCACATTCAGTTGGGTATTTACTTAACCCTTCACCGCTCAGCGTTATACGTTGCATGTTTGGTGTGATAGTTGAGGTTTGAGTAACAGTTAATGTGATAGGGCTAGGCTTGCTCATATAAGGCTCTCTTAGATTTTGATTTCCACATCATAATCCTGAACAAGAAAACACTCAATACTAATAATTATCATTTACTTTTATTTACACAAGCGCAACGTAACGTGAACCCGCTATCAATAGAAACAAAAATATAGACAAAAAAAGCCCTTTAGAAAACTAAAGGGCTGATGTATTCGAACTGTTTAACGTAAGCAGAATTAGCTGTTTGCTTGCTCTAATTCGATAGTTTCTTCAGCGGCTTTCGCTGCTTCCAGCATCTTACGAATAATGAACGATGCAGCCATTGCGATACCCACCATCACTACCGCTAGAACAGTCAGCATTTGGAAGTAATCACCGTAAACCGTTTGTACGATCTCTTGCGTGATTTGTTGACCTTTCTCTAGTGCAATAGACGTTGAGAATACAGCACCAACAATGCCAGATAGGGCGATTGCTACAGAGAACAAGCTCACTGAGAAGTTCTCGATGTGCTTAGGTGCAACAGACAGAATGAACGCAACAACCATAGAGCCAACAATTACTTCACCAAATGCTAGGAAGAAGTGAATCGCTAGGAACACTTCAGGGCGAATCAGAACATCATCACCAACTGTGGTTACGGCCATTGTAAGGATACCGAAAGCGATAGCCGTTAGAATGAATGAGAAACCTACTTTCGTTGCAGTTGAGAAGTTAATGTTTTTCTTTTCTAGGTTAGAGAAGATGCCCGCGATGATAGGGCCAGCAACCATACACCACAGTGGGTTCATTGCCATTGACGCTTCTGGAGCGACAGGGATGAAGCCAAATAGGTCACCACGCATTGTGTTGATCGCTACCATAGTCATTGATGTCATCATTTGACCGTAGTACACGAAGAAACAGGTGGTAAGGAATGTGATGATTAAGATAGTGCCCATTTTCAGCATGTCTGATTTCTTCGATTTCAACATCAAAGACACAAAGTAGACGATTGCTGCACCGCCAATTGCGTATACGATGTTTTGGCCAATATCCATGTTAGAGAACATGAAGAATACCAAGCCAATCATTGCTGCAGAAAGACCAAGGAAGGCTGCCCAGTTCTTAGTGCTTACTGGTTGTTGATCGATTTCAGCACTGGCTTCAACAAGGCCTTTGCGAACAAAGATCATCATTAGAAGCGCGGCACCTGCTAGAACAGCTGAAAGAAGGAAACCACCGTGGAAACCCACAACAAGCACTAGCATTGGGAACAAGTATTGGCCTAGTAACGCACCAATGTTGTTTACTGAGTAGTTAATCGGGTAGCAGTTTTCAAAATCTTCTTGAGTTTTGAACGTGCGTTTGTAAAGACTTGGGTAAGAAGGGGACATCAAACCACGTGCATAACTTGCTAAAGCGATACCACATAATGCCATCGGTACATTGGTAGCAGCTGCACCGAGTACCAGTAAAACATAACCACTTGCGAAGCCTAAAAAGGCAATAGTCAAAGATCGGTATGCGCCTAAAAATTTATCGGCGATGAAGCCACCTGCGATAGCAAACAGCGGTCCGATTGCAGAGAAAGCACCAACAACCATCATGGTGTCGGCTTCATTGTAGTTCAGATCTTCAAGGAAGAAACGAGTCAAGATCACCATGACGCCATAGAACGAAAGTCCGAACATCATTTGGCAGAACATCATTGATTTGTTTAATCTATTCCACATTATTTTATTCTCACATTTGTGTTGATATGTAGTGTAATTACCCAATTATAATATCATTAATAGCAATACATAAACTGAAACATCGGTCCCAAACAGAACTTTACTCGATATACCTTTTCTTATGAGTACATTGATATTTCTCATGAATGAAATCTGCAATATTAGATTTTGCTAGTGGATGCATGGCTGTGTGAAATTCAACCATTTTTATTTGTGGCTAAGTAATGAACAAATAAAGGGAAAGTTATCGATGCTCATCTTGTAAAGTTTTTCAAGTGAATACCATTTTCAATTGGCCGTTGGGTTTTAGCCATTAAAAAAGCCAGCTTGGCAGCTGGCTTTGTTTTGATATTGAAAACTAAGTTTACAAGAATGCCATCTCTATAGGGGCTTTCTGAACTCGTGTTTTATACCAATCGTAGTAAATAACTGGTCATCCTAGCTGGTTAAAACGCTCAATAACTGCGTTAGAAATTTTGATTGTAGGATAACTACTTATCGAAACTTCTTATCGAGAAGAGCAGCCTTGTTCTTGAGCCTTTTTCCTGCGCTATTTATGATCACTTACTTACTGTGATTGGTATTCGCGGTTATTCACAAGGTGGCGCCATGTGGATCACGGCTAGGCCACCTAAAGACGTTTCACGGTACTTCTTGTTCATGTCTTTACCCGTTTGGTACATGGTTTCGATAACCTTGTCTAACGAGATAAGGCACTTACTGGTGCGTTTCAGCGCCATACGTGATGCATTGATTGCCTTCATCGCGCCCATAGCATTACGTTCAATACACGGTACTTGAACAAGCCCGCCGATTGGGTCACATGTCATGCCAAGTGAGTGCTCCATTGCGATCTCAGCTGCAATACAGATTTGCTCGTTGCTGCCACCGCGTAGGGCGGTTAGGCCAGCTGCTGCCATTGAAGAAGATACGCCAACTTCGCCCTGACAACCCACTTCTGCACCAGAAATTGAAGCGTTGGTTTTGTATAAGATGCCAATAGCGCCAGATACTGCTAAAAAGTCTTTCAACTGCTTGGTATCTAGCTCTTTGATGAAGCGGTGGTAGTACATCAATACTGCAGGAATAACGCCAGCAGCACCGTTAGTTGGTGATGTCACAACCTGACCACCCGCTGCGTTTTCTTCACTCACGGCGAAGGCAAACAGGTTAATCCAATCCATGATCTCCATTGGATCATTTTCAATTGAAGCATTCGCTTCCAGCTTTTTTAAAAGAGCTGGCGCTCGACGGGTGACTTCTAGTCCGCCATCAAGAATACCTTCAGTATCAAAACCACGCTGCATACACAGAGACATTACCTTCCAAATTTGGTCAGCTTTTTGGTCAATCACATCCATGTCTTGGAAAGACACTTCATTACGTAGGATTAAGCCACCAAGGCTAAGCCCTTGTTGTTCAGACAATTCAAGTAATTGGTCGGCAGAAGTAAAAGGGAATTCAACTTGTGTTTCTGCTTCCTGCTTGCCATTTTGCAGTTCATCAGCGGTTGCAATGAAACCGCCACCGATAGAGTAGTATGTTTCCATGTCCAACAGTTCACCATTCGCGTTAAAGGCTGAGATAGTCATGCCATTTTCGTGAAGTGGTAGGTTGGTTTTATGAAACAGTAAGTCGCTGTCTACGTCGAAGTGAATTTCATGGTTACCGCTCACCAATAGCGACTTGTCTTCAATCGCTTTACGCATTGCTAAATTCGCACTGGTGATTTTGATGGTGTCAGGGCGGTTACCAAGAAGACCTAATAGGGTTGCACGATCGGTGTGGTGGCCAATACCTGTTAGTGACAATGAGCCGTATAGGTCTATTTGAATGCGGGTAACTTGATCAAGTACCGATTCAATTCTTTGGGTAAAATTAAACCCAGCGATCATTGGTCCATTTGTATGGGAGCTGGAAGGCCCAACCCCGATTTTGTAAATGTCAAAAATAGACAGCATAGTAACTTCCTGTGAAGACGGTTCGATGAACGAACTCTGTATAAAATTTATATTTTGTGCGTTTCACTTTTTAGTGAAAACAGACCTTGGTTGAAACAGTTTTTTGATTGAGCTTGTTCTTTGTTTGAAACGTCTCTTTTATTGAGACTTGTGTTAGCAAACGTAGAGCAAAGAAATGCATGAGCGTGTTATTTTTGCTTAAAAGCGGCACGTCTATTCTTGCATTACCTATGTGTCGCTATGAATAGTGAGCATTATTGCGAGCAACATATAAGAATTTCAAAATACTTTTGTTAACAACTATTGTATACATAATTCACTTCATCTAATCACTAAAACGAGACTTGAACATAAAATGAGCATTAATCACCTCCTTATTGTGCTGGGTAAGCGACTTAATGAGAATAAATTGACTGATGAGGGAATCAGTCGTGTTGATGCTTTAGTTGAGTATTTAATGGTGGAAGCGAATCTGCAAACTGCGGTCGCATTTTGTGGTGGGGTTACGCAAGGGCAAAACACCTCCGAAGCTGATGCGATGCACCAATATTTTCGTAAGCTTGAAAGTCAGCGCGAAGCTCCGTTTATGTTAGGCGCTATCTTACTCGAGCAGCTTTCGACAAACACGGTCGAGAACATCGAGAATTTGGCTTCAGAAATGATTGCAAGCGGGCTGTTTACTCGTGGGCAGAGTGTCAAAGTAACTTTCGTTTCAAATGACTACCATTTACAACGTATTTTCGAGATTCAATCGCTGATGGATGAACAAGGTCTGCTTAAAGTGCTTGTTGACAGGTGTTCCGCACTTGGTGTGGATTTGCAAATAGATCATCAGTTAGAGGCTCATGTCGCGGTGCCATATCCTCATCAAGGCCCTCAAGGGCAATTGTTTTTGCTCATGGATGTACTGACCACTTATCGAGTTTATCTCGAAGGTGTCGTGGCAGAGTCTTTTGAGCGAGATCTAGAATCCGTAAGGCAAGAACCAGAAAGGTTATCTGTTGAAGCGTTAGTGAAAGCGAGAGGTTGGATAGAATCATCTCCCCGTTTTGATATTGTGGATACACTTATTCCGGTATTGGAGTGTTGTATTCTTCAAACTCCAGTTGGTTCAGATATAGAAAAAGCCAGGGAGTACCTAGCTTTACTAGACACAAACCTGACTTTCTTAAATCGATATTTAGACCCAGAGCAAGATAAGACTCAGCGCTGGTGGCGATAAACGGTTATTTCTTTTTCGTGATGCCATGAACTGTCTTTAGACTAGCGAAAGCAATTAAACAATAAGCTAAAAGCTCTGTGCCTTCTTCAGCGATGTTTTTAACCACGCGAACATAATCATCGCCCATAACATTGTGCCAAAAGCTGCCCATACCGAATAGGCGAGAGAACACCAACAATAGCATCACGCCAGTAACCAGAAGGTTCATGTGTGGAGAGGCAAGAATAAGCGCAAGCTGATCAATAGTGCGTTTACCATTCTTGATTGCGTAAAAAATGGCACTGCCTGCAATCAATAGAGCAGGGACAACCCATGCTCCGTGCTCTATTTTGTCGAACCAAAAATCCATTTCACGAATAAACATCACCGCGAAGAATGCGCTGATGAGCAGAGCCGCATGTTTAACTTCACGCTTCTCTCTTGCTAGGTAAGCAAAAGACCCAGACGCTACGACAAGCAGAATCTGTTGAAGCATCTCAGTTACTGAGATCTCACCAACATTGCCATTTAGCAATACAAAATCAATTCGAAGTGCAAGGTTTGCGACGATGCTGATCGCCAATACGACTAACGCTGTCTGGCATCGTTTATAGATCACTTGAGAAGTTGATTGCGATAGCGTGAACTCTGGGAGCTCAAGTGACATATGAGTTTGTTCTTTGGTTTTAGATTGGCTTTTCATATCAATACGGCTTGTAATATTTTGTAACAGGCTGGCATTCTATCGTTTCGAGTGTCTCCACAATGTCATGGAAATGTCAGTAATAAAACACTGTTCAATTGGTGTGTGTATACGGTAAACCGCTGCCTTGAGGCAGGCAGTTTACGTAACGTACTAGAATTTTTGGGGCGGGGTCTTACAGCGGTGAGGTTAGAAACTCGCAGTCGAAGTGATTACTTTTCAGCTTCTTGCTCGTGGTTATTGCGGTAGTACTCCCACTGTTCAATGCGCTCACCGTCATCGAATACACAGTAAGTGGTACGTTGATTGTTTTCAGTCACCGTATCTAATTCGCCATCTTGTTGAACACAATAAACCGCAGCTGGGTTAGCGACTGAAACACGTTGGCCTTCGCTATATTCTGCATAGTCGTTTGCACAACCGCCTAATACAACGGCAAATACAGCCATCAAACCAATTTTCTTCATGTTTATCTCCTACGTGATAACTCTATAATCGAATGCGTTAAGTTCTACAGAACCAAATGAGAAGCTCTATGAAATTAGTATATTTTAGATTTCAGAAAAGGTTGTCCTAATTTGGTCAAGATATTGAAATAGGTTGATATTTCTTCATGTTTAGCTGCTTTTTGGGTGTTAGATCAAGCTAAGAGATACCCTGGTATTGCGAGATCAGTATACGGAGAACTTAGGGTTTTGAAGCGAAACTGACTCTTTCAAGACAATGCATAAACTGGGTTAAAGAGTGTGGTGCTTGATGTTGTGTCACTTGTTCTTAGCCTCGAATCTATTTTCTATTATGATATGATGCCGCCCAAATTCAGTTGAGCAGTCAGAATCATGAGACATCTAAAAACCACAATCCACCCTGATATCGATCACCTAGACAATAAAACCGTATACAAGCGTAACGCTGCCCGTGCAATTGTCTTAGATGGTGAAAACATTCTGATGCTGTACACCGAGCGCTATCACGATTACACCATTCCTGGTGGTGGTTTGGATGAAGGTGAAGATGTGATTGCTGGTATGGTTCGTGAACTCGAAGAAGAAACGGGTGCAAAGAACATTCATAGCATCAAGCCGTTCGGCATTTTTGAAGAGTTTCGTCCTTGGTATAAAGACGACGCAGATATGATGCACATGATCTCTTACTGCTACTCATGCAAGATCGATCGTGAGCTTGGTGAAACGGCTTACGAAGATTATGAAGTGAAAAATGGGATGAAACCGGTTTGGATGAATATCCATGAAGCGATTGCCCATAATGAAAAGACCATGGCCGAGAGCCCGAAAAAGGGCATGAGTATTGAGCGTGAAACCTTCTTACTGCATTTGATTGCCAAAGAGATGCTTTAGACGCAGAGACTTTCGATTTTTTAAGCACCTCTACCTCAAACTTCGCTAGTTAATCTAGTTGATATCTAACCGCCTAAAAGCTGTGTGCTTTTAGGCGGTTTTTTATGTGTTTAACTTATTCCTAAGTGCCCATCAGCTCTCTATACATCTAATTGAATGTTGCTGTTTCGAACCCAGTTTAGTTCGTGTTTTGTGTGATTTATGTTGGCATAAAGAATAGATCAAACCATTGGCTTTTAAATTGACTAAACATTTGAGCAAATTGATTCCTATTTTGAACATATGACTCATCAGCCTCAGTTTAAAAAGTTAGAAACACAAATTAACCTTTATTTTCATATCCTTATCATTACCTTTCACTTACTCGAAAACTTGGCTTCCCTTTTGCTTTATTGAATATGCAGCTTGTTTACTCGGCATCAACACTAATAGACCAGCACTTGATTCGTTCCACCATTTACTTGTTTGAATCACGTTTATTTAATCTGCCGTTTTGAGTTCAAGTACTTTTCAAGGAATTCGCCTTAGCGAAGATAAAGTAGAGGTTTATTATGAAATACAGACAGGTTATTTCCCTTATCACAGCGGCAGTCAGTGCCCCTCTCTATGCAACGTCCGTTGATCTAGACTTTTCTAACCATATTGAATCAACAAATTTGAGCACTTGGGCGGGCCCTTCTTACGATGGCACGGTCATTCATTTTTTGAATGTGGGCACACACAATGGAAAAACGATAGATGCGAAAGTGAGCAGTGAAGTTTTTGGTGATGCTACGTTTTTATTCCACACTCCCGATTATAAAGAAGGCCCGGATCAGCCAGACGGAGACATTGGTTTCCTTTATCAAACGAATTCTGCTGGCGCAGCGGGTCTTATCTATACCTTCGAATTTTATGACGGAACTGACGGGTTATCTGGCACGTTTTCAGAACCTTATACCGTTCCAGAGTTCGATATGATTGGATATGACATTGATGGCGAACCCGTTCAATCAGAGCAAGTTCGTGTGTTTAAAAGTGAAGGTTTTTACAGCTATCAAACAGGTTCTGCTGGCGCGAGTTTAACCGCTGAGGAAAGCGAAGATGGAGATTCGGTTTTGTTCAGTGGGCCGGGTACCAATTACTCCGAAACCGATACTTCAGGGGCGGTCAAATTTACGTTCAAAAACACCTCGATTGTCACCCTACAATTTGAAACGGTGACGACAAGCGGTAGTAGTTTCCCAAATCCCATCTTTTCCGCTTTCGATGGCAACTGGGATCTCTCCGGATTCACCACTCCAATTGAAAGCTCCGATGAATCTGATTTCGGAGACGCTCCTGATAGTTACGGCACATTGCAGGCAAGTAATGGTGCTGAGCACGCGGTCTCTTCAACACTATATCTAGGCGCGAGTATTGATGCAGATACCGATGGACAACCCGGTGCGTCATCAAATGGCGATGATTTGGATATTGGCGGGAATGATGACGACGGTATTACTTTGTTATCTAACCTAGAGATAGGACTGGATAGCCTAATCAACGTAAATGTAGTGGGGAGTGGTTATCTTCAAGCGTGGGCTGATTGGGACATGGATGGGGCATTCGCTGACGACGAGCAAATACTGACAAATCATGCAGTAGTGGATGGTAGTCAAGTTGTTCCGATTCGTGTTGGTGATGATGCAGTTGTTGGTGTCGTTCAAACTCGCTTCCGCTTAGCAAGTAGCCCGAACATTCCAAGTGATGGTTATGTAGGCGATGGCGAAGTCGAGGATTATGTTTTCAATGTAACTGACCCAGGAACCACTATCCAACATTCAAATTACTACACAGCGGCGTTCGAAGATAATTGGCCAGAAGTGGGTGACTTTGATCTAAATGATGTTGTGGTCTATTACCGCACGACCATTCTAAGTAAAGACGATGTGGTTCTTCGAATGGACATTACAGGAACGATAATGGCCTATGGCGCCTCTTACGGTAACGGTTTAGGTTGGAAGCTTAATGGCTTTGACGAGTCAGATATTGATCTTCAAACCGCTCGAGTACAAAGAAACGGTGTAACTCGCGCTGATATCTCTCCGTTTACTGGGGAAGACAAAGAAGTCGCATCGCCAGGAGGAGACCTAGTCGTCGTTGCTTCTTTAAATCTAAAAAATGATCTACCTATCAATGCCGAGTGTATGTTCCATCGCACCAACCCTTCTTGTAGTCCGTCGTTGGAGTCTGAACAAATGACGTTCAGCATTTCTCTACCGTTTGCTTCTGGAAGTGAGCCAACAGTGAGTTCACTGGTGCCGTTAAGTGGCTTTGACCCGTTCATCTTTGGGCCGGGTGAAGGTCAGTATCATGGTGATAGCTTCACTAGCTCTCCGGGTAAAGACTTAGAGATTCATACTGCCGATTTCCCACCGACAACTCGCGGTACGTTAGTCAGTGACTTCTACGGAATTGCGCAGGATGACTCTGACCCGTCGAGCAATAAATATTATCGAACTACGCAAAATATGCCTTGGGGAATATTAATTTCATCTCCTTGGAATCACCCAGCAGAGTACATTGATATCAGTGAGGCGTATCCTGATTTTGCCGAATGGGCGACCTCTGGGGGCTCAGCGAAGCCGACTTGGTACCAAAACCCGACTTCAGATAAAACTTGGTCAACAGAAGACTAATCAAGGAGGATTTATGAAAACAATCAAACTAATACTGAGTAGCGTGTCTCTTGTCTTCCTTTCAGCTTGTGGTGGCGGGGGAGGTGGTGGTAGCAGTAGCGCTTCAGCTCCAAGCTCCGTGACTCCACCAAGTAATGCACCAGCTGGAGGAAGCAGCGCGGTTACCTCTAGCGTTGCACCTGCACAAGCGCTGAAATCAGTAGAGCTCTCCGTACCGGAAGGTTTTGACTTCTCTACTGAGAGGGAGGTTGTTGTCACCGTTGATGTAGCAAGCTCACAGAGCTCCCGAGGCTTTATGAGTATCTACACTGATTTTAATGGAGAGGTTGTCGATTACACTTCACAAGTGTTGAGAACACCGATCAATGAGGATATTGATTTTTCAACGACACTGCTTCTTCCAAATCATGTTGATAAGGTTTGGGTAGAAGTATGGTATCCATCAGCAATGGGAAGTGAAGTGAAGCGTTTAGTGGACATTAACAACGGGCAGGTAGACGTCGTCCTTTAAATCTCATCATTTAACAAACCTTAAATATTTGCCGTCATTTTGGCGGCGAATTTTCTTTTTGTAGCCTTGAAAAACAACGGAACGATTAAAATATAAATTTGGTTGATATTGTCAACTATGTCTTTTTGGTGTACCTTTAAACCTGAGAATGTACCAAGCTCCTGATGAATCCATGGTACAGCCGCGAACCCGTCCTCAAAGAAAGAATTCCATGAATAAAAGACAGTTTATTGCCCACTATTTGCGTATGAATCGCACGTCTTATTTGTTGGCGATAGTTTTCATTTTTCTCTTAAATTGGCTTCAAGTTGAAATACCACGCTATATCCAATTGGCGATAGATCTGATTGATGATGCTTCCTCAAGTGGCCATCAGCAGCTTCAAACCTATGTTTGGATTGTGGTTGGCATGTCGGTCGCCATGGTTGTGGTGCGTATATTATCTCGTATCTATGCGCTTAACCCTGGGCGGATTACAGAGGCGGCGCTTAAGACGACACTTCTCCAAAAGTTAAACCGTTTACCTAACAGTTTTCACCAGAGGTTTGCGTCAGGCAGACTGATCTCCATCATCAATAATGATCTCAGTGGCATTCGCTTGCTGTTTGGTGTGGGCTTTCTTCAGTTCTTTAATGCTCTGTTGGCACTGTCATTAACACCGCTCTACATGTGGCGCATATCGCCAGAGCTTACGATGTATTCGATTATTCCTATCTCAATCGCTTTTGTGATTTTCCGAGTTGGTTTTAAACGAATGAAGACACTGCATTTAGAACATATGAAGCGTTTACAGAATCTGTCTGCTCAGTTGATGAGTTACCTATCAGGGATTGATCTGATCAAGAGTCAGCAGATGTCGCCCTGGGTGAAGGCCGAAACCGAAAAGCTCAATCAGCGACTGCTTGAATGTCGCCTTAAGATCACTCGTATTCAAGTCTTCTTCATGCCTGTTCTCGATTATGCCAACGACTTAATGAAAATCATCATTCTGGGACTTGGTGGCTTTATGCTAATGAGGCAAGAGCTTACTTTAGGCGAAATAACCGCTTTCCTGACTTATTCTGTTTTACTCGCTATGCCATTGATGCAGCTCGGCAGAATCGCGACCATTTATCAGCGTGGCATAGTGGGAATTCAAAGCGCACAAACTATTCTTAATGCGCAAGTTCCAGAATTGGATGACGCGAAGTTGTCTGAATTAGACGTTGAATCTTTCAAGGGAAAGGCGTTTTCTGTGCGCAACCTGAGCTTCCAATACGAAGGTGAGGAGCGACTCATTCTTGATAACATCAGCTTTGATATTCCTGCAGGAAAGAAAATTGGTGTGTTAGGCGGAATTGGCTCGGGTAAAACGACGTTAGTTAACTGCTTGAATCACCATCTAGATGTACCTAAAGGAACGGTTTTTCTTGGGGAAACAGACGTAACAAGCTTTTCACGCAGTGATCTACGCCGTTATGTCAAAACGGTTACTCAGGATCCTTACTTGTTTTCAGCAACGGTTGAAGACAACATTCGTTTTGGCAGTTTGGATACTGAACTCGCAAAGAGTCAGGTTGATGAAGTTCTTGAGTTGAGCCAACTAGCGAATGACGTCACTCGTTTTGAAAACGGCGATCAAACCTTAGTCGGTGAAAAAGGGATCATGTTATCGGGTGGCCAGAAGCAACGCCTAAGTATTGCGCGTGCTTTATTAGAGCCTACAGATTTAATCATCATGGATAACGTTCTGTCAGCAGTCGATTATGAAACGGAAAGAAAGATCTTGGAAGGCCTGTTCAATCGATTGAAAAATCAATCTGTGCTGGTGGTTTCGCATCGTGTTAATGCCCTTGAATATATGGACGACATCATTGTTCTGAACGAAGGGAAAGTGATCGCGAAAGGTGACCATGACACCTTATTAAAAACCTGTGCTTACTATTACGACACTTGGCAATTACAACAGAATGAAACGGAGGCAGCAGCATGTTAAAAGGTGTTGATGTTAAGTATCTGAAGCACTTTTTTAAGTTTGCTAAGAAATACAAACGCTCAGCAATTCTGGGTGTTGCGATGCTTCCGTTGTCGGTGATCACAAGCCTGTTGTTCCCTTGGTTGATTATTCAAGTGATCGACGTGCATTTGAGCAAGGGTGATATGGACGGGTTACTTGAGTATGTCTTCTATTTAGTTCTTGTCTTGATTGCCAGTTATGTGGTCGACACCACCTATTCGTATAATCTGCGAAAAACAGGCCAATACACCATTACCGACATGCGCTCAGTACTGTTTGAGCGTGTGCTTAAACTGCCTCGTAGCTATTTCGATAACACACCGATTGGTGTGACTCTTTCGCGCCTGACCAGCGATCTAGAAACGATAGGCGAGACATTTATTCAATCTGTCGTTGGATTGGTTAAAGACAGCATCAACACTATTGCTCTGCTTATTATGATGCTCTTCATTGATTGGCAGTTGACTATGATTGTGCTGATTATCATGCCTCCCGTGATGTACTTGACGGTCTATGTGCGTAATCGTCTCCGCGCGATGTATAAGGTTACTCGCTCAACACTGGCGCGTGGTATTGGCTTCCTACAAGAAGTGCTATTTGGCATGAAAACCGTTCAGATGTATCGCGCTGAGGAGCAAGTCGAGCAACGATACCAAGGCTACACGGATGAGTTTTTGCGAGCTCAAAAGAAGATCAATAAGTACGATGCGATTTTGTTCTCGTTTATCTCGGGCATCACCTCAATCACTATCGCGATTATGATCTGGTACGGCTCAGAGCAAGTCATTGAAGGTGCGTTAACATTGGGTGTGCTGATCGCATTCATCAACACGCTCGAAAAGGTGTTTGTTCCCATTCGTGACTTTACTTCTCAGATTGCCTCTATTCAAAGCTCGTTTGCGGCTTTTGACCATATTGAAGAGCTTTTTGTCGAGCCGACAGAAGAGGAAGGGCGTAACTTATTGCCATCTCATCAAGTCAAAAACCAGCTCGAAAAGTTTGTCAGTCTTGAGTTCAAAAATGTGAGTTTCCGCTACAAAGACGATTCTCCATATGTTCTAAAGAATGTCTCTTTTGTACTGGGGAAAGGGCATCAAATCGCACTTGTCGGTTCAACGGGTTCAGGTAAGTCGACGATTCTGCGTCTGATCTCTAAAACTTATCAAGATTATGAAGGCAGCATTTTGTTGAATGGCATTGAGTTGTCACAAATTTCAAGCGAAGACTCTGCCCACTTGTTCTCAATGATGATGCAAGATGTGCACTTATTCGAAGAGACGATTCAGTTCAATATTGCTTTGGGTAAGGAACATCTTACTAGAGCTGAGGTTGAACAAGCAGCGCGCTATGTGTACGCGGATAAGTTTATTGAGCAATTGCCACAAAGCTATGATTTCCATTTAGAAAAGAATGGCTCAAATTTATCTGTGGGGCAAACGCAGCTCATTTCGTTTGCACGAGCGGTCGCACAAGGTGGGCAGCTGATGATGCTTGATGAGGCAACTAGCTCAGTAGACTCAATTACCGAAGACCTTATTCAAAAAGCGATGCAGCGCCTTTTTAAAGAAAAAACCGTGATTGCGATAGCGCACCGACTGAGTACCGTCCGTCACTCTGACACTATTTTGGTGCTGGAAAAGGGTGAAATCGTTGAACAAGGAAATCATCAACAATTGGTCGCGCACAATGGTATTTATGCCGGTTTGTTGCAAGAATCGATTGTAGAAACGAGCGATTCTCAAGCTACGGTAGCCTAATCATCTCAAGTCATACCTACCGTTTTCGATGAGATAAATTGCTGCTGATTATGCTTAATCAGTTTCGATTCTTTTCTGTTATCCCCAATGGCTTAGGGAAAATAAACATATTTTACGATTATTAATATGTTATGATCTCCTTACTACTAAAGGGGTGTCTTAGGGCATCGGAATGTATGCGAGCAAGACGAACTTGCTTGTGTCAGTCACTTTCTGGCGAATATGGAATCGAAGATGTTGTTGGAAGAAGTTGTAGAAATTATTGAATTAACCGACTCAGACCATTTATCTCAAGCAATGGAACTGTTTAACGAGCATGGTTTTGTTGATGCTGAATCTTTGCCTTTTATGAATGTAGTGTTTGAAACCGCGCCGGATCAGCTTGCGAAGAAGTTGTCGCAAATTGGTTTTAAAGGTTTAGTGCAAGTCGAGAAGAATGAAGACGCATCGGGCTTCACCATTATTGATGCTGAACGTGTTCTGCTAAAAGACTCTGCTTAACTGCAAGATTCTATTTAGCTAAAAGATTCTTTTTAATTCCAAGAACAAGATTCAGCGTAATGAAAAGACTCTATCCAGTTCAGTAACACCCGTTATGATTATTTGAGGTTAACACAGTGACAACAGCAACCGCTTCATCAACAGAGCAACACATTTCCAATGAACATGCGCTTTTAGGTGCATCGTTATTAGCGTCTCAAAAAGTTGAGTTGGCTCTGTTCAGTGTTATCTCTAGGTTAGCTAAAGCCTTACCAAAGGAAGCGCAACATCAATTAGGCTTGGACTTGGATACCTTTTTAAGAGAGAAACCAAGTGAGCAAGCCTCGACTCTGAGTCACTACGAAAATACGTTTGGTGAGCAACTTCCTTTGCAAAAAAATGAAATCAGCGATTTCATTTACCATCGTAATCTCGTCACCCGTAGTTTTTGGCGTGTGACTGGCGCTGATGTAAAAGGCGGCGAGAAACTAGAGAATCCAGAGCTCTATTTAAAAGAGTTCTTAGCCAAATGTGAATATTGGCAAGTGATGCTAGATACTCAAAAAAGCTGAGCAATTAAATAGATTGAATAAAGCCATAGCTTACACGCTGTGGCTTTTTTGTTTGTGCTCAAAAGTTCGAGTTATTAAACCTAGATCATCATCTTCAACACGTAATTCTTAGAGACGAAGTGATGTTTAAGCGCTGCACTAATATGCAATAAGATTAAACAAGCAAGGGCAATACAACTGGTACGATGTAAATAGAAAAAGAAGCTGTTGATTGCAGGGTCGGTTATTAGGTTGTCGACGGTTGCTAGCCAAAATAATGAATAGGGTTCTTTAAGCATTAAATAACCGGTGCTGAAAACCATGAACATAACGAGATACATGAGTGAGTGGGCGAGTTTGGCAATACATATTTGACCGGCAGCCACAGAGGAAGGCATGGGGGGGGTGGCTCTAAAATGACTCCATATATATCGAATCGCCAACAAAGGAGTAGCGACAGTAGCCAACGACATGTTGAGCACTGACAGGAAAGAAAACAGCTCGGGCTTACTGGTGACAAAGTGCATCACATACCCTGCGACGGTTGCATAGATGATCACAGAAGCCATCACCCAGTGCAGCACACGGCTTAGTAAATCGTATCGTGGATTATTCAAATTAACCTCGTTCTGATCGTTATAACAATAATTTTCAAATAGATGCCCAAAACTAGTTATTAGTATATTTGCATCGCGAATTAATTATATCGAACAGTAATACTCCGTATTCTCCTTAATTATAAATTAATGATGTTGCTTCAGGTGTTTTATAATTATCAATGATGTTTTAGAGTGTTAATTCCAATACAGACAGGGCAAACTTGCCGACTTCCTAGCTTGTATGCCTATAACGAGATACAGTTAGTTTAAAGCTAAATATATAAGGAATGTATAATGCTTCGAATCTTATTGATTTCAGTTATCTCAATGTTCACAACCATGAGTTTTGCAAACGAAGAGGTTAAGTACTCAGATCAAGAGTATTTAGATAGACCATTGATGGAACGTTATATCTTGGATGAGTTGAAGCAATTGCGTATGGAGCAGCAAGATCTCGAAAGACGTTTAACGATCCAAATGACTGATCGTGAACTCTCTGTTGCGGATAAGTCATTGAACTACGCCAACGTGACGGTAACTTATTTCTTCTACATTATTGCGGGCGTTGCTTCACTTATCGCATTGGTCGGGTGGCAATCACTGAAAGAACTCAAGCACACAACCAAAGAAATGGCTGACCAGCGATTGAATTCTATCGCTCAAGAGTACGAAAAGAAATTTAATGTACTTGAAAGGGATCTTAAAAGGAAAACTCGAATCATCTCTGAAAATAATCGAGAGATTGAGATCATCAATGAGATTCATAATTTATGGTTAAGAGCGCAAAACGCACAGACGGCTGAGCAAAAAATTGAGATTTACGATGAGATCTTAAAGGTTCGTCCGGGGGATTTAGAGGCGCTTACTTATAAAGCCGATGCGGCGATGGATATGCAAGAGTACCACTGGGCAATGAGCTTATGTAACCGTGTATTAGAAGTTGATGACCAAAATGCTCACGCTTTGTATCAACGTGCTTGTGCCTACGCAAGGTTAGGTGCAGAAGGTCAGGCGATAGACGACTTAGAGCGATCTATCGAAGCCAGTGGTTCAATGAGAGAACTTCTGGCAGAAGAGCCTGATTTTGAGATGTTGAGAGGTTTAGACCGCTTTGAAGCTCTATGTGAAGAGTAATTATTCAATGACATGGTGAGCTTCGCACGCTCACCATGCTTTTAATCGTTTTTACGGAACGGTTTCTTACATTTCGCTTATTTTATTGAATTAATTGTTATGTTATAACATCTTAAAAATTCATTGTAATAACCGTTAAGTATTTTTATGAAGTTCCTCCGCACTGGCCTGATAGTGACTGCTATCAGCGCATTTTCACTTGCTTTATATCTTTCTCTTTCGCCTGAACCACCAGAAGACATCGCTATCAAAATTACACCTTATCAAGGTGCGGTTTCGGCTGATGAGAAGCCATCGAGTTCAGACGTTGAGTCAAGTTCTCTGGTAAGAGTTCATTATTTTGTCAAAGTTGGGGATACACTCAGCAATGTATTTACCTCTTGGAAACTCCCTTACGGAACGGCTCAAAAGATACTTGAGGCCGATCTAGAATCACTGAAACTGGACACGATCAAACCTGGTGATCATCTAGAGTTGTTGTTGGATAGTGAATCTAAGCAGCTAGTCGAATTGATTTACCATGAGAGCTTGGTTGAACAGGCGGTCTACACAGAAAATGATGACGGTAGTTTTAGTTATCAGTTCATAGAGACTCCAGGGGAATGGAAAGAAAAACTGTACTCAGGTGCGGTGCAGGGTAGTTTTTCCACGTCAGCTTACAAGGCCGGTTTAACCAGTGCCCAGATAGCCAATATCACTCGAACGCTGAAAGATAAAATCAACTTCTCCAAAGAGCTCAGAGCTGGTGACAGCTTTAATGTGTTGGTTAAAGAGCAATACACGGAAGATCACTTAACGGGTAAGACTGAAGTGCAAGGGGTCTCTATCATGTTACGAAATAGGGAAGTGGCGGCTTTTCTTGCTGCGGATGGACGTTTCTATGACCGAGAAGGGAATAGCCTTGAGCAAGCTTTTAATCGATACCCAATAGACAAACAGTTCCGAAGAATCACTTCTCCATTTAATCCGTACCGCAAACATCCGGTAACAGGGCGTATATCACCACATAATGGCACTGATTTCGCAACACCTGTGGGTTCACCCGTTTATTCAACTGGAGACGGTAGGGTTGTGGCGCTTCGTGACCACCCTTACGCAGGGAAGTATCTGGTGATAGAGCATAACAGCGTTTACAAAACACGTTATTTACACTTGAGCCGCTTTTTGGTGAAGAAAGGGCAACAGGTTAAGCGTGGTCAGGAAATTGCGTTGTCGGGTGCAACTGGCCGTTTGACAGGGCCTCACTTACATTTTGAAGTGTTGGTACGTGGAAGGGCGGTCGACGCGATGAAGGCAGACCTGCCTTTGGCAAGCTCTATATTGCCGAAAGACAAGGGGGCGTTCCTTACTCGAATTGCCTCTTTTGATGAGATCATCTCTGAGCAAGAAGGCAGAACGAGTTAAATTAACTTCAGCCACGGCTTATCGTTATTCCAACCTTCTGGTGATAAACAAACCGAAGGTTGGAATAAGCATTTATTGAATCACATGATTTCAGATTCGATTAAGCGACGACAACCGCTGTGCCGCTGGCTGATACCATCAACATGCCATTACCTGTTCCTAAGACTTCATAATCGATATCGACACCAACCACTGCGTTTGCACCCGCTTCAATCGCTTTCTGCTCCAGCTCTTTGAATGCGTAGTTACGTGCTTTCTCCAGTTCCTTTTCATAGGTGCCAGAACGTCCACCGACGAAGTCGCGAATACCTGAAAACATATCCTTGAATACGTTAACCCCTAGGATGGCTTCTCCGGCGATAACCCCTTTGTAGTCGACAATGCGTTTGCCTTCAACAGATTGAGTGGTGGTAATAATCATAATGGCCTCTTGTAAGCTTGATGAGCTGTTACTCGCTGTATGGATTGATAGTTTGGTCTTACTCTTGAACAACATCGCTGAGTTTTGTCTCTGAGCGTGTGAATTCATGCCTCAACCATGTTCTCAGTTTTAGCACACTTTCTTGTTTTAATTTGTGTTTTGGACAAACGAAATAGAAGTCTTGATGGGGGTTAGCCACTGGATCACTAATTTCGACCAACATGCCATGGCTGATGTCATCTTTCACAAACAAGCGGTGAGTGACTAATACACCAAGCGAACGAATGGCAGCTTGTACGGCTTGAATCGAGACATCGAACGTCAAGTTACTGTGGAACGTCGGCATAGGAATTTGGTAATGATCGCACCATACCTGCCAGTCATGCTGTCTTCTTGGGTTGAAGGCACAAATGGTTGGGTTCTGTTTTACCAGTTGTTCAACGCTTAATCCCATTTGGCTTTTCAATAGTGCTGGGCTGCACACTAATACCAGATCATCGTCACCGAGCTTTTCGCTGTAATATCGGTCCCACTCGCTCGGCTTGCCGTGCACCAGCGCGATGTCGACACCTTCTTGCTCTATATCGAAAGTGCCCGTTAACGTGGATATACGAATATCAAGAGAGGGAGCAAAGCTTTGGAATTCCGAGACTCGCGGGATCCACCAGTGCATGGCGAGTGAGTTCACCATGTTGAGGGTGATGCGGTGGTCGTTAGGCGTTTTGGCGAGTTCTTCGGTGGCTTCTATTACTTGTTCCAGTGCGGGTGCGACTTTTCGATAATATCGCTTACCTGCGGCATTCAGCACAACACGGCGACCCACACGTTGGAACAGCGGCTTATTGACCAGTTGCTCTAATGATTTTATCGCTTGGCTTACTGCTGAATGACTGACGTACAACACGCGAGCGGCTTCGGTCATGCTGCCTGTTTCGGCAACAGCAATGAAAGCATAAACGGATTTAAGTGGAACGAGTTTCTTCATTGGTAAGTTTTCCTTACAGTTGTGGTTAATATTACTCGCTATTTTTCATCACGTCACGCCTCTAAAATAACTGTCATAGGAGGTGATAATTATGTCTGATATTACCAAGGCGACGGCTTTCATGTTGTTGTCGACGTTCAGTTTGTCTTTAAGTGGCTTAATGGCCAAGTATCTATCGGTATCAATGCCCGTTTCATTTTTGAGTTTCGTGCGATTTTTGTTACCCAGCCTGTTTTTATTCTTATTTTTGATGTTTTACAAAATCACGAAACCTTCACTCGATATGTGGAAACCTTTAGTGATGCGTGCGATTTTTATGGTGGCATGCCAGTGGTGTTTCCTGACGTCTCTACAGACCCTAACACTCGTTGAAGGTGTGGTGTTGTTCAGCACTGGCCCTCTGTTCATTCCTTTGTTAGAAAAATTAATGTTTGGAACCAAGATTCATACAACCACAGTGATTTGTTTAGTTGTCACCTTTGTCGGCGTAGTGATGATGGCTGGGGACTGGTCGCAGTTTGAATTTGGCTCAGAGTTCTTTAGGCCAGCGTTGTTGCTAGGGTTATTGGCGGGTGTATTTAATTCGGGTTCACAAGTGAGTTTGTATCGAGCATCCAAGACTAGCCTGACACCCGCAGAGCTAAACGCGTGGACGTTCTTGGTCGCGGCAATCATTGTGATACCAATGGTTGTGTTTACTTCAGTATCTTCGGCTCCAGATATGCTTGAGAGTGCTGCGGGCAATGGAACCTTTTCGGCTCTGCTATCTTTTGAAGGCTTACGTTGGATTGGGCTTGGCGCTTTTGGATTGGCTCTATTTACTATTAACACGCAAATCTTCCGCTCGAAAGCGTACAAGTTGGCAGACAGCGGTTCTCAGTTGGCTCCCCTAATTTTTACTAACATGTTGTTCAGTGCGTTATGGCAGAGCTTGTTCTTTGATGATGTGTTTTCAACTCAGCAGTTAATCGGCATCAATTTGATCGTCGTGGCGAGCATAACCAATACTCTATTAGCTAAAAGACACAGCAAAGCAAAAGCCAAGCAAACACCGCGAACCGCTGTGGCTTTAGCGACTGCAGCAGATGCTGCGGTGTTGGACTCTGCTGTTAAAAGTTAAGCATTGAGCTTGAAGTCTAAAACATAATACATAAAGCCTAGAACAGTGAACGAATGTACTCTTTTACTCGTTCGATATGCTTGCTCTGATCAATCTCGCATCGTTGCTTCGCTTCAAGGAATCGCTCAGCGTATTTGTCATAGATTTTGTTTTCCAAAAACAGCAAATACAGTTTTGGATCGATATGACCGCTGGTGGCCATGTCGGTCATGATATTGAGTGATTCGCTTAGAAGTTTGCCTTTCTTATACGGGCGATCACTGGAGGTGAGCGCTTCGAATACATCGGCAATGGCCATCGCTCTAGACGGTAAAGGTAACTGGTCTTCGTTTAAGCCTCTAGGGTAACCCTTGCCATCGATACGTTCGTGGTGTCCGCTGGCAATGTCAGGAATGTTCTTGAGATAAGATGGGTAAGGGAGCTTGTTGAGCATGGTGAAGGTTTGAATGATATGGTCGTTTATCATGAAGCGTTCTTCGTCGTTTAAGGTACCACGACGTACTTTCAAATTGTGCAATTCACCTTGGTTGTACTTCACTTCACCTGGCTTGAGTACAAACGCTTCTTGCCACACGTCGGCTGGGTTAAAGCCATTATCCCAAGGTATTTTATGTTCGGGTTTATCAGCAAGTAGTGGCTCCATCACGGGCAGCGTTTGGTCTTTGATTCTTGGCTCAATTTCATCTTTTTCAGCCGGATCTTGCTGCGTGCTAAATCTCTCTTTTTCAGACCAAGATAAACCTAGCTGATCGTCGAGTGTTCGTTTCCATTGGCGTTTGGCTATTTGGTCTAAGCGTTCTAGTTGCTCATCCGTCATCGATTCCCCACCAAGGTTACACTCGGCTACGAAGGCAAACTCTTCATCCAATTCAGACAGGCTTTGCTCGAGAACTTTCAGCTGCTCTTCTTGAAGCGCTCCGTTCGCTATGGCTTTCCAGTAGTCGGTTTCAGCCTGTTGTTTTAACAGTTCGAAACGCATTCGCACTTCATGGATTCGGTCGTAAATGGTTTCAAGTTTTGTTGCCTTATCCACGACATATTCTGGTGTCGTCACCTTGCCACAATCGTGCAACCAAGCAGCCAGCATGAGTTCTTCCCATTGTTTATTATCAAGCGAGAACTGTGGGTAGTAACGGTCGTCGTCTATGGTGGCTTGGGTTAACCATTTGGTCAGTTCAGGAACTCGTTGGCAATGACCGCCCGTGTAAGGTGATTTGGTATCAATCGCAGAGGCAATAAGTTCTATGAAGGCATTGAGCATGTCTTTCTGTTGCTGCATTTGGTCAATGTTGTCTTTGGCGATTTCAGCAAAGCTCAGTAGCTCCCTCAAAAATGCATGTTTGTCTGCCTGCATCTTGGTGATTGGTCTTTCATAGCCAATTGCAACAATACCCACCAACAACTTCTCACGGTTCAATAGTGGGAAAAGGTACAGGTCAGAATTGAATATCGAATCTTGGTAATAGTTAAGAACATTGTCTTCTCGGTTAAGGTGGATGGTCTCGCCAGATTTAAGCTGACACAACAACCAAGGGGTATGCTTGATGAAGTCATTGATGTCGGCCTTGAAAGGAAGAATGGCGAGATTCGCTGCCGTATCAAACACATCCTTTTCTTCAGATTGAGTAAACAGCACGATGGTTTCGGCCTTGGTGATTAGATAGCTTTGATGCGCAATGTTTTTGGCTAATATCGAAAACTCCTGATTACCCGCTGTGTCCCGAAGTAAATTAATCAGATCATGAAGCGTGTGTTCCATCAGCTCAATGGAATGGGCGAGGTTAGCGACTTCTTTTATCATGCTCTTAGGGTAGTGGGTTCTTCTGAAATCGAATCGAGCGATGTTGTCAGTAAGCTGCATGAGTGTATTGAGAGGTTGGGATAAGCGGTTGGCGACTAACCACACGATACCGAAACAGATAAACAACATACCAATCGCGACGGCAACTTGCTTATCACGCATCGAGATAAGATCAGAAAGCAGATCATTGTGTGGCGTTGCTTCGGCTAGATAAAGGGTGACGTCTTGAGTCAGCTCAACGGGCGTTAATGTTAATGCCCAAGTATTTAGGTTGTACTCAATGTTCTTTAGGTTGAGGTTAAATTTCTCTTCATCAGAAATAAGAGGGGCTAGAACAGACGACTTTAAGGCCGCCATTTGATCACGTTTAGGGATGTTGAATAGCTGTTGGCTTTGCTCGCTACCGGATCCTTTATTGTCGCCTACGTTACTGTTGGCGCGGTTGTTTTCACCTATGGGGCTTAAGTTGGGTATTGCTAAGTCCAGTTGATGTTGACCTAGCAGGTTAAAATGTCGGTCAAACAAAGCCAAGCGACTTTGTGGCGAATAAGCGAGTTGGCTTATCTGAGAGGATAAAGAGTCTAAAGTGAAATCAGCGCCAACCACATGATTACCTTCATAAGTTCGCCTTGATAGGGTAATGCCGTTCTTTTTAAGAAAGTAAAACAGATAAGGCTCAGAGAGTTTGATTGTTCCATCGGGTTTAGCGTTACGGAACCAAGGTCGGGTTGTAGGATTAAACTCACTCTCCTGTTGCACAATGCTCAATACCTTATGTGCGCCATCAAGGTAAGAGATAAGGTTCTCGCCCTTAAGGTTGATCGTGCTGACCATCATTGTGGCCTTGGCTGGTGCGTTGTTTTCAAGTCTTTGCTTGTTGGTGCTCAGTGGGCGGAAAATCCTAAATTCTCCATCATCAGACCCGTAAAACAGCGCAACTAAATTGGTATTTTGTTTGAATATGATGTCTATCGAGGCAATCCAAGACTCCTGCTCAGTAGACGAAGTTTGCTGAGAAACAAACGGGCTCACAGCCATCACATTCAAGGTTGTGATAACGGGTGCGATGGCTTGCTTAAATACCGATTCCAGTTTATCGCGATGTTCATTACTGATTTCGCTCACCGTCCCTAACAACAACTCTTGTGAATGGCGATAGCTTATTGAGATAAGTACGGCACCAACAAGTGTTGTCAAAATTAGGAAAAGGCTAGTGATGTGGATACTCAGCGGATATCGTCTTCGTCTCATCAAACACTCCAGCTTGTTAACTGGTATAAGTATTGACGAACTTGGGTAGGTTGCAAAAAATTGGTGCAATTAAGGCGGCGTTACGACTAAGTCGTGCTTCCGATAGCTAAGTGAAATGAGAATAAAGCCTTATCTTTAAGTGCTAATGGTCATTTGTGGTTGGTAGGGTTGCTCCGAGATGCTGGACAGGCTTGATGTGGGCAATACATATCTAGTGTTATTAATATTCCTGATTAGAAAAACAAGCATTCCGAGTGTTTTATCAATTAAACATTATTATGTTAATATTATCAGTTATTTTTGCACATCTATAAAACATCTAGGTGCTGTATGTGTTGAGCCTAGAAGGAACAGTAATGGCGTTAGAAGCCTATATTCTCAATGTAGGAATATACTCAATTTTCCCATTGTATTTTGCTACGTTAAAAAACCGTGTGCGTACAGCTGCATTTTATAACTATCTTAGTATCGTGCTTTTAGTGGGAGGGCTTGCTGGTGCCGTTTATTCCTTTCCTTTATCCGAAGCTTTAAGTATTTCAGGCGGAAATATTGCTTATGGTGCCTTCATGATGAGCACCATAATGCTCATTATTATTGAGCGAGACTTTAGCACTTTTAAACACATGTTTCGGTTAGTAGTGGTTGTGGATTTAATTGCCTTTGTTGGCTTTAACTTTATGGCTTGGTTGCTGGAATCGGAATATGTGTTGAACCCTTTTGCTATCCCTTTCAGTATCTTTGACGTGTCGTTGAAAGTTCTTGTTCTTGGAGGGGTTTTGATTCTCCTCGAAATATTGTTATTGATGTTTATTTTTACACAGGTGAGTAAGTTCCTTTCCAACCTACCAGCGTTGGCATTCATCTATACGCTAGCATTTGTTTTTATCCTTTGTTTGGATGGAGCACTGTTTCCTCTTTTAGCTTTTGGCCTAAGCCCACAGATCGTTCCTATCATATTCGGAAATATAATGGGTAAGTTGCTGATTGCGGCCTGCTATAGCGTCCCAATGCTGATCTTTTACTTTTTGTTTAGGGGGGATTTTGCCAAGTTTGTTAGTTCGCCATTATCCATAAAGGATTTGACTAAAGCTCCTAGAAAAGAGTTGCTGGCAACATTGTATCAATATGAGTTGCGTGATGAGCAGTTGCAGAGAGAAAAACAAGATCTCACAAAGATTGCACTTTTTGATGAGCTGACCTCACTCCCCAATAGACGTAAATTTAACCAAACGTTTGAGTCTGAATGGGCTAGATGTGAACGCGAAGGGCAAAGTTTAACCTTAGTGATCGGCGATATTGATTTTTTCAAGCAATATAATGATGCATATGGCCACCATCAAGGAGATGTTTGCCTTAAACAAGTCGCAAAGTTATGGAAGCAAATTTTTAATCGTCCGTCAGACCTTGCTGCTCGCATCGGAGGCGAGGAGTTTGCCATTATATTGCCAAGCACATCTATAGAGCAAAGCAGAGCTCGCCTTAATTCATTCTTAACGGTTTTGCACAGTCAACCGATTCCTCACCGTTCCTCACCCATTGCTTCTCATGTAACGATGAGCCTAGGGGTAGCGGAATGCGTTCCGACGAAAAGCACATCGCCAAATGATCTGTTTATGCTTGCTGATAAGCGCCTATACAAAGCAAAGAATAGCGGGAGAAATCAGGTTATTGTCGATTGATTTAATTTTAACAATACTGAATGATGAACAGTATATAATTTCAAATCACTCAGCATCACATTAAGCAGGTGTCTGTTGGGCATTTTTGAAGAAGCTGTATTAGACCAACCCAACTTGAAATTGATTGACTAGACCACACGGTTAAGGCCTTGATTTATGGAACTAAAAGTAGATACCCACACCCACACATACGCAAGTGGTCATGCTTACAGCACGTTGATCGAGAATGCAAAATCGGCAAAACAAAATGGTTTAGCTATGTTTTGTACGACCGACCATTCCGAGTCTATGCCGGGCGCGCCACACTATTGGTTTTTCAGTAACCAGCGTGTGCTTCCTCGTTTTATTGAAGATGTCGCGATTATTCGAGGTGTCGAGTCAAACATCATGAACATACAGGGTGAAATCGACATTCATCCGAGTGTGGATAAGAACTTGGATTGGGTGATCGCGAGTTTTCATGAGCCAGTATTTCGCCCATCGGATGTTGCTACCCATACAGAAGCACTTCTGAATGTGATTAAAGGCGGCCGAATTGATGCACTTGGTCATTTAGGAAACCCAAATTTTGATTTCGATTTTGAAGCTGTGATTCAATGTGCGGCGGAACATAACGTTGCGATCGAAATTAATAACACCACGCTTAAAGGCAATAGCCGCGTTGGCAGTGTTGATCGTTGTTACGAGATCGCAAGAATTGCTAAAGCGAAAGGTGCGTTTATTACGACAGGTAGCGATGCGCATTTCTGCGTAGATGTGGGCGGGTTGGATCTCGTGTCTTCACTACTTGATGAAGTTGGCGTGGATTCGAGCAAGGTTATTACCCATTCACCACAGCAATTCTTAGCCTTTTTGGCATTGCGTGGTCGTCAATCGATTGCCGAGTTTTCGGTATTTGAGTGATGGTTTGCCCGGTACTTGTCAGTAATTAGCTAGCCAGTTTGCATTTCGACACAATCAATTTTTGTACCCGACGGATTTTTGTATACACTAGCCGAAAATAATAAAGTCGAAGTGCCACAATAACGATGGTGCTATCTTCAAAGACATCGCTTCACCTGGAGAAACAATGAAAACTCGCTCAATCCTTTTATCTGGCTTAATCGCTGCATCGCTATTGTCTGGCAACGCTTTTGCTAATGTTGACCTTAAGAAAAACATGCAAGAAATGAAGCTTGCGTTCAAACAAGCAGCAGAAGCTCAAAACATTGAAGAGATGCAAAAGCCTATCGTACGTATCGACACGCTAGTTGCTGAGCTCAAAACGGGTGTTTACCCAATTGAGAAAGAAGAACACTTCATGGAAGGTTTCAAAAAGATCAGTGCATCGATTGATAGCATTGAGAAGAAGCTAGACCAAGGTGAATTTGAATCTGCACAGCAAGAGCTTCGTACTATCGATGGCCTTCGTGAAGAGTATCACGAGAAACGTAATCCAAGCATTTGGAGCAAGATCTTCGGTTAATTTGCTAATTAATTGAGTTTGCTAGATACGTAACAAAGAGCAAAGCCTCAAGATTCGATTTCTAAAACGCTGTCTTACATTACTCTCATTAGAGGAAGATGTAAGGCGGCGTTTTTTTATTGTCTTTTTTCTGAACAGTTTACTGCTATTTTCTAGAAATTTTACTGCTAATAGATGCGTAACATTCTTTTGCCTCTTTCGTTGTAACCAGTTTTTAACTAAAAAGAGTGTGCGTTAGCTTCAATTTTTTAACCTGATGTTAATCTTTACGTTTACCTATATAACAAGTGCCTCATAATAAGGGAAATTTATAAAGATTAGGAATAATGCGCCGAACTTCGTTCAATTTCTCCATGTTACTTGCTACAGCATTAAGCTGGGTGCTAGTGACATTAATGCCTGTTATCAATGCTCATGGTAATAGTGCGGGAGTATGGGCGTCGTTATGTACGGTCAACGGCTTTGAACTGGTTCAAATTGAGGAAGGCGAGCCCAATACTCACAAAGGAAAGCCGTGTCCCTTTAGCCATTTTTCTACGTTTCACCAAGACGAACTTCCAACTACACTACTGACAACTCGACTGAGTTCTATTGTCTCAGACAGCTACGCTTTTTTGGCTCTAAGCGAACGCTATACGAGACAAGCCCCGCGCGGCCCTCCCTTTGATATTGCTTAAACCTAACCCACTAAAATAATTAAAAAATAAAGTATTAAGTAAAGTTAAACATGCTCAGATTACTTTCTGATTTTTCAGAAGGTACGTTTGCGTGTGTCAAAGGAAATAATAATGTTGAGAAATGAATCTCAAACCCCTGCGAAAGCACAAGCGACTTCGCAGTCTACAAGCAGTGCAACAACTGGTTCGGAAACCAATATAAAAAGAAAAGACCGCAATAAAACTCTCTACTTCCTCACTTGGCGCTGGCACTTCTATGCTGGGCTATTCGTTATCCCGTTTATGCTAATGCTGAGCATTACAGGCTTGGTGATGCTGTTTGATGATGAAATCGAACTCGCTTTCCATCACGATGCGATTGAGATTGTTGCATCGGGTGAACCGATCAAGGTGTCGAAACAGTTAGTTGCCGTACAAAATCAATATCCACAAGGTTCGGTGACACAATTTGTACCGAGTAAAGCGCCTGATCTGGCCAACCGCTTTTCGGTAGCACTTGAAGACGGAACGTCTGTTTTCGCTACGGTGAATCAATACACTGGTGAAGTGGTAGGAGAAATCCCGCGCAGCGACAGCCTTTATCAGCTCGCGAATGATATTCACGGAACATTACTGATTGGCGATTGGGGTGATTACCTGATTGAGGTTGCAATCAGCTTGTCGATCCTTCTGTTAGTGAGTGGAATCTACTTATGGCTTCCTCGAGATAGCGCGAGTCGCGCTGGTTTTCTTAAGCTTAGATTTGCTTCTGGAACACGTGTATTAATGCGTGATTTGCATGCGAACATCGGTGGGACACTGTCATTCACTCTTCTGTTGTTTATTCTCTCGGGATTATCATGGACAGGTTTTTGGGGCGGTAAGCTAGTGCAAGCATGGAGTACTTTTCCTGCTCAAATGTGGGACGACATTCCCCTTTCTAACGAAACGCATGCTTCGTTAAATCACGGTTCTGAAGAGGAAATGCCTTGGAACCTAGAGCAAACGCCATTGCCTTTATCTCAAGATAAGCCAGCCGAACACGTACATCACGCAGAAGAGGCGACTGAACCTCATGATCACTCCAAGATGGGTGAGGATCATTCTCAGCATGTGTTATCTGCGAGTAATTTCTCGATTGATGATGTGATAGCAAAAGCTCAATCTCTTGGTTTTACGCAATATAAAGTCAATTTCCCGCGCTCAGAAACGGGCGTTTACACCGTGGCTGCGAATACCATGGGCGGTGACATTATCGATCCAACCCAAGATCGCACGACTCACCTAGACCAATATTCAGGGCGCATCCTAGGAGAGGTGACGTGGCAAGATTACAATTTATTCGCCAAAACCTTAGCCGTCGGTATTTCTCTGCACCAAGGTGACATCAGCATCATTAATAAGCTTCTAAATGCGTTGTTCTGTTTGGCATTCATTGTGGTGTCAGTGACTGGTGGAGTAATGTGGTGGATGCGCAGACCTTCAGGCCAAAGAAAGTTGGGAGCACCACCGAAATTTGGTGATGCAGGCTTATGGAAAGTGGGTTTAGTGACGGTGGTTATTATTTCGATATTGTTTCCACTCGCGGGTGCAACGATTGTGACTGCAATGCTATTGGATTGGTTA
This sequence comes from Vibrio sp. 14N.309.X.WAT.E.F5, assembly GCF_030397615.1. Taxonomy (NCBI): domain Bacteria; kingdom Pseudomonadati; phylum Pseudomonadota; class Gammaproteobacteria; order Vibrionales; family Vibrionaceae; genus Vibrio; species Vibrio sp. 14N.309.X.WAT.E.F5. The sequence goes on along the minus strand of NZ_JAPNXR010000002.1, from coordinate 244,410 downwards.
CTGTTTTCACGTGTTGAGAAATTCAAGACCGCGTTGGGTTAAGTGATATGCAAACGGACTTTCTCTATTTGAGAAGGTCCGTTTTATTCATCAGATGGGCGATTCCTTGGTGAGGAAGACTTTAGACCTGATAAGGATCTAGGTTGGATAAAGCTTTAGATCTGATAAAGCTCTAGCGGCAGGCCGTCTGGGTCTGCGAAAAACGTAAATGATTTCCCCGTAAACTCATCAACTCGAATTGGTTCGACTTCAATGCCTTGTTCTTCCAAATAGCTTTTGGCATGTTGAACGTCATCAACACAAAAAGCCAAATGTCTCAGCCCTTGAGCTTCCGGAAAGCTTGGTCTTTCAGGTGCGTCAGGGAAACTGAATAATTCTATTTGAGCGCCATTAGGCAGAGCTAAGTCAAGCTTGTACGACTGGCGCGCTTCACGATAATTCTCAGCAATCACTTCAAGCTTTAAAACTTGTGTATAAAAGCGTTTAGAGACTTCGTAGTCTGAGCAAATAATGGCGGCGTGGTGTATTCCTTTCAGCATCAGTTTATTTCTCCTGCCAGCTTGTCACCCAAGTGTTCCATCGCATAATCAATGAACACACGCAATCGGGCAGGCATGTATTTGGTTTGAGCAAACTGCATCGCGATAGCGCCATGGTAATTACTCTTAATGGTCCAATCTTCCAGTACTTGCACTACAGAGCCTTCAGCCAATGCATCTTGAATTACGAAGTCATGGAAAATACCTACGCCAAGCCCTTCTTTAACGCCTTTCAATCGCATCTGAGAGTGGTTCACAGCGTAACGTCCGCTGACGGGTACTGTGTAAAACTCATCATCTTTAAGGAAGTCCCAAATGTGGTCTTTGTCTGTTTCTGCAAGGTATAAGCAGTCGTGCTCAGAAAGCTCAGTAGGGTGGTGAGGGATTCCCTTGGCATCTAAATAGCCAGGGCTTGCACAAAGTACAAGGTTCGTCTTGCCTAGCTCTTTTAAAACCAAACTTTCATCGGGCTTGTCGGTAAGGCGAAACGCAATATCGATGCCTTGACGCAATATGTCGATGTCGCCATCAGCGGCTCTTAGCTTGAGTTGAATCTCTGGGTACTGATTTAAGAATGGAACAACGAAAGGCTGCAATACCGAGTTCAAGAAGGCTTCTGGCGCCGCTACTGTTATAGAGCCTGCAGGTTCAGTATGGTCAGAGGTAGACAGTTCAACGGCCTGTTGCGCCGCATTAATCATGACCACGCTTTGGTCGTATACCAACTGGCCTGCTTGCGTGATGATCAATGTACGAGTGGTACGTTCAAACAGCTTTACTGAGAGTGCTTTTTCTAAACGTGTGATCAATTTACTCAACGCTGAAGGTGTAACGCCTAGCTGCTTTGCTGCGGCGGTAAAGCTACCCTCATTCACAACTAAGATAAACGAGGCGAGATCGGGAAGTAGGGCGATGAGTTTTGGGTTAATCATAAGTATCCAGTTAGACTAATTTCAACAGTGACCATAACCTTGATTGTGATTGATCTCTTCTGATTTGTGAATCAATTTCATTAATTGATACGCACAATAGTAACCGTGATGGAAGCCGTTCTTTTTGTTGTTCCTATTTCAAATTACCCAGCTATTCAGATCTCAAGTCAATATGGCGATTCCGTTGCTTCAAATTGGTTGTTAGATGCTTTTGTTATATGAATGTAAATACTTGTAGTTACTTGTTAAATTTAATTTAAACGGTGTTAGTATCTTCCCAACTTGTGCTGAATTGAATCAGCTATATTTCATCGTTCGAAGAGAGCTTTTAACTTCGAGTTCGGAAGAGCAAAAACATAGTCAGAGGTAAGTATTTTGCAACGTACTGATATCACCCCAACGCAATCTCCCGCGTTAGCCGCGTTAATTAATAACGATTATGAGCTTAATTTCCAAGAGTTTATGGACCAAATACAACTGGCGAATAAACCTATGTCTCTGGCTTCCATTCGGTTCATATTGGATAACATCGATCTGAGTAAAGAAGAGATCAAGTCGTTGGCGAGTTTTGATAAAGAAACATACTGCCGACAAAGACTTTTCAAGAATGACCACTGCGAAGTTTTAATTTTGAGTTGGCTAAATGGGCAAAGAAGTAAAATACACGATCATTTGAATACGTCTTGTGGCGTAAAAGTTTTACACGGGCAAGCAACCGAAACCCTGTTTGAAACGGCGGCTAATGGCCATATTTTTGCTTCTCAGTCGACTCATTTCCAAGAGGGCAGTGTGACCGTCAGTAAAGATAATGATATCCATCAGATATCGAATCTACAGGCTGGAGATGAACCGCTCATTACGTTACATGTGTATTCGCCCCCTTTAAGCCAGTTTCACCTCTATCAGTTAGAGAGTGGGAAGTCCGAGCTGCTCGACATACAACAAGAGTGCTGGGCCTACGAGATTTAAAATGCGTTAAACGGAGACAACTTTCTACTTAAATGGTCATGATAAGGCTAAAAGGAGGCGTAGAAAGTCTGTCGTTTAATTTTGCTTTAACGCTATGCATTATAAAATTTTATACTATTTATGAACTTCGCATATCCACGGTAGTCATAGGGCTCACAAATATAAAATAATGAGCTGGATAAATTATGACTAAACGTGGGTTAGTGTCTGTGGCATGTGCCACGCTGCTAGGTGGAGGTGTGTATTTCTATTTTCAAACTTCAACGCCTCCTGAAGCCTTTCCAACCCTAACGGTCTCCACGGGGACGATCGAAAAGCAAGCGGTTGCGGTGGGGTATATCGTTCCCGCTCACTCTGTGTCTATCAAATCTCAAATCGACGGGATCGTTGGTGAAATCTATGCCGGTGTTGGTGAGTACGTAACGCAAGGTCAGCCGCTTATTAAGGTTCGCCCTAACCCTACTCCGAAAGCGTTGACCGATGCCTCGACCGAATTGATGCGAAGTGAGGCGAATATTGAGTCAGCAAAACAACAACTCGCTAATCTGCAGAGTTTGGTCGAACAAGAAATCATTCCTAAGAACTACGACGAATATGTGACTGCACGTTCCAATGTGAAATCAGCACAGGCTGACGTTATGCAAAAACGTCAGAACCTCGAATTGATTCAAAGCGGGGAGTCGACAATTGGTAACTCTCGCCTCACCTCTACCATTTATGCTCCGATAGACGGTACGGTGTTGAATCGAAAAGTCGAGGTAGGAGAACCGATTATTTCTACTGAATCGAGTCAAGCGGCAACAGAAATGATGTCATTGGCCGATATGAACAGCCTGATTTTTAAGGGCAGTGTTAGTGAGCATGATGCCGCACAACTTACTCCGGGGATGCCAGTAACGCTGACCGTTGCACCTTATCCAAGTATCGAAATAGAAGGGGTACTGACTAAGATTGCGATTCAGTCTGAAAGTCTTAACTCGACAGCTGATAGTAGTTCGGGCAAAAGTTTTGATAACGGTTTTGAAGTCGAAGTTGGCGAGCTCAAAATACCTCAAGACGTCCGGTTACGTTCAGGGTTCTCATCATCTGCTCAGATAATTCTAGTCAAATCAGAAAATGTACTCACTCTACCAGAGCGCGCACTGCAATTTGAAGGCGACAGCCCTAACGTATTAATTCCAGACAGCTCAGAACAAGGCTTCCACAAACAAGCGGTAAAACTGGGCCTATCCGATGGTATCAATGTTGAAGTCATCGAAGGTGTGGAGTTAGACGAAGCCGTCATCGATAACAGTATGATGGGGGCAGCACATGGTTAAGCCAGCGCTGTTTAGTTGTTCACAGCGATTAGACAAACCTCTGTTACCTCGTAAATCGCCCCTGTTGAGTATAGGCAGCTTGCTATTAGCAACTGTGCTTAGTTGCCCTTCATATGCCATTTCTATTGAACAAGCATGGCAGCAAGCCAAACAGACGGATCCTGATTACGAGAAAGCCCGAATTGGTGTTCAACTCGGTGAGAGTTCGGTGGATTTAAGTCGCAGCTCTTTATTACCCGCTTTAAGCGCGAGCGCTTCAGCAGACTGGAGCGAAGACCGCAGTAGTTCAAATCGGTATGGTGCAGAGCTGTCTCAGGTTATCTGGGACAGTAGCCTGTGGTCTGAATTAGATAAAGCACAATCAGATTATCTGAAATCCCAGTTGGAATTGGCTCAAGCACATAATGATTTGGCGGCTAAGTTACTTCTGGTTTATCTCGATATAGGCAGCGCCCAAGGTAACTTACAGCTAACTAACAGTAAGTTAGAGGAAGGCAGCAAGCTGCTAAAAATCTTCGAAAAACGCTATCTAGCAGGCAAAGTGAAATCGATTGATGTGGAAGAGATGCGTGCTAATCAGTTGTCTGACAAAGCCAATATTCTGCGAGCAAAGGCAGAGTTAGAAAGTAAAAAGTCAGAGCTGGAAGCGCTGATAAACCAAGCCCCTGATTCGGTAGATCAAATTCGTACTGAGAACTTGGTTGAGCCTCCTATGCTGGTGGCTTCTCAGCAGCAGTGGCTTGAGTTAGCGAGAAATAATAGCCCTGAATTACTGGTTGCCATAAAAGGCGTTGAAGCGCGCAAGCTAGACAAAAAGTCCGCCCAAGGAGGTTATTATCCAACAGTTAAAGGGCAAGTGGGCTATAACGACAATGACCGGTTGGACAACGGTGAGTTTAACGCGGGTTTAACTCTTAGTGTTCCTATTGATTTAAATGGTTCAACACGCGCCAAAGTGGATCAAACTTCGCTTAACTTGTTGACGGCTAAACAGGACTTACGAAAGGTTGAAATAGACATCAAGAAGCGAATTGATCAGAACTTTACTCAAGTGAAACTCAACTGGGAACGAGTGTTAATGGCGCATGATGTTGTAGCGTCTCGCGCAGAGGTGTTGAGTAGCAAAGAAAAGTTATACGACGCGGGTTTCCTAGAAGCCTCAGATGTTATCAATGCACATAACAGCTTATTTGATTCAAGGTTCCTTCTACAGACCAACTTATATGATTATTGGCGTCAGAGAATAGGCCTGCTTCAGACAACCGGTAAATTAGATGATGAAGCGATGGCGCTAATCTCTCAGGCGCTGCACCATGGTTAATCTTTTCCTTCAGACTTGGCAAACGTTATTGGCGCATCGGATGAAAAGTGCCTTGGCTATTATCGCAATTTTATGGGGCGTGCTGTCTGTTGTTGTTTTAATGGCGTTAGGAGAAGGCTTCTATCGTTATCAAACGAAGTCTTTCTCATTTTTGGTCAATGACACTCAGGTTGTGTTTCCCTCTAGTACGAGTAAACCTTGGCAGGGCATGCCTTCAAGGCGAGAAATAAACCTTGAACAAGATAAAATTGAGCTGATCCAGCAGGCTGGTTTTGTTAAAGAGGCGTCTGCTGTTTACCTTAAAAGGGATACCAGCGTGACGAACACTCAAGGGCATAATATTGGCAGTATGGTGAGTGGTGTTGCTCCCTCTTATTTTCCTATCTCACAAAATAAGTTGCAGCCTGGTTCACGAAGTATTTCGGTGACGGATATGGAAAACCACACACGGGTGGTTGTATTGGGTGATCGAATTGCTCAAATGGGCGGAGTCGGCATTGGCGATCATATTAAGATCAACGGTATTCCATTCTACGTAATAGGTGTGATGGTCGATAATGAAGGAGGGATCTCTTTCGGTGAGAGTCGACGAGTTTTTGTGCCCCAAACTACTTATCTTGATCTCTGGAAAGATAAGCCATGGCAACTGTTATTAAAGCCTGTAGAAGCCATGGATTCCGCATCGTTTAGACGTAACATTGTTAATTTTTTTGCTAAACAGATGCACTTTGACCCTACGGATAAAGATGCGGTCTATCTGCCCGACTTTAGTGAGGGTGGAGACGTCATTACCGGTATCTTTCGTGGTATTCAAATATTCCTGACGGCCAGTGGCGCTATGACTATGGCGGTTGGCGCTTTGGGTGTGGCTAATATCATGTTTCTCTCTGTTACGGAAAGAACTCGAGAAATTGGCGTTCGGCTGGCGATTGGTGCAACACAGGGTTCCATCATGTCTCAGTTTATTATTGAGGGGCTTATCTTAGTTACCTTAGGATCCATCGTGGGATTAATGGCGTCCTTTGGTACGGTTTATTTGCTTGGCTCGATGGCGTTACCAGAATGGATTGGATCACCTGTTATCACGTTAAGCTCGATTGGAATGGCGTTAACGGTGACACTGATTCTTGCGTTCTTAGCCTCTTACTTTCCTGCAAAGCGGGCGTCTCGTCTAACTCCTGTTGACGCACTCAGTGCGAGGGCTTAATCATGCTATTACCGATGAGACAAATCTTTCAGGAAATGTCTGCAGAAAAGCTACGACTTGGGCTCACGATTCTGGCTGTTGCGTGGGCAACCTTGTGTATTTCAGCGATGCTATCGGTGGGAGAAGGCATTAGGCAAGGCGTGCTTAAAACGGCACAAAATGGCAATGGTAATTTGATTTATCTATCAGGGGGGATGGCTACGGTTGATTATGGATCTTTTCATCAGGGCAAGCCGCTGACTCTAACAGTAGAAGATACGAAAGTTGTAGAGGCTCTGCCTAACATCAAAGCTGCTGTGCCGACAGCTGTGTGGGATGAATCACTTACTGTTGGGGAGCGAGGGTCTTGGAAAAAAGCGTTAGCGGTAACGACTGAATTTCAGTCGGTGACGAATCTCAAGACGCGTCCAGGAGGGCGTTGGTTTAACCCTCTAGACCAAAAGCAACAACGCAAAGTCATCGTGTTGGGTTACCTTTTAGCGGCCGATTTGTTTAACCCTAATGAAAGCTTTAGCTGGTTTGCTACTGTCAAATTAGAGGTCAATCCCGTGGGGAAAACAGTAAAAATTGGCAGCCAAGAGTTTACGGTTATTGGTGTACTAGAGAAAAACAGTGCCAAGGTTGAACAGGGAGATAGCATCAATTATTCGAGCTTTGTTCCTTTCTCTACATGGCAGCGTTTTAATATCAACGGTGACATCAGTGGTATCAACGTTCAACCTCATGATGGTGTCGACAGAGTCAAACTTGCAGATACGATTCGTCAGGTTATTGCGCGCAAACATGGTGCCAGTGTCAGTGATGAGCAGGTCGTTCAGGTTGAGGATATGTTTCTCAAACAAAAAACGATGCAACAATTCTTAGTTGGTCTTCAGGGGTTCCTTGGTGTGATTGGTTTTATCACTTTGGCAGTGGCGGGCATAGGTATTGCTAACGTGATGTATGCAACGGTGAAACGATCCACACGAGATATTGGCGTGAGAATGGCGGTCGGTGCTACTCCAGGGATGATTCGCATGCATTATCTGGTTCAGTCATTGATGACTATGATGATGGGCGGTTTATTGGGCTTAGTAATCACTTATACACTGATTGCTGTAATTCGCTCGTTAGAGCTTGAAGGCAACATGTTTTATGAGCGTCTTGGTAAACCTGTGCCTGAGCTTTCATGGTTGGTTGTCACCATTGTTGTTTTGACGTTGGTGGTTATTGGTGTCGCTGCGGCTTGGCTTCCGGCTAATCGTGCGGCGAAAGTGACTCCGATGGAGGCACTACAAAGTGAATGATGAAATCAAAGACAGCGGAGAGACCATGTCTAACAAATTCTTAGTGGAACTCTCAAATATCGGTAAACACTACTCAAACGGTGATACTGAAATACGTGCATTAGACGGTGTCGATCTCTCGATTGAGAAGGGAGAGTTTTTGTCTATTTTAGGCCCGTCAGGATCCGGTAAATCAACGCTGATGAATATGCTGGGTTGCCTTGATAAGCCGACGGAAGGGGAGTATCAGCTAGATGGAAAAAATGTTGCTGCGTTGAGTGCCAATGATCTTGCTGGTATTCGGAATCAAAAAATTGGTTTTGTATTCCAGAGTTTTAATTTGCTTGAGTATGCATCTGCATTGGACAATGTTGCTCTGCCTCTCGTGTACTCAGGGATCAAAGCCAAAGAGCGTCGTAAGCGTGCGGCGGCATTACTTGAACAAGTAGGGTTGGGCGATCGACTTGACCATAAACCGAATCAGCTGTCTGGTGGTCAGAAACAGCGTGTCGCTATTGCTAGAGCTTTGGTTAATGATCCTCAGATTATATTAGCTGATGAGCCAACAGGGGCTCTGGATTCCAAGTCTGGCGCTGAGATAGAGGCTTTGTTTAATCAGCTTCATGCTGAGGGTCGAACATTGATTATCGTGACGCACGATAACTCGCTGGCTGAACGAACTAAGCGCATAGTGACGATCAAGGACGGTAAAGTATTGTCTGATCGCTAAGGGTTACATTGCTCAACCTAGAACCTAGAGCCTAGCAGCTTTCGCTTAGAGCCACTTCCTCACGAAGTGGCTTTTTTCTTAAGTGTTTAACACTGATCTTGTACGGACGATATTGAGTGAACTACACTGATAAAAAAGCTAGGTAAGTAACAGATGAATAAAGAAAATTTCCCTATAGAGTTAAAGCGACTTCGTGAATCAAGCTCTATTTCACAGGAAGAATTTGCAGAGTTGCTTTCCAACTCTCATAGAGCGTTTTTTGGTGTCAATCAGGTGATGGTCAGCCAGTGGGAAAGGGCAAAGACGTTGCCGAGTTTTGTTCGTCGTCTTGGTATCGCGAGTTTCTTTCAGGTCGATTACGATTTTTCCGTTGAAGAAATGGTACAGGTGAAAGCGGCAACCAAGAACGTGGAACGCCCATTCAGTATTGATATTGGTTATGACTATGAGGTGACGAGTGTTGAGTCATATAACATGGCAGCACTTCCAGCGAAAAGGCTTAAGTCGATTCAAGGAATGCATCTAAAAACTTATGGCAAAGATTTTATCGAGGTTTCTCAGCATCTGGGTGTGAAAAAAGAAGATATGCATGTGCTTTGTTTTCTTTTCGAGGGGGTCATTATTGGTCATGTGGTGTATGACGGCTTAAGTAAGATGCTTTGCAGTGTTGGCGCGGTTAGCATTGTGATTCGTCGTAAGATCTTCGATTACATGGCGGATAATTTGTCTGATACTGAGTTTCGCTTTCCGACCCTTGACCCTGCTATGTGCCAGTTCCTGTATGACCTGTATTTAGAACCTTATATGAGTAAGCTCGGCATGCCGTTTTTCAAGGCAGATATCAAGAAAGTGGTGAAAAATCCTTTTTCTCAAAACATCCAAAATAAACACGATATCTATTTTAAGTACATCCGTTACCACGACCTTAAGCAGAAGAAGAAAAGTGTCGAGTTTGTTTTAAGCACTAGTCTGTAAAAGTGCTCTACATGACCAACCTTAGATCGGTTAAAGGCAGAGGTTTCGAGTACAAGAAGCCTTGATAGCGATCAAACCCTAGCTGGTGGATCAGTTGACGTGTATCTGTGTCTTCAACGCCTTCTGCCACGGTTTCAATGCCAGACTCTTTGCAGTATGCCAAAGTACGCTTAACTAAATCGGAGCTTGCTGGCTCAATACTATTCACAATCGATTTATCGAACTTCACTTCATCGACATTAAGGCTAATCACCTTATTCATGTCTGAATAACCGATACCAAAATCGTCGATAGAGATTCTGACGCCCAGAGACTTAAAGCGCTTTATCTGCTCACAAAGCTGCTCATCTAACTGATCATTTTCACTTAGCTCAAAGGTAAGCTGTTCTGCTTTGAAAGATGCATTCCAAAGTAATTCACGAACCTTTTCGACATTATCAGGGTTTGCTAGCACTTTCTTGCTGATGTTTACCGCCAAGCTTAGATGAACGGAAAGCGATTTGACCTCCGTTAGAGATTGCTCAAGCACACTAAAAAAGATTTCTTCTTCATAACCCAATGCAAACGCGCGATCAATAAACACGCCCGGAGAGAAAATCCCTTCTTCTGGAATATCTAAACGAAACAGCGCTTCAACCCCAGTCACTTTCTCGACACTAGGCTGCACCTTTGGCTGATAAAAGCAGGTGTACCAGTCGTTTTCGAAGGCTTCTTGAATGGTGTGATCGGATAGGGTCATGTGCTTGTTTCTCATCTTGTCTCATTTGTATAGCGGCGTAACGGTCGCACATTCTGAGAGAAGCGGATAATCATCACTATATCGTTCTGAGATGAAAAATTGATATTCGATATGAAAGCGAAATTAGACACGAACGGAAGGGGATTTGACGTTAAAAAGAGCAGGTAAGACGCGTTTATGTGCCCTGTGTCACTGGGATGAACTATTATTCATGCCTGTGATTCATTAATGTTTTTCCAACTAAAGGGATAATCGAGAAGGGGATGTTCAACTAGAATAGGGGTATAAGTTTTACAGTGTAAATGATCGAATTGAAATCGTTTACATCCCCTACATAATGCGGCGCGCGATGCTGCTGAATAATAATTAGGAAGGAATAGACAATGTCTTCTGCATTTTACCAACAGATTCAAACTCAAATCGAAGAAGTTAAAGAAGAAGGTCTTTACAAGTCTGAGCGCATTATCACTTCTGCTCAAAAAGCAGCGGTTTCTATCTCGACTGGTGAAGAAGTACTAAACTTCTGTGCAAACAACTACTTAGGCCTTGCAAACCACCCTGACCTTATCGAAGCTGCTAAAGACGGTATGGATCAACACGGTTTTGGTATGGCTTCTGTTCGTTTCATCTGTGGTACTCAAGACTCTCACAAAGAACTAGAGCAAAAGCTATCTACGTTCCTTGGTAAAGAAGACACTATCCTTTACACATCTTGTTTTGATGCAAACGCTGGCCTATTCGAAACAATCCTAGGCAAAGAAGACGCAATCATTTCTGATGCTCTAAACCACGCATCTATCATTGATGGTGTTCGTCTATGTAAAGCAATGCGCTTCCGTTACTCGAACAACAACATGGAAGAGCTAGAGCAACAACTTATCGCAGCTAAAGAAGCGGGCGCTCGTCACACGCTTATCGTAACTGACGGTGTGTTCTCAATGGACGGCGTAGTCGCTAACCTTCCTGCTATCTGTGACCTTGCTGACAAGTACGGCGCACTAGTGATGGTTGATGACTCTCACGCAGTTGGCTTCATGGGCGAAAACGGCGCAGGTACTCACGAGTTCCACAACGTTGTTGACCGTATCGACATCATCACAGGTACGCTTGGTAAAGCAATGGGTGGCGCTTCAGGCGGTTACACTTCTGGTAAGAAAGAAGTGATCGACTGGTTACGTCAGCGTTCTCGTCCATACCTATTTTCTAACTCTGTTGCACCAGCAATCGTATCTGCGTCTATTCGCGTTCTAGATCTTCTAGCGGAATCTGGCGACCTACGTACTCAACTATGGGAAAACTCTGCCCACTTCCGTACTCGCATGGAAGCAGCTGGTTTCACTATGGGCGGAGCTGATCACGCAATCATCCCAATCATGCTGGGTGATGCAAAAGTAGCAGCTGAATTCGCAGAGCGCGCACTAGAGAAAGGCATCTACGTTGTAGGCTTCTCTTTCCCTGTAGTACCAAAAGGCCAAGCTCGTATCCGTACGCAAATGTCTGCTGCACACTCTCGTGAGCAACTAGACCGTGCAATTGATGCGTTCATCCAAGTTGGTAAAGACATGGCTATTATCTAATTTTAAAGGGGTGCCTTATGCATCCTTTAATTAGATAGAACAACACCCAATAGAACAATAGATTTTTGATTCTCGCCTTACAGTTAGGCGAGATGAACTGGATAACATTATGAAAATTAAAGCACTTTCTAAGCTTAAGCCTGAAGAAGGCATCTGGATGACCGAGGTTGAAAAACCTGAAATGGGTCATAATGATCTTCTTATTCGTATTAAGAAAACCGCAATTTGTGGTACTGACGTACATATCTACAACTGGGATGAATGGTCACAAAACACAATTCCAGTACCTATGGTAGTAGGTCACGAATACGTAGGTGAAGTTGTTGGCATCGGCCAAGAAGTTCGTGGTTTTGAAATCGGCGACCGTGTATCTGGCGAAGGTCACATCACATGTGGTCACTGTCGTAACTGTCGTGGCGGCCGTACTCACCTTTGTCGTAACACAACAGGTGTTGGTGTTAACCGCACAGGTGCGTTCTCTGAGTTCCTTGTGATCCCTGCGTTCAACGCATTTAAGATCCCTGCAGAAATCTCTGACGATCTAGCATCAATCTTTGACCCGTTTGGTAATGCAGTACACACAGCGCTTTCTTTCGACCTAGTAGGCGAAGACGTGCTAATTACTGGTGCTGGTCCAATCGGTATCATGGCTGCTGCTGTTGCTAAGCACGTTGGTGCTCGTCACGTTGTAATCACTGACGTAAATGAATACCGCCTAGACCTTGCTCGTCAAATGGGTGTAACTCGCGCAGTAAACGTAATGGAAGAGAAGCTTGAAGACGTAATGGCTGATCTTGGCATGACTGAGGGCTTCGATGTAGGTCTAGAAATGTCTGGTAACCCATCTGCGTTCAACAGCATGCTGACTAACATGAACCACGGCGGTAAGATCTCTCTACTAGGTATTCCACCATCAGACATGGCAGTAGACTGGAACCAAGTAATCTTTAAAGGCTTGGTTATCAAAGGTATCTACGGTCGTGAGATGTTCGAAACTTGGTACAAGATGGCTTCACTAATCCAGTCTGGCCTAGATCTAACACCAATCATTACTCACCACTACAAAGTGGACGACTTCCAGAAAGGCTTCGACATGATGCGCTCTGGTATGTCTGGTAAAGTAATTCTTGATTGGGAATAATTTTGAGTTAGGAAGCTAACTTAGAAAAGCTTAATAGAAAGGCGACAGTTATTACTGTCGCCTTTTTTGTTTTTAAATGAGTAGATAAAACGTTATTTAAGGCTAAAAAAAAGAGCTGAATGCTTAAGGCAGAGTGCGAAGTGGTGAACGAGGGTAAACATGTGCTAGATGATTAACTAATTATTGTGGCACTCCGACACAAAGGATTATTTATAACGCGTTCTGTCATTAATAATGTTATTTATTGGGATGGTGAATGCAATTTCACTTTTTTAGTGAAATTGCAGACCCAAATAGTGAAATAGATAGGTGTGCTTTCTGTATGATTCCTAACTAATTTTAATTAAATCATGGTTTTAACTATGAAGTTACGTTCAATTATTTCCACCTGCGCGCTATTAAGTTGTAGTCAAGCTTTAGCTAATGAGCCTAAAACAGTCACCTGCGAGTCAAACAAACCGGGAACAGTAATGGTTCAAGAAGATGAGTTGTTTGTGGTCGTCAATGACGCACTCATTCGCAATTCAGACTACTGGCAAAACTTTCTGGATGGCAACATTCAGCTCTGCACCACTCACGTAACAGACATGAGTGACCTGTTTTCTAAAGACCAATACTTTAATCAGGACATCAGCCGCTGGGATACCTCCCGTGTTACCAATATGGATCGCATGTTCTCCGGCGCTAAGCGCTTTGACCAAGATTTGACCTACTGGGACGTCAAGCGCGTCTCACGCCATATCGACTTCGCAAAAGACAGTGGTCTTTCTAAAGATAGTCTGCCAATTTTTACGCAATAACGTCTATTCAACCCTAGGAAAATACAATGAAAAGAACCATAACGTCACTTGTTTTGGGCGCAGCTGCGCTTGCTAGCCAAACCGCTTACGCTGCTGATATTTCAGTGAAATGCCCTGACCAGCCAGTCAACTCCGTAGTGCTTGAAAATGGTAAAGTATATGTAGTGGTTGATAATACACTCATCAAAGACGAGACGTTGCTGGATAACCTAGATCAAGGCCATATTCGCTTTTGTACTACACAAGTGACTAATATGAGAAACGTATTTGGTAAACGCGAGTCGTTTAATGCAGACATCAGTGATTGGGATACATCAAAAGTGACGGATATGGGCTTCTTGTTTTTCGAAGCATATTCTTTTAACCAAGATATAGGTTACTGGGATACATCAAAAGTGACGGACATGACCTACATGTTTGCGGACGCAAAAACATTTAACCAAGATATAGGCCATTGGGATACATCGAATGTGACGTTAATGATTAACATGTTTTACGACGCAGATGCCTTTAACCAAGATATAGGTTATTGGGATACGTCAAATTTGACGGATATGAGTGGCATGTTTACTGATACAGAAGCCTTTAACCAAGATATAGGTCATTGGGATACATCAAATTTGACGGGTATGAGCCACATGTTTAAAGGAGCTGTTGCATTCAATCAGGATATAGGTCATTGGGATACATCGAAGTTGACAGATATGTATCAAATGTTTACTGACGCAAGTGCATTTAACCAAGATATAAGTCATTGGAATACATCGAATGTGACAAATATGTATCGAATGTTTTATGGTGCAAGTGCATTTAACCAAGATATAGGTCATTGGGATACATCAAATTTGACGGGTATGAGCCAAATGTTTAAAGGAGCTGTTGCATTCAACCAAGATATAGGTCATTGGGATACAGCGAATGTGACGGAAATGAGCCACATGTTTTATGGCGCAAGTGCATTCAACCAAGATATAGGTCGTTGGGATACATCGAATGTGACAGGTATGAACTACATGTTTGCTGGCACAAGTGCATTTAACCAAGACTTAACTAACTGGAACGTGAGTAAGGTAGCTCATCATAAATACTTTGCGGTTAATAGTGCATTGAGTGAAGAACAACTACCATATTTTGTAGACTGATTCTCTCATCGGTTGAGTTAAACAAAGATAGGTGTTGATTAATTCAATACTGAAAATGCCCCAAGGAAATTTGGGCATTTTTTGTTTTCTGGGAATCGATTAATTCTTGATGTCGCTGAATGGCTATTTTGAATACCGGCAATCTTTAAAATACGCGCAATACACCGCGTTTAATTTTTAAAGAGGGCTTCAATGGCTTGTAAACCATTTGCACTGATAATAACTGGAATATTATTAACGCCGAATTTTGTGACCGCTGATACCACTATCTCGAAAGGTAATAGCGACCAAGCAGCAGAACAGGCAGCAAAGGAACTTGCAAACCCAAACACAGCTTACGCTAGCCTTAATTTAAAACTTCAGTATTCAGGTGGTTACGATAGTGGAGGGGATGCTTTCGCGACTGTATTACAGCCGACATTGCCGTTTCCAATGGATAATGGCGACAAAGTCATCTTCCGCCCGGCTATCTCTTATGTTCAGAATGATTTCAATATGGACACGCCGACAAGTTCCCAACATATGGCTCAATCAGGCGTTACTGACATCTCATTTGATTTAGCTTATGCGCCTAAAATGGAAGGTGGGACTATTGTTGCTTTCGGTCTCTTTGCTTCTTTGCCAACGGGGAGTAATGATTTAACGGCTGATCAATTTGCTGTTGGGCCTGAGTTTATGTTCGGGAAGGCGAGTAGTGAGCGAGTTGTAGGTATGTTCCCAAATCACTTGTATGGTGTTTCTGGAGACGGAGCCGACCATTCTGATACTCGAATCAACAAGACATCGACACAAGTTTTTTGGGTAGAGATTTTAGGTGGAGGTTGGACGGTAGGTTCTGCACCGACATTCTCATATGACTGGAATAAGGATCAGGCAGAAGTTCCACTAAATATAAGTGTCACTAAAACAACGGTGTTGAATGGACGTCCTTGGAAGTTCGGCATTGAAGCGAACTATTATATTGAGAAAGATGAAAAGACACGTCCGGATTTTATGTTGAGCTTTAATATCAGTCCTGTAGTGGAAAATAAGCTGGCGTCTTTGTTTGATTAATCTAAGAGTAGAAATGAAAAAGGCTGAACGATCTATCGTTCAGCCTTTTGTGTTACTGCATTGAAGCGCTTCTATCAACCCGCAGCAGCCTGCATGATGAGGCCACAGATGTAGGCACCGTATGTACCTAGAGCGTAGCCCAATACAGCCATTAGGATACCAACTGGCGCTAATGCTGGGTGGAACGCTGCAGCTACGATAGGAGCCGATGCTGCGCCGCCGACGTTAGCTTGGCTACCGACAGCCATGAAGAACAGTGGTGCACGGATAAGCTTCGCCATCACAATCATTAGAATGGCATGGATAGTTAGCCATGTGATACCAATGAAGAAGTAGCCTGGATTGTCTAAGATAGCTGTCACGTCCATTTGCATACCGATGGTTGCAACTAGGATGTAGATGAACGCTGAACCTACTTTAGACGCGCCGCTATGCTCAAGGCTGCGTGTTGATTTGAAGCATGAAGCGATGAGCGCGAACGTTGTCACCATTACGATTAACCAGAAGAAGCCTGATGTAAGGCTGTATTTCGCTAGTTCTGGAGCGTTGGTCGAGATCCAAGGTGCGATTAGGTCACTGAATAAGTGAGCTAGGCCGGTAAGACCGAACGCAATTCCCGTGATCTTCATGAGATCTGTTGTGGTTGTTGGGCGAGCGTTCTCTTCTTGGTATTTAGAAACCGTCTCTTTTAGCTCTTCAATAGATGAAGTATCTGCTTTTAACCATGCATCAATCTTCTTCTGACGGCCTGCCATGATAAGCAATACAGCCATCCAAATGTTCGCACAGATAACATCAACCGTAATCATTGCAGAGAATAATTGGTCATCAACCTCGAACACTTCTTTCATTGCTGCTTGGTTTGCACCACCGCCAATCCAAGAACCTGCCACAGTTGTAAGGCCACGCCATACATCGCCAGATACAAGATCAGGATTAACTTGGTCGATGATTAGAATCGCTAAAGGCCCGCCAATGATAATGCCAACAGTACCAGTTAGGAACATGATGACGGCTTTAGAACCAAGGCCAAATATTTTATGAAGGTCTGCTGAGATGATCAGAAGAACGAGTGCACTCGGTAATAGGTAGCGACTTGCAACGAAGTATAGCTTTGAGTTTGACGCATCGATGATGCCGAAGCTGTTCAGCAATGAGGGAACAAAGTAACAGAGCAATAGACCCGGAACGAACGAGTAGAATTTTTTCAGTGCGCTATTTTGGCTACTTTCCGTGATAAAAACACCGCCAAGAATAACAGCTAACATGCCCATTATTACAGCATCATTAGTAATCATTATTATTATCTCCTTTAAGGTGAGCGCAACCGCCTCACTTTTTGAAGTGCAGGACTATACCGACAACTGGCATACGTTACAAATTGTAACGATAGACATACTTTGAAACGTTTGTGTTAATTTTTACGGTTTGAATTTGTGAATGTGGAGCATTAGTTATTGGTATTGTGAATGTTTCAATGGCAGCTTGTGAGGCGAGTTTAGATATATGCAATGTAATTCAAGCCTTAGAGAGTGGTCGCTATAAATCGACTCGATGTTCGAATGGTTAGATGGAGTGCATATATAGCCATTTTTATAGTGTGGTTTATGCAAGGGTGGAATGTTTCAATAATGTAAAAAATGAATTCATTTTTGCTATGTGAGTAGAAATTAAAAATT
This sequence comes from Vibrio sp. 14N.309.X.WAT.E.F5, assembly GCF_030397615.1. NCBI lineage: Bacteria > Pseudomonadati > Pseudomonadota > Gammaproteobacteria > Vibrionales > Vibrionaceae > Vibrio > Vibrio sp. 14N.309.X.WAT.E.F5. Next base: position 227,022 of record NZ_JAPNXR010000002.1, on the reverse strand, counting down.
ATAGGTAGATCACATAAATGTTGTGGATTACCGATTCCAGCATCGGTTCTTCGTACAGATAGGGCACTTTGCGTGGGTTAGGCGAAGAAAAAGCGGCTTATAAGCCGCTTTTTGAATGGTTGCTTAACCTTGTATTTAGAGCCCTAATTAGGATTGTTCTTCCTCAAAGCCGTCGGCATAACCTTTTGGTGGTGGTGTCCAACCTCGTTCGGAGCGTGAATGCTTGTCTGAACGGTCCTTCTTCATGTCTTCTTTCATTGCTTCTTCAAGGTGAATGAAGATTTGTCGGTAGTTGTTGTCGTAACGTGGGTTCTCCTCAGCGTCAGACCAAGCTTGGTAAAGCTTTTCAGACTTACGACTTTCAACACGTTGATACGTTGATTTTTGCTGTTCAACGAAGAATGGGTGATGACCTAAAGAACGCAAGGCTTCTGCGCCCATTTCGAGTGCCGAGTGGTACGTTTCTGAGACTACAGAATCTGCACCGGCTTCTCGTAGGCGGTAACTGTGACCACGGTCGAATGCACGCGCTAAGATTTTCACATTAGGGTAGGTGTGTTTAACATACTTCACCAATTCAACGCTTGAGTCTTGGTTATCGATAGCGACGACAAGCATTGCTGCTTCTTCGATACCTGCGGTATGTAATAAGTCATGACGAGTTGCATCACCAAAGTAAGATTTGATATTGATGGAGCGTAACAAATCGACTTGGTTGGCTTGGTGATCCAGAACCACAGTATTGACATCATTCGACACCAATAAGCGGTTAACAATCTGGCCGAATCGGCCAATACCAGCAATGATCACCGTGCCTTTCTCTTCGATAGTATCAGCCTCTCGATCGTTAGACTTTTGCTCGTAACGAGGAAGTATCACTTTATCAAATAGAATGAATAAGCCTGGTGTTAGGAACATTGAAAGGGCAACAACCAACGACAGAGTTTGGACTATATCAGCAGGCAATACGTGGTTTTGAGCCGAGAAGCTAAGTAGTACAAAACCGAATTCACCGGCTTGCGCCAAGCTCAACGTAAACAACCATCGGTCGCTATTTTTGATTTTAAAGATCAGCGCCAATGTAAATAACACCAAGGCTTTAAGTAGCATAACGCCAAGAGTGAGGCCAATGATCAAACCAAAGTCGTTGAATAGAACATCAAAGTTGATGCCTGCACCTACCGTAATGAAGAACAAGCCAAGTAGCAGCCCTTTGAATGGGTCGATATTAGACTCAAGCTCGTGGCGGAATTCACTGTTCGCCAATACCACACCTGCAAGGAAGGTACCAAGCGCAGGAGACAAGCCAACAAGGCTCATTAGTGCAGCAATACCAATCACCAACATCAGTGCGGTTGCAGTAAAGATTTCACGCAGGCCTGAGCTCGCCACGAAGCGGAACAGTGGACGACTCAAGAAGTGCCCGCCGACCACAACAATCGCAATAGATGCTGTGATCACAAGGCCATAAGCCCAGCCGGGTAGGCCAGCAACAAGACTCAACTCTTCATGGTGATCAGAAGCCGAAGCGACCGCGCTTTGTGCAGCTTCGATTAATTCTGGCAACGCTAATAGAGGGATGAATGCCAGCATCGGAATGACGGCGATATCTTGGAACAGTAAGACCGAGAAAGCATTCTTGCCGCCTTCTGTCTTGGAGAGCCCTTTCTCATTAAACGTTTGGAGAACAATCGCCGTAGATGACAGTGCGAAGATCAAACCGATAGTCAGCGCGATCGTCCAAGGTTGCCCAAAGAACAATGCAATGCCCATCACTATGGCCGTTGTGCCACCGACTTGTAGGCCGCCGAGCCCCATAAGGCGGTTTCTCATTGCCCAAAGCATCTTCGGCTCAAGCTCAAGTCCGACCAAGAACAGCATCATCACCACACCGAATTCGGCAAAGTGTTGAATGGTCGTGGTCTCTTCGCCCACTAAGCCGATAATTGGGCCAATCACCACACCGGCAATCAGGTAACCAAGCACAGAACCGAGGCCAAGTCTCTTAGCGATAGGGACGGCGATGACTGCCGCGAGCAAATAGATAAATGCTTGTAGAAAATATCCTGTCATGATCTAACCTCTGCTCATCATTTCATCGACGTAATGGTTTAGCTTTTCAGCCTTGCTTGCCTTGTTGAGGTCGACTTCGCCCGCAACAAAAGCCTCTAAAAGCGATCTGTAGCTATTTACGTGATCTTGAATTCGGCCTTCTTCTAACGCAGTCCGTGAACCAAACAAAGCCAATGGGGCCAAGTAGTTCATGCCGCACAAAGACGCCGTTTGTTCGATCGGGTGAAGCAGTTCACGGATGGTGAAGTGGTTATAACCGTCAGTTTGATAAGCCTCTTTTTTGCCGCCAGCGGTGATACTGCATAACAAGCTTTTGCCTTGCAGTTCATTACCGTCGGTGCCGTAAGCAAATCCGTATTCTAGGACGAGGTCTTGCCACTCTTTAAGAATCGCGGGTGTTGAGTACCAATATAGTGGGAATTGAAAAATGATGATGTCATGGTCCAACAGGCGTTTCTGTTCACGATCGATATTTATCTTGAAGGTCGGGTATTCAGCATAAAGATCGACACAAGTGACGCCTTCAATACGCTTGGCTTGCTCAAATAAGGGTTTGTTAGCTTCAGAGCGATGCTGAGAAGGGTGGGCGAATAGCACCAAGACTCGATTTTTCGACATATAGCCCTCTTTGTCCATTAACGAATAATATTTATTGGAATTATAGATATACAATAATAGAAGAATGGTTGAACAACAACGAATTAGCCCATACTTATCTAGTTAGATGCGCGTGTTTTTAGGGACTTAATTATATAAAACACCCGTCAATTTGAGTATTTCCGGCACACGCAGCCGATGACTGAGTAAAACTAATTATTCGCTAATAATAAAAGCGAATAGGTGCACTTTATGTCACCGTTGAAGGCTAACGTAAATAATTCAATCACCCTACATAGAACGACAATGAATAAAGGAAAAGGTATGAGCACAGACTTGCGTCAACAATGTAATTTGCTGCTTTCTGGCCACTTCGATCCAACACCAGCCCAAACCTTCGCGCAAATGGCTGAATGGTGCGAAACACATGATGTGGTGCACGACACTTACGGTGATGGCGAGTTTATCGAGAGCTTTGAAAATAAGGTCGCAGAGCTGCTTGGTTATGAGGCCGCCGTGTTTGTGATTACCGGCACCATGAACCAACCCACAGCATTAGAAATTGCCTGCCAAGAGAAAAGAAACCCAGTAGTAGCGATGCATGAATCCAGCCATATTATGCGCCATGAACGCCAAGGGTATCAGCTCCAGAACCGTTTCAATGTACTTCCGGTTGGTAATGTATTTCGCACTTGGAATGTCGACGACTTAAAGGCTTGGCCTGATGAGATTGCCGCGGCATTGTATGAACTACCGATGCGAGAGATTGGTGGTCAACTGCCTGAGTGGGAAGAGCTTGAAGCGATAAAGCAGTACTGCAAAGAACAATCGATTCATCTGCATATGGATGGTGCTCGTTTGTGGGAGTGCGGCGCGTATTATCAAAAGCCATACAGCGAGATCGCGAAGGGGTTCGATACGGCTTATGTTTCGCTCTATAAAGGGTTAAACGGTCTTGGTGGGTCATTCCTATTAGGTGACAAGGCTTTCGTAGCAAAAGCTTCAGCGTGGATGAAGCGTCAGGGCGGAAATGTTTATCATCGCACGCCTTACGTGGTTTCGGCAGCAATGCAGTTTGATCAACGGATTGAGTTGATGCCAGCATTGTATGAGCGTACTAAGCAAATCTATCAAATCTTACAAGACTACCCGCAGTTCAAAGTGAACCCGCAGGAACCCCAAGTAAACATGCTTCACCTCTATTTACCGGTGGGTTTTGAGGATGGCATTATCCTGCGCGACAATATAGCTAAGAAGCACAAGATTTGGATAGGAAACCCAGCGATCAGCGAACTGCCAAACCAATGTAAGATTGAATGGTATGTGGGTGATAACTTACTAAACTTGCCAGATCATGAGCTGATCGACATTCTAGATTTTATTAACGAAGAGCTGATTTAATTAACGAAGAGTTGATTTGATCGCAGAAGAGTTGAATTGATTACAGTAGAAGTGAGTTAACTGAGATGAATACAGGACATGTTTCCTGTATTCATTTTTACGCCGATAGGATGGCGGGGGCTCGTTACATGTATTGGTTAATGTACACGTCGACTAAAAACATGAATACAGGCACTGTGCTGAGAAGTCCGAAGAAGACGATTGGCACCCAGTTTTTCATTTTCTTTTTAGGTTGCTCAGTGTTGTTCATAAATTCGGCCTTAAATTAGTTGTTGTAGCTGTTTAGCTTTGTGATACTAAAAATCTACGAACATGGTATCAAATAAAATCGATGATCCCTATGCGGATTTAGCGTTTCGTGGTGTGTATCAATCACATAAAATGTAGGCGATTCATAAGCGGTTCATAAAGACTCAATAATAATGAACCTATTAGAACAAGTATTGCCTTATTCGGCATATGAAATAAACAGCATTCAAAGATTTGGAGAAGACAACATGAGAACAATAGGAAACATCATTTGGTTTCTGTTTGGTGGCGTATTTATGGGATTGGCATGGTGGTTCTTCGGACTGCTCGCATTCCTCACCATCGTTGGTATTCCATGGGGTAGAGCGTGTTTTGTAATGGGTAACTTCTCATTCTTCCCATTTGGTCAAGAAGCGATTTCACGTGATGAGTTGACCAATGAAACTGACATCGGTACCAGCCCGCTTGGTCTGATTGGTAACATCATTTGGTTCTTATTTGCTGGAATCTGGTTGGCGATTGGTCACATCATGTCAGCAGTAGCGTGTTTCATTACTATCATCGGTATTCCGTTTGCGATTCAGCACCTTAAGCTCGCGGTTATCTCATTGGCGCCAATCGGTAAAACGGTCGTCGACAAGCGTGAAGCAGAAGCGGCACGAGTAAGAAACTACAAGGGTTAAGACTGCAACTTAAGCCTTATATAGAACTGAAAAAGCACATCACTTGATGTGCTTTTTTGTGTCCATTTTTTTATCTCACGATGCCCGTATCTCACAAACACTCACTAGATACTGTTCCACTAGACATTGTTGAACAAGACTTCAAGCCTAAGGGTGATGTTGGCTTCTTCGGTGTGTTTTTCATAAGGTTCTCGTTCCCATTGATAACGCGGAATCAATTCGTAGAACAGCCACTCTTTCCAAACGTTTTCTCGGTAGGTTATCGACACTTGTGAATATTCGTAGTGGTTATACGGCTCGCTGGTTGCTGTGATAGTGGCGCTGTATTGCAGAGCTTGGTCTTGAGAAAGATAGTGATACAAAGTCAGTCCCGTTCCGTACTCCCAGCCTTTAAGGTCGTCGTTATAACCTGCAAAGTTCGACCATCGTGCTAAGAAGTCATCACTCAAAGAAAGATCAAAATCGATATCGGTGATCTCGCCAGTTTCTTGCTTCTCTTGATACACACGTTGGGTCAGCCTGAATACGGCATCGGTAGTGAGAGGGTAGGTAAAGCGATAACGAGCTTCAATCCGCGGACGCAGTGTCGCTTTAATGTTGAAGCTACTGTAACCCTTGGCATAAGCATCGTAACGTAGGCCGAGTGCGCTCTCTAATTCCTCTGAATCTTGCGGAAAGAAATCTAAAAACTCTTCATCGCCAACCGATTCATAGATTAACTTCAAGCGCTTACTGACAAAGGGCAAGTGCAAGCGTGCGTTGAGCTTGGTTGAGTAATCTACATCGCCACCTTCTGAATAGATAAAGTCGTTGTACCAACGCACAGAAGTGCCCGCTCGAGCATCTTCGGTAATGCGGTCATCGACAAAGAAACTGTCAAACCATAATGCGGGTTGGCAAAATTTACTGTTTAGGTAGTGGTAGGCCTTTTCGACTGGGGCGTCTTCTAACGGCTGACTGTGACACTCATTTTGTTCCTCTGCTTGAGCGGAGTGGGCAACGAGTGAAGCTAATAATGAGGTGCTAACTATCCAACGACTCAATGGAACCTGTTTGTCATTCTATATATCAATAGTTTGACTATAACCAAGCGATCGCAACAATGCGACTTTTTAGTGGTGAGCAGCTAGTGATTTGTCGCTCTTGGTTGGCTATGAAGGCAAAGAATTGAAAGAGACAGGAAGATAAAAGAAAACGGGCTCAGAAGGTGAGCCCGTTTGTGTTAGCTATAAGAAATGACTTGTATCTAGATTACATTGCCGCTTCGAAGATCGCTGAGATTTCTTCGTGAGTCGCTTGTTTAGGGTTAGTGAAACCACAAGCGTCTTTTAGTGCGTTGTCAGACAGAGTCGGGATGTCTTCCAATTTAGCACCAAGTTGAGCAATACCTGTTGGGATGTTCACGTCATTTGCTAGTTGAACAATCGCATTGATAGCGGCTTCTGCGCCTTGTTCTGCTGTCATACCTTCAACATTCACACCCATCGCTTTTGCAACATCGCGTAGACGCTCTGGACAAACTTGCGCGTTGTAGCGTTGAACGTGTGGTAGCAAGATAGCGTTACATACACCGTGTGGAAGGTCGTAGAAACCACCCAGTTGGTGCGCCATTGCATGAACATAGCCAAGAGAAGCGTTGTTGAATGCCATGCCAGCCATGAACTGTGCGTAAGCCATTTGCTCACGAGCTTCAATGTCTTCACCGTGCGCTACGGCTGTTCTAAGGTGTGCTTGCACAAGTTCAATTGCTTTAATCGCTACTGCGTCTGTGATTGGCGTTGCTGCGATTGAAACGTAAGCTTCGATTGCGTGTGTTAACGCGTCCATGCCAGTTGCAGCAGTTAATGATGCAGGTTTAGCAAGCATCAACTCAGGATCGTTTACAGAGATAAGTGGTGTTGTGTGCTTATCAACGATAGCCATTTTAATGTGACGAGCTTCGTCAGTAATGATGCAGAAACGCGTCATTTCAGAAGCTGTACCTGCTGTTGTATTGATAGCAATTAGAGGCATCATTGGCTTTTCAGATTGATCTACACCTTCGTAATCTGCAATTTTGCCGCCGTTAGAGGCAACCAGAGCGATGCCTTTTGCACAGTCATGTGGGGAACCGCCACCTAGTGAAACAACGAAATCACAATCGTTGTCAGTCAGCAACTCAAGACCATCGTTCACGTTGGTGATGGTTGGGTTTGGTTGAGTACCGTCGAATACAACTGCGTCTACGCCACGTTGGCTAAGTAGGTCTTGTACCTGTTTAACCAAGCCAATTTGGTTAAGGATCTTATCCGTTACGATCAGACCTTTTTTGAAGCCTTGAGACTGAATGCTATCAGCAGCATCTTTCAAACAGCCAGTACCCATGAAGTTGATTGTAGGGATATAAAATGCAGTAGACATTGGAAAACTCCGTTAATTATGATTTTTTAATTTCCTACATGTTGTCGGCAATCAACTGGTCGACCATTGATCTGGAACAACTTTGATTCCGAACTACCACTTTGTGATTATGCGTTGTGATAGGGCTCATATAGCAATCGTTTTTATGGTTTTCTTATGTGTTTATTGTCAGTAATGGAAAGCGAACGATTGATTGATTTAATAACGGAGTGGCGTTCCATAACCATGAAAGGTAAAGGCTATTCACTCAACGTTGGTTCTAGTTCAGTTTGTGTCGATGGTTTGCGTGAGTCATCGTTAGCTTCAATTTGAGGTTGTTGAGACTCATCGGTATCTAAGGCGTCAGAGGTGTCTTCTGGTTCTTCATCATAATACTTAACAAGGAATGGGGTGAGCATGACGGATGACGGTAAGAAGTGCTTCATGGTACCTCCCGGTACTTAAGTGTATTTCTTGTATGGTATTGGTTTAATATGTGGCAAAATTTGCGATACATCATGACTTGTTGCTTGTTTTCTATAAATTCTTAGAACTATATTCAGGCTCACAAAAATGATAGTAGAATGCACATCTGGCCTTTGAGGCAATGAGAAAATAAATACAAGCACTGCTCAACCGCGCGAATAATAGGAAATAAAATGAAGTACGATTGGATATTCTTTGATGCAGATGAAACCTTGTTCCACTTTGATGCTTTTCAAGGAATGAAGCTGATGTTCTCCCGTTTTGGCGTGGACTTTAGCGAACAGGATTATTCAGTTTATCAAGAGGTTAATTTGCCGTTATGGGTCGATTACCAAGATGGCCGTATTACAGCGGCACAACTGAAGCACGCGCGTTTTGAAAGCTGGGCAACAAAGTTAGAGACAACAACGGCTGCACTAAACAGTGCATTTTTAGCCGCAATGGCAGACATCTGTTCTCTGCTTCCTGGTGCAAAAGAGTTGATGGAGTCGTTAAAAGGCAAAGTGAACATGGGCATCATCACCAATGGTTTCACAGAGCTGCAGTCAATCCGTTTGGAACGAACAGGAATGACGGACTACTTTGACCATGTGATCATTTCTGAGGAAGTCGGTGTCGCTAAACCAGACGCGGAAATTTTTGAGCATGCACACAAGCTGATTGGATTGCCATCAAAGCAAAGAGTATTGATGGTTGGGGACAACCCACACTCTGATATTTTAGGTGGCTTAGATTTTGGTATTGAGACCTGTTGGTTGAATAGCCAAGAGAAAGCGACGCCAGCAGGAATTAACCCTCATTATCAGGTTAAGTCTCTGGCTGACCTACAAGCACTTTTGTTGGCATAACTGCTAACTGCTAACTGCTTTTAGATTTTTGAGTAAATGATTGATAGCCGAGTACAGTTATGTGCTCGGCTACTTATTTTTACTTACTGCAACTTATCGATAGTGGTGTTTAAGCCTACCTTTGCTTAAGCTCGCTTTGATTACCTAATTACAATAAAAATAAGGAAGAGGCGTGCTGAAATCTCATCGCCATAGCTGCTACGGCATTGCTGCCATTTTACTATGGAGCTGCTTAATTGCATTGTCTCGTAGTGTGTCAGAACAACTGGGCCCAATTGGTGGTGCAGCCAGTCTTTATACAGTGAGTTCGCTGTTGTTGGTCTGTGTTATGGGGTTACCAAAGCTGTCACGTTTTTCTAAGTCTTACCTGCTGATTGGCGGCGCCTTGTTCGTTTGTTATGAGATTTTCCTGGCTCTGGCTTTGGGAATGGCGAACAGCCGACATCAAGCGATAGAGATGGCCGTAATTAACTATCTGTGGCCGGCACTGACGGTGTTGTTTGCGGTGCTGTTGAGTGACAAAAAAATTAACTGGTTGGTTTATCCAAGTATCGTCTTAGCGTTCTTTGGCGTGGCTTGGAGTATCAGTGGCGATCAGGGGCTTTCTGTCGAGCAAATCGCGGCTAATATTGCGACTAATCCTAAAACCTATTCGATGGCATTCTTCGGCGCGATTATTTGGGCGGTATATTGCAATTACACCCAACGCGTTGCTAAAGGGCAGAATGCGATTGTGCTTTTCTTTATCGCTACTGCGGTCACTCTGTGGATCAAATACGCATTGAGTGATGAAACCGGCATGGTGATGACTTCAAGTGCTGCGATTGACTTAGTGCTTGCTGGGGCTTGTATGGGGGCTGGTTACGCGCTTTGGAACACGGCGATTCTGGGGGGGAATATGGTGTTTCTTGCAACCATGTCTTACTTTACGCCAATCTTCGCGACCTTACTGTCTTCTATGATTCTAGGTTTGTCATTGAGCATGAGTTTTTGGCAGGGCGTTTGTATGGTGACGATCGGTTCATTGGCTTGCTGGTGGGTAACCAGAGACAAAAAGCCGACGGTTAAGGCGTCGGCTTCTGAAGAGGTTCAGTCTTGAGTGTTGAACTTAAGAGAGAATGCTCTTAGCTCGCGATATTGAGGTTCAATTGAAGCTCATAAGGCATCTTAGATAGGCGTCGCTTAAGTTGGCGGCGCGTGCGTTCAATATCATCGACCGCAATCGCTTGTTGGTCGTTGGTATGAATATCAACATTGATTCTTAATTCAGGACCAACTTTAGTCACACCCATTAGCTCCAAATCTTGGTCCGCATCTTTGTCCACAGCGACAACATTCTTATCTACCGCGTCACAAATATCTTTGGTTGCCGACATCATTAGCAGCTCACGCATTGCTTCACGTAGCATGTCGAACGGCACTTTGATGAAGTAGAAAGACATCAGTAACATCATCATTGGGTCGGCATATACCGCGTATTCAGCAAACGGAGAGTAAGCCACCAACCAAGCAACAACGAAACCTGCCGTAACTGCCACACTCAAAAGCGTATCCATTTGCCACTGTTTTGACTCAGCTTGAATCAAACCTGAAGAAATACGTTTGCTCTTGTTAGCGATGTACCACCAAGCGTAACCACAACCCAATACGTTGAAAATACCAAACAGAGTTGCGATAGAAGCATCGACTTCACGACCGCCTGTCATCAGAGCACCAATCGCAGAGTAAAGCGAATAACCGACCACAAGCAGAATCACAATCGCTTTAATGGCGATTACGATTGGCTCAATGATGGCTCGACCGAACGGGAACTCCCTGTCTGATGGGCGATTAATGTATTTAGAGGCAGCTAGTGACAATAAAGTTAACAGTAAACTGATAAGAGAATAGACACCGTCAAATACTATGACTAGAGAGCCAACGAGAAGACCCAACACCAATCCGCCAATTGCGAAGCCTGATGCTAAAAGGGCTGAGAACAATAGTACTCGATTTTCGTTTTGGCTTTTCCTGTCACACATAATATTTTCCAGATGTTTTTGATAACTTCATTGTTCTAATATTGAGCTAGCTTTACAAACTTTATCTGATGACGTTTATATGTCGGTAACTCGTTTTATATTCAAGTTCTTACTATTCAACGGCTTATGGGTAAATTCTGGTGTCAGTAAAGTTGACGATGACTGTTTTTCAGGAAATGTGAAACTGGCGTTAAATGGTTTATGATTAATAAAACACATAGGTTGTGAAGGTCTCATAGCTAGCTGTGTAAAGGATCAGGCTGTTAGGGTTACAGAAATCGCGCTGAAATCTTATAGCTTAAACTTGGGTTTGAACCTTGGGCGTAGAGCTGAGTTGAACTTGAAAAGGAATGGATGACGATGAAATTTGATGATCTCAACGATAGTGAGTTGTGGGCGATTGCTAACCCGATCATGGACAATTTGATGGACGGTTCAACCAAGGTTGACCATGCTCAGCACTGCCGAGACTTTACTCAGCGCATGAAGGATATTGTGACGCCTGAGTATCTAGCGAAGGTGTGTCATCATTATCAGCACAGCAACGGATTTTTTGCTGAACGTGAGCCTGTGGCGTTATTCAGACGCTCCGATTCCATCGCCTTTGTTTGGAAGCAAGCATACACCATTGCGAAAGGCGAGTTTGTGGCAGAAATGGTGTTGGTTGAAGAAGACGGACGTTATTTAGTGGATCACGTGATGGTCTTCTAAAGAGAGGGCTTTCTATTTGTTAGATGATTTTAAGTGTCGAGATAGAACATTGTCTGACACTTTAGAAATCAAACAAGTAATCGCTGATCTGATCCGCTAACCAATTCATACCTGGGTGTTCCGCCATACCTGCCGCAGTAAACATACAGTAGTCTTCTTGAGTCAGGCCATAAGTGTGCTTGATCACCGCCAGTTCTTGTTCGCGCAATAAATGGCGTATCAATGGCTCAGGCATTACGCCCCATGCATCTTCTCGTAGAATCGTATCCAACATAAAATCGAAGCTAGAAAAACCAATGTATCGGCGAGAGAAGGGCTCAAGCTCAGGGTTATCTTTTTCATTAAGATAAACCATGGTCGCTTGCATCGAATTTCTAAGTACTTCATCCGACACTCTTCGCATCGCACTCAAATCATGCCCTTTCTTACATACCGACATCATTCGGATCTTGCCGAGTGGGTTGTAGATAATTCTTGGGTCGTCGACACGCTCGTAATCGACACCAAACGCAAAATCAACTTGCTGAGTTTCGACAAGATTAGCCAAGTCGCCACTAGACGCGAGAACGAAGTTGAAAGAAGTGGAAGGGTATTTGTTGTTTAGGGCGTGCGATAAACTTTGCCACATTTCATCGGGTAGGGAATCGTCGCGAGCGATCCAAATCTCGGCGTTGAATTCACCCGAAACATGTAAGCAGGTTTGCTTAATGCGTGCTGCCGTTACCAACATGCCTTCGCAATCTTTGTAGATAGCTTTGCCTGCTTCAGAAAGCTCGACATGGTTACCGCTTCGAACAAACAGTTCGACATCTAACTCTTTTTCCAAGGCTTTGATCGACATGCTCAGTTTGGTTCGGTTGCATTCAAGCTGTCGAGCAGCTTCAGAGACGGATCCTAAATCAGCAACAGAACAAAAGGCTTGGACTTGAGAAAGGTTCATTTCATTTCCATATTGAGCGGGTGGCGGTGCATATTATCTGAATATTGTGCTGACTATCTTAGAAATAGTCCATCTTTGCATGATAACTCTATGACGAATTGACTAATTTGGTTTATTCTGGGAGCGTTCCGAACCTACAAGAAGTAAAGATGGAGGCCATGATGGCGAAACAATGGGACGAGTACGCACCTGATTGGGATAACGATCCCGCTACTGCTGTATTCGCACAGTCCGTATTTGACCAGTTAACACAGCTCGTTGATTTGAACGGAACCCGTGTCCTTGATTTTGGTTGTGGTACAGGATTACTCAGCCAGAAAATATCTCCTTTTGCAAAAGAGATCATCGCTCTCGATATCTCAGAAGGGATGATTGAAGAGTTAGATAAAAAAGAGCTGTCTAATGTAGAGCCTGTCGTTGATATCTTATCGCGCGGACTTGCAGCCCAACACCCAGCATTCAGAAATCAGTTTGACTTAGTGGTAGCCTCTTCGGTATGTGGCTTTATTCCGAACCTACAAGATACGGTCAGCCTTATTTATACTCTGTTAGAAAACGATGGGGTTTTTGTACACTGGGATTGGTACTTAGAAAACGACAGCGAAGATTTTGGGGTCAGCGAACAACGCTCCCAGAATGTATTGAGCGCAGCAGGTTTTTCGATTGTTGAAGTCTCAACACCGTTTTCAATCGACACCCCACAAGGTACTTTGAAGGTACTGATGGGTGTAGGCCGTAAACAAGTGGTTCCTCATCTATAGTTCACTTGTCTGTAGTTGACGTATAGATAGCTGATCAGATAACTGCACTCACGCTTAATTGACTAAACCCACATCAACGATCTTTGGATCCGTTATGTGGGTTTTCTATTTATACGCGCTTGCGTTTTAAACTAAACGGTTCAATCAAGGGGCCTAATCTCTTCTGCTTACTCTTTCCCTTCCCCAACGACAATCATCGATAAACAACCATCGTTAATTGGCAAGTGGCCAATCTACAAACTATCTATTCACAAATTACTAAGTTACAAATGGTGTTTTCCATTTTGGAAATGTAGCCTTGCATACATTTCATTAGTGGAAATGTAAGTGTGAGATATAAAATAAGCCCATAAGAATATTAAGGGTTTAATCATGAGCCACCAATCTGCGTCATCTACTTCTTCATCACTTTCAGATCAACAACAACGCTTTAGCAATATCATTTCAGATGCCAACCTGTCCCCAAAACAGAAGTCGAGCTATCTTGCCTTAGAAGCTGAAGCCAGCCTGCCGTATATGCCGGTAAGCAATGAAGTAGAGCAAGCCTTACAACAAGGTGTGCTGTGTGACATGTTTGAAGGTCACGCCCCATTTAAGCCGCGCTATGTGCTTCCTGATTATTCTAAATACTTACATCAAGGCTCCAAGTATTTAGAGCTTAGCGCGGCAACTAATTTCGACGAAGCATTGAACATGCTCACCATCCTTTATCATCACGTTCCGTCAGTGACTTCAATTCCGGTTTACTTAGGCCAGTTGGACGATGTGTTGATGCCTTTTGTTGGCGGTTTGACGGATGAGCAGGTATACCAAAAGCTGAAGCTGTTCTGGATCATGCTGGATCGCACGCTGCCAGATGCCTTCATGCACGTTAATATTGGCCCTAGTGACAACATTGTATGTCGCACTATTTTACGTGTGGATGCTGAACTCAAGCAGATCGCACCTAACTTAACCTTTATGTACGACCCTGCAGTCACACCTGATGACCTACTTCGCCACGCTGCGAGCAACATCTGTGAATGCAGCAAGCCGCACATTGCTAATTATCCTGCACACGCCGCTGCTTACGGAGATAAGCGTTTTGGCATCGTGAGTTGCTACAACTCTTTGCCTCTGGCGGGTGGTTCAAACACGCTAGTACGTATGAACCTCAAGCAAGTAGCTCTGAAATCTGAGGACAGCGTAGACTTCTTACAGCAAGTACTACCTAACTGCAGCAGCATCATGATCGAATTGATGAATGCACGTAGCCGCTTCTTACATGAAGAGTCTAATTTCTTCGAAGGCTTCTTAACCAAAGAAGGCTTAATTGAAGAAGATCGCTTTGCGCCAATGTTTGGTATTTATGGCATGGCTGAGGCGGTTAACATCTTAATGGAAAAAGAAGGCAAAGCAGGGCGTTATGGTCACGATGAACAAGCAAATCAGTTAGGCTATCGTATTTCTGAAAAGCTGGCTGAGATTGTTGAAAACTCGGAAGTGAAATATGGGCTGGAAGGTAAGGCTCTGTTACACGCTCAAGGTGGTATCAGCCTAGATGAAGATGTGACGCCGGGTGTACGCATCCCTTACGGAACAGAACCGGATCCAGTGTCTTACGTACGTGCGACGGCTGGTCACCACAAGTTCTACACGTCGGGCATCAGCGACATTCTAACGATTGACGAAACAGTGAAATCCAATCCAGAAGCGATGTTCAACCTGTGTAAAGGGGCGATTCAAGCGGGTTACCGAGAGTTCACCGCTAACGTAGCATCGAACGATTTGGTTCGTGTGACAGGTTATATGATTAAGCTGTCTGATATAGCTAAATACGACGAGCAAGGTTCACGTACCAATACCACTTTCCTTGGTGCTGAAGCTGCAAAAAATACGGGCATTCTAGAGCGTAAACCTCGTGTGGCAAGCTTAGAGATGTCGCCAACATACGAATAGCTTTAACGTGTGTGCGTTATGTGTGTGATGCGTTTCGAATACGAACAATGTGAATTATGAAAATTTCTGATCTAACAACTCAAATGGCTAGGGTTAATAATAATAAGACAGAAAAACAAGCGAAGGTCAGCCGTGTGCTGACCTTTTCTTGTGTTGATGGACCCGGAAATCGCTTGGTGCTGTTCTTACAGGGATGTAATTTCGATTGCATCACTTGTCATAATCCACACACCATCAACCACTGCAACCATTGTGGAGACTGCGTGAGTGGTTGCCCGAGCTGTGCTCTGAGTCTTGTGGAAGGCAAAGTGAAGTGGGATCCGGTAGCGTGTACCAACTGCGATCAGTGCATCGATATCTGTGATCATAAGTCGAGTCCAAAAATCACCACGATGACGGTATCAGATGTGCTTGAACTGGTTAGGCACAATCAATTCTTCCTGAGCGGTATTACCATTTCGGGTGGCGAGGCGACCATGCAATTGCCGTTTATCATCGAGCTATTTCAAGCGATCAAAAGCGATCCGCAATTGGCACACTTAACGTGCTTTATTGATAGTAACGGCTCTTTGTCGATGCAAGGTTGGGACAAAGTCTTACCTTACCTTGATGGTGCGATGATCGACCTAAAATCGTGGCAATCTGAAACGCATCAATGGCTAGTGGGTAGAGGGAACCATCGAGTGTTTGAAACCATTAACTACTTAGCTGATAAAGGCAAATTACATGAAGTTCGGTTACTGCATATTCCTAATAAAAGTGACCTAGATATCGAGGTAGAGCAGGTCGGGTATTACTTGAAGGGTTTGCCAAGTGATGTTCGAATTCGGTTAAATGCGTTTCAACATCATGGGGTAATTGGCGAAGCTTTAGAGTGGCCTAAATGCACAGAACAACAAATGCAGAGCTTTCACGATAAGCTCTACTCAATTGTTCAAAGGCCAATGCAAACGCCCGAGGTTTATACCTAATATTTTCGGTCATCAATGCGAAAAGAGTTAGGTTTCTAAAAACAAGTCACACAACCATTTGATCGCCTGATCATTCATGTTTGGCTTGTTCCACACCAAGCTATACGCCACTTTTCCGTAATCAAAAGGAAGCGGCTTACTTACCAAACCTTGTGCTTGTTTGGCATGCTCAGCCCATTGTTTTGAACAAGTGAACAAGAAAGGTGTGTGGTGACATAGCACTGCCGCCGCGCCAAAGTCCGCTACTGATATCGCCATATCTCTAGGCTTATGACATTGCACTAAGTTTTGCTCAAAGTACGGCTTAGACAGTTCGTTATCTAAGATCCCAATGTGTTTGTAATCTAAATAGCCTTCAACTGTTAGTTCTTGCTGAGCGAGAGGGTGGTGAGCGCCCATCAAACAAACCATTTCATCAGGAAGAATCGTTTCCCACACTAGCTCTTTATTATCCGTTGGGGGTTGAGAGATATCGTGTGGCAACAAGATCAAGTTGACCTTACCACTGAGCAAAGCATCGAACCCAAGTTCCTGTTTTGAATAGATATTAAGTTTGGCGTTTGGTGCAAGTTCAGTGGTGATTTTGCTGATCTTCGAGGCAAACACTTCGAAGGTACTTTCACGCATCGAAAGTGAAAAGCTGCCTTGATACTCCTGAGGAGTAAAACTCTTTTGGTGAAGTAACCCGTTCATGCTGGAAAGAATCGCGTGAACAGTGGGCGCTATTTTCAGGGCAAAGGGAGTCGGGATCAGCTTAGTGCCGTCCCGATAGAAAAGCTCGTCGTTAAGGATGTCACGTAGCTGAGACAGAGTTTTACTGACACTCGAAGGGCTGACAAAGAGTTGCTCTGACGTTTGAGTGACGCTGTGGGTGTTCAGCATAATATGAAGCGCTGTGAGGTGTTTAAGGCTCACTCGCGATAAATGTAAGTAATCCATACACAACTCACTCAATACGTGACAACGGTCGGTTTAAGGTCTGATAACAGAAACTAGCGCGCTAACTTGTGATGAGCTCGCGAAAAGTGACCCGCACAGAATGCACCCACAATCGATAGTTCACCCGCTAAACATAAAGCAGCACATACTTCGGCTAAGGCTTGTGATTTACCGTTGCCGTGTAGCCCTAGTAAATCGAGACACGCTTTTTGACTTGGTAGGCCTGTACCGCCACCGACTGTTCCTAACATCAAGTTAGGAAGCGTTACGCTCGCGTACAAACCACCTTCTTTGTTGAGCTCCATACGAGTCATACCAATCGCAGACTCAGCAACACACGCCGCGTCTTGGCCGCAAGCAATGTAGAGTGCAGCAAGTGCATTGGCATAATGAGCATTGATACCAATCGTACCGCTTAGAGCGCCACCGACGGTGGTCATTTGTCCGAACTGCACCATTTTCTCTGGTGTGGTGTGGAGGTACTTAGCGACAAGCTCAGCAGAGATGTTGACCTCGGCTGTGACTTTTTTACCACGGACACTGCGCAAGGTCTGGGTATTGGCTTTTTTATCGCCCGATAAATTGCCATCAAGGAAGGCGTGATCGGGTTTCACTGGTGTATGTTCAATGATGTACTCAAATACCGCGTTGGTCGCGATAGTTACCATGTTCTGACCAGATGCGTCGCCAGTTAGGAACTCAAACACCAAGTAAACATGGTTACCTTCGATGTTGATATTGATGTCGGTAAGTTTGCCGTGCGACGTTGTTGATTCCGCTAAAGCTTTGAATTGGTCATATTGGGTCACTGCCCATGCCACAAACTGTCCTGCTTCAACTAATCCTTGGAATGCGAAACCAGGCGTTCGTGTTACGCCTTCATTGAGCAACATTGCACTTGCGCCACCACAAGCCGTGATCAGCTTTGAACCACGGTTATACGACGCCACAAGCGCCGCTTCTGTTGTTGCAAGCGGGACTAGGTAATCGCTTTTAGCAAACAGGCCATTGACTCTTAAAGGGCCAGATATACCAACAGGGACTTTAACGGTGCCAATAAAGTGCTCGATGTTTTTCTCATAAGCTTGAATCTGGCTTTGAGTATGAGGGTCGAGCAGTTCTTGCTGCGAGTCTGCATTATCGAGAGCAGTCCAACGACGTGTAAGGTTTTTTTCAGTCAGATAAGGGCTCGGAGTCAGTTTATTCACTGGCTTCTCAAAATGAGGTTCGAGCTTCTTTTCTAATTCGTCTGCGGAGATGTCGCCTCCTAAAATAGAAACATAGTCACGGCGATGCAGATTTAGTTTTGGCATAAGTAGTACGAAGTAAAGTTTGTGCTGCAAGAATAGTTTGCGCTGATTCTACCGAGTAATAAACCAGAAACAAGCGTCAGATATAATGAGTTACAGTTTGTGTGCTTATAGAGTCAAAAAGCATCAAAAGTGGTCGAATCAACGGATTCAGGGCAAAGGAAACAAATACTAAGTGTGAGTATAGATCAGATATGGATATCGAGAAGGCTACCGATGGCTTCGTTTTGACGATCAACGACACTTGCGCCAACGCGGTTATAACTGGCACTCTGAGTCAGTTTTATTAGTGAATCGGTTGAAGATGAAACAGGCTCGGGTTCTTTGTCTTTTAAAGAAAGAGATTTTTCAGGTTCGATTTGGTTAAAGCTAAGATCGCTAGATTGGGAGAAGTCATTTGATTCGGGAGTGTGCTGAGCGGCTTGGTTCAGTTCAATTGCCGCTTCTTCAGCCATATTGGTTGACTGCTGAATAATGGCATAACCTGATTGAATTCCCGAAATCGACATGTCAGAACCTTTGATTGACGTATGGAATGAGTCTAGGTTGACGATATTTTGAGCGCAATGGTGAAGTGGTGTAATTTATGAAGAAACTGTGTTCTTAAGCTAAAATAGTGAGCTCTGTCTACTAATTAAACAGGTCGTTTAGAGCGTTTAACTCTTCGTCAGTAAGTAGAGAAGGCTGTTCTGTGTCGATATTACCATCGATTTCACCCTGTAGTGCTTTCAATTGCTGAGGGCTAAGAAGCTGTATCTGTTGCTTAAATGCTTCAAATTGTTGTGTATTCATAGTGTGACCTTAGTTCAAATCCATATGCTCTATTGAGCATAGACTACCGGTACAAGAAATCAACCAACATTAAATGAATATTAAAAGATGTTTGAAGGTTCTTGAAACTAAGACAACTATAAATTGCTCTGGTTGTTTTTTGTCCGAGAATTGTCAGGCAAAGTTAACGCTTGGTTAATCAAAGTCAGAAAATTCCTACAAAGTAAAAACTCTCTGATCCCTTATCTGGCGGGGCGTGCAGCTAGTTTACTATACCTAATTATAGGTATTGGTATAGTAAACTATACATATAGCTATTGATCATTATGCATTCAACTTATGTATCTTTTTGTTTTTACAGTACTTTATCTTTTGGCGTTGAATTCGACTTGTCGAGAGGCTTTTCGATGTTCACTTTAACGGCAAACTTGGTGGCCAAAGTGTGTAGTTCTGGAAGCATTCGATAGATCAAGTGCAATTGTTGTAGGACCATCCTTACAGAATTCTCGTCTTCCTCTCTCCATTCACTCAAACGTTTATCAAGCTCAGGATCGTAGGCATTTTTGACTTCGCATTGCTCACAATGAGAATACAGCTGGTCGTTGAGCGCATCTAAGTGCTCATGTATCACTCTATGGGCGTCCAACACCAGTTTGTGTGTCGCTTCATCATCAATACGCGTTCTGTGAGCGCCAAGTGCAGAGATATAGCTAAGCAAGGCGTGGTTTAGAGTAAGAAAGCGGAAACTTTCGTCTTCAGACGTTCGATACTTACCGGGTTCAACCAGCATACTACTGATCGCGACGGTTAGATTGGCGTCGTTATTATGTGCGCTTCGACGAGCAATACGGTAGTTGAGGTTGTCTTTTTTGCCCACACGATATTGACCAATGATCTGAGCCAGATAGTTCTTATTGGAATCGAGTGCATCCGCCATGACTTTGTGCAATCGTTTTGATTGCCAATCTGGTAATACGTAGATCACGGCAAGTACTGCGAGAGCACACCCAATAAAGGTATCAGCGAGCCTTGGCAAGACGACGGCATAACCTTCGCCAAGTTGGTTAAAGCAGAACAGCACCAACAAGGTGATAAAGCCGGTTGCGAAGCCGTAGTTATTAATGCGGAACGCAAAGAACATCACGCCACTGATCACGATGAAGACTAGCTGGCTCTCTTGCGAGGGGAAGAAAGTAAGCAATGGAACCCCAATCAATAAGCCTGCCACTGTGCCTATTACACGAGCAGTAAGCTTTTGACGAGTGGCACTGTAGTTCGGCTGACACACAAATAGCGTGGTCAGCAAAATCCAATAGCCGCGTTCAATGTTAAAGCCTTGGATGATGCCGTAACCGAGCGTAAGAGTGATAGCCATGCGAATCGCGTGTCTAAATAGCATTGAGTCGGTATGAAGGTTGGCTCTGATTTTTTGCCACATCGCTGTCAAAGTATGTGGGTTGGTATCGTCTAAGACACCTTCTTCTAATTTCTCGGCATCAGGGTTACTGATATTCGATAGCTGTTTTTCAACGGTGGCGAGGTTATTGAACAGATAATTCAATTGGTTTAGCAGTGGTTTCCATTCCGGCTTGTTCTGTTCCTGAAGATGGTTAAGCGAAGACATTAACTCATCCAGCGCGAGTACAGATTTATCACCATGTTGATACTCAGCGCCGACTTTAAGTGAACTTGCGACTTCTTTACACGCCGTTGCTTGTGCTTCTAGTAGATATTTAAAACGGAACAGCACATCAGAGCGTTCAAAGTGCTTTGCCAGTTCTTGGTAGCGATAGTGGCTAGAACTCACGCGCTCATGAATATCTTGCGCGATGAAGTAGGTGTTTAGGAATCGGTCACTTGGGCCGTCGATGTGCCCGCGTTTAGAGCGGTTAAGCAGAGTCGCTTTACACATGTTAAGTGCATTAACCGTGCTGGCATTCAATTTCGCTTCAATGATGCGGTGAGGCTGAGGAACAAGGTCAGACACCGGATAGAATAATTCAGCTTTAGAACCCATGTAGGTACCGATTTGATCAAACACGGTTGCAAGGTTTTGCTGTACAGGTTGCATTGGCCACACTATCTGCCAAATCATCGACATGAAATAGTACCAAGCAGCGCCAGTTAACAATAGAAGCGGTTGAAACCAAAGGTTAGTGCTTTCGTGCGCACCCAACATGGTATAAATGGCGACAAGTAATGAGCCAAACGCGATACTCGCGTATTTAGGACCAATCGCACCAAGCATGATGAACGAGAATGTTGAGGCAAAAAGGCCTAATGCAAATAGCCAAGGTGTGTCGAACAACAACTCAATAGAAAAGGCGGCGATCGCAAAACAGATGAAGGTGAGTGTGAGTGCTTTTAAGCGGCCTGTAAAACTGTCGTCACTTTCAGCCAGTGCGGCAGCAATAACCCCTAAGATCAACGGTGTGATCAGCGTGTTTTGTCCATAATACCAAGCAGGAACCACAACACCGAGTAGAGTGATGAGAATTAATACACTGTAATTTATGGTTTTATTCGCCCAATAGAGGCGTAATCTGGCTGAAAAGTCCACAGTCACTCGCTTGACACACTAAAACCATAATCCTAACAGAAATCAAGCACAAGAATTTGATACTTATCCATAATTGCCCTTAGGTGGTCATGAAAGCGTCGATAAGATGAGAGACATTATTAATTCTCACAACATCATGATATAAATTCAATATTCCCAATAAGAGAGCACGCTCCAATGCAGCTAAGCGCTAACAAGACTGCACAGTTTTTTATCCAAAATGAATATCATCAGGTAGAACTTGATGGTCCACGTCTACTGTTGTCTTCAGTTGGCAGTGAAGAACGTATCCCGTTTACTATTTGGAGTGGCAAGATCGCAATAAAGCGCGGCTTGTTTTGGGGATCGTTGCAGTTTTTTGCCAATCAACAAGATGGCAAACAGCGTAGCTGGTTAGTACAAGGTCTACCTTGGGAGCAATGCCGTCAATTTGCGCGAGCATCGGTTGCCGCGTATCAAAAATGGCACGACACACAATGTGAACAGTTGGCTGAGCACGTTCCTCAATGGGAAGCTGAATTGACACGTCTTGAGCAACTTCCTGCCTTTCTTCCTCACTCTAAAGTGAATGTCTGGGTCGATATGGTCAATTCTGGTTTAGAAAACATGAATATGACTTTGGAAGAAGCCGCTCAGCGTATGCCCAAACGCGTTGCGAGAATGCAGCCATGGCTATCTGAAACCGAGATTAAGCAAGCTGACAGAAACCAACAATGGTTAGAGACTGAAAGAAAGAACTGGGAAGTGTTGTTTGCTCAATGTGAGTCGTCTCCATTGAACTTGTCACAGCAATATGCGGTTTTGATGAACGATGACCATAACTTGATTCTTGCAGGCGCAGGCTCGGGTAAAACCAGTGTTTTGACGGCGCGTGTCGCGTACTTGTTGCAAAGCCATCAAGCGCAAGCTGAAGAGTTATTGTTGCTTGCTTTTGGTCGCGAAGCGGCTCAAGAAATGAAACAACGCCTCGACAGTAAAATTGGTTTGTCAGCAGAGAAGGTGCAAGTTAATACTTTCCACCAGTTAGGTTTGAAGATCCTGAATCAGGTTGAAACCGAACGTGTCGTTATCTCTCCTTTAGCCTTGGATGACAATCAACGCCAAGCGTGGTGCATTGATTGGCTGAAGAAGCACTGGATGACACCGACCAACTTCAAGCGTTGGCAAAAACACTTATCTAAATGGCCAATCGCCTATTTAACGGGTGATGATGAGCTAGGCAGCCACGTTTCAAACCTGAAGCTTATAGGTTGGCTTGAAAAACAGCTTGAACAGTTGAACGCATCGGGTTTAACGAAAAAAGAAGTGCAACAGCAGCTTATCGATCATAGAGACTACACGCGTCTTAACAGTGAACTCTCACTGTGTTGGCCATGCGTGACTGCGTGGCAGAAAGTGTTAAAAGAAGAGAATCATATCGACTTCTCGACCATGATCAGCCGTGCGACTCAATATGTCGAGAAAGGTAAGTTTGTCTCTCCTTGGAAGTTCATCATGATCGATGAATATCAAGATATCTCACCAGACCGTTTAGCCTTGGTTGAAGCCTTGTGTAATCAATCTAAAGCCGAGCATCAAGCTTCGATTTTTGCTGTGGGTGATGATTGGCAGTCTATTTATCAATTTGCTGGAGCGGATGTTGATTTAACGACCGGCTTTAAAGACAGGTTTGAAAGTTCGACGATCCACCACCTCGATACCACTTATCGTTTTAACAATCAGTTAGGTGCAGTTGCGAATCGCTTTGTGCAAGAAAACCCGATTCAATTGCCAAAAGAACTGAATAGCTTCAAGCAACAGAAACAGAAGGCGGTTTACAGTACCTCAAGCAAAGATATTGAGAAGATCCTCGATCAGCTGAACCGACAAGCAAAAGGCAAAGCCAACAAGTCTGTCATGCTGCTTGGGCGTAATCACTATCACAAGCCAGAGCTACTGGAAGACTGGAAAAAGATCTTCACATCCATTGACCTGAAATTCATGACTTGTCATGCGAGTAAGGGTAAAGAAGCGGATTTTGTGATTATACTTTGTGTAGATGAAGGTCAATTCCCTGCGAAGAAGAAGCAACTTCATATTGATGGTGCTTTGACGGAATCGTCAGATGTTTTCCCTTATGCGGAAGAGCGACGCTTGTTTTACGTGGCAATGACGCGTGCGAAAGAGAAGGTTTGGATTACCCATAGTGGTGACGGATCGGGCTTCGTACAAGAACTGCATGGTTCTGATTATCCCGTTGTTCGTAAAAAGTGATGTCAATTGACGTAACTGTCTAAGATTAGAGCTTAAGCCCGCTACCTATTCTAATTAGGGCGTAAGCTATTATCATTAGGAAAAAGCTATACAGCAGAAGGAATCCGCTATGGAACACGGCTCTATTAACTACATTGAATTTGCAGCGCGAGACATCGCCGCAACTAAGACGTTTTTCAGCCACGTGTTTGGTTGGGTCTTTGAAGACTATGGTCCCGAGTATTCAGCTTTTGAAGCTAAAGGCTTAATGGGCGGTTTCTATTTAGCGGATCTGGCATCGGATACGGATAACGGCGCTGCGTTGATGGTTTTCTATAGCCAAGATCTTGAGCAAACCGAGCGCGATGTAATTGATGCAGGTGGCCAGATAAACCGCGAGATCTTTAGTTTTCCCGGTGGCAGACGTTTCCATTTTAAAGAGCCAAGTGGTAATGAGATGGCGGTGTGGAGTGACAAGTAGAGGAACCGACTGCACTGCCTATGATTGAATTGTTTAATGTCTGAAAAACGAGACACAAAAAAGCCTGCGATAAAATGCAGGCTTTTTAGTCTGTTCAGTAGAGAGCACATTTAACGTGCGATTACGTGCGCTCTGCTAGATACGCTTCGTAGTCTGGGATCTCGATGACCACTTCTTCTTCAAGCAGTGAAGAGTTAAATAAGAAGTTAGCGGTAGCGCGGTTGGTTGCCACTGGGATGTTCCAAACACTTGCGATACGAAGCAATGCTTTTACGTCCGGGTCGTGTGGTACGGCATTCAATGGATCCCAGAAGAAAATCATCATATCGATTTTGCCTTCAGAGATAAGCGCACCCAGTTGTTGGTCACCGCCCATAGGACCGCTAATCATGCTCTTAATCGCTAAGCCTGTTTCTTTACTTAGTAGAGAACCCGTCGTGCCCGTTGCATAAAGGAAGTGCTTTTGTAGTTTTTCTTTGTTCTCTTTGACCCATCTTAGTAGCTCAGGTTTGAAATGGTCATGAGCGACCAAAGCGATATTCTTATGCGTTGGCATAGTACGCGTTGTTTTTTGCATGAATGTTCCCTAAATGATTGTTTCGTTTTTATTGTTTTGAGTTCTTCAGTCAATATAGCACTAAGGATTCACACTGAATACCGGACGAAACTCAGAAGGTGACAATGAGTCGGCGATAATTTGATCTTTGAGCGTTGCAGGTGTCAGTGCTTCGATAGTGGGTGCACTGTGTATCTCATATGGTTGATCGCGTAAGTAACTGACGGCTTGTTTAACGGATAATCGACCTTGTTCAACCATTTTGTCTGTTGGTGCAAACAACACCTTGTTACGTAGTAACCCTCGATAAGTTCCATGACTCAAGTAACTTGAGATCAAACCTATTTCTTCGGTTTTTCCCGCCGCTCTCAATTCACTAATCGCCGCTTCGATTGCGACAGCACTGCCCACAATATATTGAATATCAGGCTCATCAATCACTTGTTGCACAAGGTTTCTTTGCAGTTCTTTATCGTTATCTGCCCAGTAACTGACCTCAATCTCCACGTCGCTCGACTTTATTGCGTCATAGAACCCTAATGCTACAGGCTTTGTGCCTCCACTAGACTGAGGGCCTAGAAGCAGGGCGATGGGTGTTTTCCCTGAACCTTTTGGATGCCGTTTAGCTAGAAACTCACCGACTTGAAATCCCATCTCATACCAATCAACACCGACAGTACCTTTTAGAATTTTTTGCTGTTCTTTACTAACGGTTAGTTCATTAACAGTGGCGAAAACGGGTGTATTCCCAACCCAATCAGAGAGATTATCGTGATAAGCATCAGGAGATACAGTACCTAATATAATGGCGTCAGCACCCCATTTAGTACAAAGCACAAGCTGAGAGGCTTGTTTACCAATGTTTGGGTATCCGCCTGCTTCTAATACTCTTAATTCAACCTGCTGTTTTTCCGCCTCAGAGACCATGCCGTAATTGACCGATAGCCAATATGAATCTTTTAGGTGTGGATAAATGGCGCAGATTTTCTCTTTGTTAGGTTTAGAGCCTGACGTTTTTTCTGAGTTCATTGAGTCATCGGCATGTGCTGAAGAAGCCATGATAGCCAGTAACGAAAGAAGACATTTAGAAGCAAAGGGTTTAGATAGCATGAATTGCCGTTTTATTGGTTTTAGATAAGAAACACTGCAAAATATAGCGTATTCTGCATGGGTAAAGAAGAACGTTTTTAAGGTTTAGGGTATATGTTGTTAGCCACAGCAAGTATTGGACGCAAGCTACTCGCCTCATTTTTAGTGATGGCATTACTGGTTCTTTTGTCTGCATTGATTGGTGTTTCTGGGTTCAGTTTCGTAGCAAAAACAGAGAGAAACGTTGTTGATTCAGCGTTACCCGCGATGATTGAAGCTCGTCAGGTTTCTGAACTGAGTAATCGTATTATATCGTCTGTGCAAACACTCTCTAGCGCGAGAAGCGAAGCCGAAAGGAAAAAAGCGGGCACGATACTGTTTGACCAACTAGAGTCACTTCTTCAGCACATCAAAGAGTTGGGTGTCGATAGCTTCGACTCCAAACTTCTGCAGAAACTTGAGAATAACGTTCAGAGCGTCATCAATACACTGGCTGAGTTAGGGGTTTCCGTCGAGCGAAAGCTATGGCTGACCAAGGAACTTTCGTCACGCGTAGAAGAAATGCGTTTGCTTGCTGAAGAACTTGAACAGTTAACTCGTACACAAGTTCTTAATACGGCCACCATTGCGGTTGCTAATGTCACACATATCTATGATCTGCTGGAAACCAAAGAAACCGACAAGGCTTATCAAGCACTAGATGCGTTGGTTGAAGTCGACCTCGACTTATCTGAGCGCTTGCACGAATTGCATCTGTTGGCTTTCAAAATGCTTAATCAAATCGAAGAAACTCAGACCGTTACTAATGTTGAGCGTATTCACCAGATTAAAACGGAATTCGAAGCGAACCTCAGAATCATGGCGCGCCGTGTTAAAGCGGTCGAAGATCCAACTCGCTCTGCTCAAATGTCTCAGCTTCTTGAAGAGTTGCAACGACGTCAGGTTGTGTTTGATATCTCTTTAGAACAGTACGAAAACACGCAAAAGTCTGAGTTCTTAATGCAGAATACTTTGCAGCTGTTCTCCGAACTCAACACCACCGTCAATCAGCTTGTAGATGACTCCAACTTGAGTACGAAAAAAGCGGTTGATGAGTTAACGTCGACCTTGAATCTGGCTCAATGGTCGTTGTCGGTTATCTCTCTCGTGGGTCTTATCATTGTCGCGTTTATTGTGTGGCGAGTGGTTTATATTTCCGTGGTTAAACGCTTAGGTGAGTATTCCATAGCCCTGATGTCGATTGCTCAAGGACGCCTCAATATTGATATTTCAGTTAAGGGTAACGATGAACTCGCTCACATGGGGGAAGCCATTATTACCGCGAGAAATACCGCGCAAGCCTTGCAAGTGGTCGCGGTCGGTGAAGCAAAAGCAAAACGAGAACTCGAAGAGCATAAAGAACACCTAGAGGAGTTGATCACCGAGCGCACTTATCAACTACAAGAAACCAACGAAAAGTTGAATGTTGAAGTCGGCAACCACGCTAAAGCTCGCAGCGCTGCCGAGCAAGCAAGCCGCGCTAAATCTGCTTTCTTGGCTACCATGAGTCATGAAATTAGAACGCCGATGAACGGTGTTCTGGGTACCGCGCGACTGCTCAAAGACACGGGGCTAGACCCTTTGCAGTCGGGTTATGCCGATATCATTAACCGCAGTGGTAAGAACTTGCTGGCAATCTTGAATGATGTTCTTGATTACTCAAAAATTGAGGCTGGGCACCTTGAGATTCGCGTCGCTTCATTCGATTTGCATCAGATGGTTCAAGACACCTACCAATTAATGGAAGGTCGAGCAAGTGAGAAGAAGCTAGACTTTAACTTCCATATCGAAAGCGATGTTCACCGTTATTGGCGTGGCGACGTGACACGAATTAGCCAAATTTTGAACAATCTTGTCGGCAATGCGATTAAATTTACAGACAATGGCGCCGTTGATATCTTCATAAGCTTGGATGTCGAAGACGAAAATCGAGTTATGTTTGAAGTATCTGACACTGGTGTCGGTATCCATGAAAGTGAACAGAAGTGCCTGTTTGATGCATTTAGCCAAACCGATAGTGGTCGTAATAAAACGGGTGGTACTGGGTTAGGTCTCGCGATCAGTAAAAGCGTTATGTTGGCTATGAATGGCGACATTGGTGTTCACTCCGAAGAAGGTGAAGGCAGTCAATTTTGGTTCTCTCTACCATTACAAGTAGGTGAAAAAATTGAAACCAAAGTTGTGGCTGTTGAAACCTGTATCCGCGCCAAGGTACTGTTAATTGAGGATAACCCAGTTAACTGCATTGTTGCTGAAGGGTTTTTACATAACCTAGGGCATGAGGTTGTCATCGCGACAACGGGCCAAGAAGCTCGGACTATTTTTAGCGAACAAACTTTCGATATTGCCTTAGTCGATATTAATCTTCCTGACTGTGATGGCGTTGAATTAATCCAACAACTGAAAGAGATTGTTGTGATTTCAGCAGATGTTCCAGAACAGTATGCACCGCCTATGATTGCCGTATCCGCTCATGTCTTTAACGAGGAAGTTGAAAGCTATTTAGCGTCTGGCTTTGATGGGTTTCTACCTAAACCGTTGGAAAAAGAGGCGCTTGCTCAACTTATTGTGAACCAGCTTGATGGCAAGGCTTTGCTACTGCCACAACCCGATCCCGACGATTCTATATGCAGTAAAAATAACAATGCTCGTAAGAATAAAGGTAACGAGTTGTATTCATCTCAGATGGCGAGTGTCTTTTCTGAGCTAGCTACTCAGGCTTCGCAAACAGAAGAGCAAGGAGAGATTCCTGTGAAATTGATTGATTCCAATGTCATCAAAGGTGACTTGTCCATTCTCGGCTTAGAAAAAATGAAGCAGATTGTGGGGCTATTTGAAGAGAGTAGCTGCGTTACTTTGCGTGAAATGGTCGAGGCGAGTGATTCGGATAATGGGCGTGAAGTGAAGTCTCTCGCCCATAAATTGAAAGGGTCAGCGGGCAGTTTAGGTTTGTTGCAACTTTACACGGCTTGCCAAGTCATAGAGGCAAGCTCAGAACCATTGCAGCAGTACAGAGAGAATGCAGACTCTCTAGCTGAACTCACGAAAGATTCACTAATTGCACTCAAGCAGCATGTTTGAATGACCTTTAATAAGTAACAAGGTACGAGCGAGTAGTCACTTATTTGAAAAGCACCGGTTAATGCTATCGAGCTTTTTCTGACTTCAAAAAAACGCCTCTGACGGGTTATCCGTTCAGAGGCGTTTTATTTGAGCAAGCAATGACATGTTCGTTGCTGTTGTTCTGTATAAGACGACTATCTATTTTCGAAACGGTTGTAATCTAACAAGCCGTATTCTATCGGCTGATCTTGCTTGTACCAGCGGTGTACGCGGTCACTGAAAGGCCAGAACTCACTTGAGCTGCGTCGTACGGCAAACTTGTCGAGCATTGCGACGTAATCTTCTTCAGACTTAAGTCCTTGCAGTGTTGATACTAAAGTCGGTATTTGCTCTTCAGTTAAAGACAAATAAGCCGCTGGATAGCTTCCGACAACGCCTCTCACTATCGTTAAGTCATCATTGATGTAATCGCGGTTCGCTTCTTCATCAAACAGGCTTGAGATGTTGGTGTGCGCGTTGTTGTGGATAACAGTGAACAGCTGATCTTGACCGTTTTTACCTTCAATCATCATCATTATCAGTGGTGGGAAGTGACGTAAACCTTCGCCTCGCACTAGGCTAACTTGTCGAAGCAGTGCTTCATTTTTCTGACTAAAACCCGTGTCGACTATCTCGAAACGGTCATTAAGGACAGGCTCGAGTTTATCTTTGATCATATTCAGCAGTTCACGCTTAGGATCAGCCGTTTTGTAAACCACGTTGGTCGGTTGCGCGAAAGGTGCAATGTTGCGTTGCAAGAAGTCGCTCAGCTGAACACTTTGATTTTTGTACCAGCTAGAATGTTCAACGTGTCTGATGTCTTTTGGCAGCAAGGTTAAGAAATTACTTTCGCCTTCAAGACGCAAGAAATCCATAAACATACGAGTCATCAGCTGGTGGCCAAAATTGCCGTAAACGTCAAAGCCTGCCACAAGCAAATAGTGAATACGTTCTAATAATGCGTAGTCTAAGATCCATGCGGTTTTAGGCTGAGATCCAACTAAACCTTGAACAACTGAGGCGCTGTCAAAGTGCCTGAAAATGGTGAGCGCAGCGTTAGCATTAGTGCCGTTGCCATCCCAGATGATGCCTGTATCTAGGTTTACGCCACTCTCAAACCATTTATTGGTAAAGTCGGATTTCGCATTCAGGTACCGTGCTTGCTGTTTTGCGTATCCCACCCAATGCGTCACTGGAACCGTATTACTTTTAAGCTCACTAGGCAGTTTTAAGTTCTTTTTCTGGCTTGCATAAAACGCGTTGATCTCTGGTACGTTTGCTTTGTCCGGATCAATGAAGACAATCCAGAAGCGATCGTTGATTACATTAAGTGCCAGTTGCCCTCTACATACAGGGCCTTTGATGAAAGCCATGATGGTGTTCTGCGCGTTATCCAACATGAAGTTAAAACGGGAATTCACAGGCAGTGAATCAAATGACGTCATCGGATTTGCGGCGACATCAATGTCGTAGCTAGGCAAAGCTTGAACCTCATAATTCGCATCTACAAACCACGTGTTCCACTTTTGCAGGCGCTCATCATTTAAGGCAAATGGCATGTGTGTCTTATCGACAGTTGAGCCTTGTTCTGGAATCAAACGGTAATACACTCGATCAACGCTTGGATCGTCGTAAGGACGTCGTGTGCTGATTCGCTGAACCGCTTCACCAGGAGGTGTTGCTGAGCGAACAAGGGTGAAGAAGCGCGTTGGCTGAGCTAAATCAGAGAAATACAGGTGTGACAAAAACAGGTGCTCATAGATGTAGCGAGCAGATAGTTGGCTTCGGTTGTCACTTTTATTTAGGAAGCTTTCATAAACATCAACCAGTGCCTGTTCGGCATCGTTGAGAGGGATATGGTCGTTCATGAGCGCGCCATTTTCTAGCCAGCTCATTAAGGTCGCGTACTCCGTTTTATCCAAGTTCGGCATGCCATAAGGCATTCCCCAAGTTGGGTAATCACTTTCGTATTGAGCATATTCTTCAATGGTCGGGCACTGTTGGTCACGATCGGTTGAAAAGTCGAAACCCTCAAGTTGCGCCTGATCAGGAAGAGGGTGGTTCTCTTTCTGGATTAGCAGCCTAGAAACCAATCCAGCATCGAGGTTTGCGGTTGAATTCTGCATACGTTCATTCAATACCGGATGGAAATCTGCGTCACGCCACTCTTGCGTCGTGATCGCATCTTCAAACAAACGGGTAGGCGCAGAGGCCGTTAAACGTGTGCCTTGATAAACGAGTGCTTTGCTTGCACCTCGGTCTATGCCTTCCACTGAAGACATCTTTAACTGGCAGGGCGCGTCGTAGCAAGCGTGACAAACTACGCAGCGGTTATCAATAATGGGCTTTACTTCGTCGATGAAATGCTGTGCTTGGGCTGAGAGAATAGGAGCCTGACGATCACGCACTTCTTGTTTACCGAATAGCTCATCGAAGTTAAGACCAGCGTAAACGGCACAACCTGAGAAGATGCTAACAAAAGCTAAAATGAAGAGTTTTTTCAGATTCATACGTATTTAAAGATTAGGCATTTTCTCTAATTATATCGAAAATGATTGAAAATGCTCATGTTCTAACGTTTTTATAGACAACATATTAATGGGATTGAATAACGTAACCTTTCGAATCGCTTGCCATACTGGCGAGTAAAGCGTTACTGATTAACGTAGCAAACCGAGAATGGAACAGACAATCGCTCAAACTCTTTGATCCATCGCCACTGGTTATCTTGCAATTTGTCGCCGGGCCCTTTTACCTCAATCCAATGAAATTCATCGTCCTTGAACGCAATCAAATCTGGCATCCCAGTTCTAAATAGCTTTAGATCACTCAATATCACTTTGAATAGCTCGACGATTAAGACATTGGGAATGGAGTCGATGCTGTGTTCTATGAGCGTTTTGGGAAAGTGATTCCAATGAACAAAAGGGTTAGCAATACCGCTTTTTTGGTCGTAGATATCAAGTAATTGGTTTAGCCCTTGCTCGGATATGGTTTGAAACACAGCCTCGATCTGTTCAACTCGCTTGTCTACGAAATCTGAATGGTACAGATCCAGAGGGCGATGTTGGTAGCGATTGATAAATGCGCCCTCAACGTCTGCGAAAATTACTTCCCAAAAGGCTAAGCCAAACAACCCACATAAAAAACTGTTCTCTGAAAAGTAGACTTCCCAACCTTGGTTTTCGAAATGTTGCTTCACCGCAAGTTCGACTCGCATTTGGCTTAGGTCCAATTCTAGTCTCATCTCTTTGCAGCTCGGCTTTATGGTCCGCGAAACTTTGTACCCTTGTTTCCGTAGTAGTCTATCTTCAAGCTTAATCGCGACTTCCAACTCTGACACATCCGATGGAGTAGCTTTCATTTGCGTGACAATGTCACACATTAAGTTTAGCTCGTCTTGCTTGTCATAGATGCGTGCAAGTCGTTCTCTGCTCGGAGGAAGTTCGGATTGTTTGAACCAAAAGACAGCTTGGTCGTTTTGGTTGAGCCTTTCTAGATCGCGGGCGATATCGTTGATCAAACGCGATCGTTTTCTAGTTATGCCTTTATGCTCCGATTCAGCGGGTATCGATTGTAAAAGATGTTCAAGATACTCAGGGTCTTTACGATCACCCTCAGAGTATTGACGGTGTATATCACGTATCTGGATCAGTTGATTGAGTTGTTCTCTAGAGGTGAAGAAACGACGCTGTTTGCTTAACGGGTAATTTTCGAAGGTGTTGAGTCCAAGATCGCTCAGAACGAATTGGCTTAGATCTTGATAAGTATTGGCGAAGAACAGTAGCAGCAAGACATCAATAACTTCAGATTCGACAACGTAAATACAATCGAACGACAAGTTTGGGAACTGATCAAAAGCTTGGTGATCGAGCAAAGCCAAGAGCTCGTCTTTCTTCGCTGTCTTATTGTTCTTAAGAGGCGGGAATGCGCTGAACAGCTCTGGTTTAGTCAGTAGATGCAACCCTAATTCGAGATCACTAATGACGAGGTTATGTTGTTCAGTTGGGTGACTTAACGCAATGAAGTTCGATGCGTTTAGCTCTTGTAGGGCGCTTTTCAGATCTGGAATCTCAGCATAGTCGAGCTTATCACTTCGAAACCAGCTGCCCTTGCGAGAAAGCAAACGAACGATTAGACACTGGCTTGCAACCGAAAGACGTTTGTATTCCGACAACCACCGGCATTCATCGTCACTCAGAAGATCGGGATAGAGTGTTTGAGCGTGTTCAATTAGTCGATTAAAGTTGTCGAGATAATAAGTAGGGGAGAGCTGAGGAGTGGTTTCTATCGTCAATGGGTTAGTCGCTTGATACAAAAAGAGCCTAACCCTAAGGTTAAGCTCTTCAGTAACAAATTCAATCTTTTCTGACGATTAAGCTTGAGATGCTTTTAGTTCAGAAACTTTAGCTTCTGAGATAGGCTTCGTGATGATTGCTAGAACAATACACACTGCCATCATAGCTGCAGAGATTGTGTAAGCTAGGCTGTAACCTTCGCCATTTGTCATTGAGTAACCAACAACCGCTGCGCCGATGGCACCACCGATACCCCATGCCGTGTAAAGCACGCCGTAGTTAGTACCGTAGTTTTTCAGGCCGTAGAATTCAGCAGTTAGTGTTGGGAATACTGCTAGAAGCGTACCGTAACCAACAGCTGCGATAGCCGTACCAATGATTAGCGTGAATTCAGAGTTGAACGTAGCGAATAGAGCCATGTTCGCGCCTTGAAGGATGAATGCTAGAAGTAGAGTACGTACGCCACCGATTTTATCTGCAAGCATACCCGCAGCAACACGACCGCCTGAGTTGAATACAGCAAGGATAGACGCTAGGTAAACCGCGTTTGGTAGGTTCGCTTGAACGCTAGCAATCGTAGTGATGTTACCGATGATCATAAGACCAACAGAAGCAGCAAATGCGTACATGATCCATAGAGAGTAGAACTGAGGAGTCTTCAGCATTACTTTCCACGTTAGGTCTTCAGTTTTCTTAACCGCTTTAGGTGCTTGGCCTTCTTTTACTTTAGGCTCAGCTGGCGTGTAATCCGCTGGTGGGTTGTTGATCGTTGCCGCTAGAGGTACTGCGATTGCAAGTACACCAACACCAAGAATCATAAAGCTTGTTTGGATGCCCATGCTATCGATTAGCGCAGAAGTTAGTGGTGCTAGGTAAATAGCAGCAAGACCAAAGCCTGCAGCGATTAGACCGTTAACCATACCTTTCTTAGAAGAATGGAACCATTTCATTGCTGATGGAGAAAGACATGCGTAACCGAAGCCGATACCAGCACCTGTCATCACACCAAACGTTAGGTTTAGCATCATAGGAGTCGTAGCGAAACCAGAAGCAATCATACCTAGGCCAGTAAGCGCTGTACCAAGAATAAGGATCTTACGTGGGCCCATACGGTCTTGAAGGATGCCTGCAACAAGAAGACAAACAGAGAATGTGATAGTTGCAATAGCGTAAGGTGAAGATGCTTCAGCAGCACTCCAACCAGCTTCAGTCACTAGCGCCTTGTTAAATACACTCCAAGCATACAGGATGCCAAGACAAAGGTTGATACAGAAGCCTGCTAGCAGGATACGTGATGCTTTATCAATCTTGCTCATTTTTATTCTCAGTTTTGTCGTTGGTCAGTGGTGAGCCACTTAACTAAAGACGGGTTATTGTGATTGTTTCTTCAAAATTAGTTTGCGTTTATCAACAGACAGCGCAAAAGAGCGCGGATTATAACCAATAAAAATGTGATTGGAATCTCTTTTTCCATTTTTGGTAAATAAACTCAAACTTGTTAATAGGTTGTTTTTTATTGGTTTTGCAATTGTGTTTAATACCTTTCTATTTTGTTCTTTTTCGCATGACGGGCTTATTTTTTAAGGGGTTCTTCGATAAGTATTTCTGAATGGCCACGTATTCTGTGCGGATATCACAGAGTTACGAATTATTTTAAATATTTTCTAAGGTTAATTTTGTGTAACAAAATAAATCAAAACACCGCTTTGTCCATATGAGACAAGGAGTAACGGAGTTTTATTAAAAACAAAATGTTAACCAGTTGTTACGGTTGGTTTTTGGTAGTACCTTTGCTTACATTTTGTTCGATTAGAGGGGTTGTGTTGTTGAGAAAAAGTGGGAAAATAGTACGCAAACTGAGATTCCAAATTTGAAAGGATGCGTTTCCAACTTATGGCGAGGCGAGTATTATGAAACTGTTTTTAATTCTATTGATGTCAATTTCTGGTGGTTTAGCGGCAGCTGACCATATCCACTCTTTCTTGTTTGGCTTCTATATTGCTGCATTGGCAGTAGGTAGTTGCTATTGGTTAGCTTTCCGCAGTACGCGTTTCCCACAGTTGGCTTTAATGCTATTGATGTGTGGCTTTTTCGCGAAAATTGCAGTGACGGTTGTCGGTGTTTCTTGGGGTATCTCGAACGATATTATTCAATCGCCGTTCATTTTCTCATTGTCATACCTGTTCTTCTTAGTGGTAGTGTCTTACGTTTGGTTTACATACCGCGATAAGTTGATTCTAAAAAAACGCGCTAAGCAGGTAGAAGAGTCTCGCAAGGAAGCAGCAGCTTAATTGCAAACCTAATACAGAATTCTAAAAAGAGCTTTCTTCGGAAGGCTCTTTTTGAACCGGCCTACCTAAACTCTATTTTTGGTTATGACGGCAGATAAAAGAAACCCCAGTATGGCGACATACTGGGGTTTCTTTGTTATTCGAACGACTCGCTTTTAAAAAGAAGGAATCATTTACTTCTTCATCAACTTCGCTAGGTCGGCGAAAGGGTTATGGGTCGCTGATTGGTGGTCGTCTAAACGAGCCTTGGCATCAACACCGTAACGGTCATGATCTGTGTATTTTGAGTGTTCATGATCGTGACAGTACAGGCACAATAGTTCCCAGTTACTGCCATCTTCAGGGTTGTTTGTATGGTCGTGATCGACGTGGTGAACGGTCAGCTCTCTTAAGTTCGAGTAAACAAATTCACGCGCGCACTTACCACAAACCCATGGGTACAGTTTTAGTGCTTTTTCACGGTAGCCTTTCTCTTGGCGAGCGTACGCTGCACTCGAGCCAGTGTAATCAGAAGACATTGCCAAATCCTTATCAATTGTAATCTCCCGATTTTATCACAGCTTTCTTTAACCTGTAGGCATCTCGTGACTAAATCATGTTTCGTACTGACCGTTATGTGGCTTAGGTTTGATTGGGCACTTATCTTTTTCGTGTGCTATCTCATAAAGCAGGTTATGTCTTTCTGGAATAAGCCATGCTTAACAGTTTGAAAAGAAATTGTATTTAGGGGTTTTAACCAAGGGAGCGTGACCTAATATCAGTTAAAGCTACCCTATATTAATAAGGAAATATCATGTCAGAACAATACACACCGCCAAAAGTTTGGGTTAACGATACTGATGGTGGTAACAAGTGGGCAAATATCAATAGTCCTGAATCTGGCGCTCGTTTTGATAAAGAGCTTCCTGTTGGTGACCATGCTTTTCAATTGTATTCTCTTGGTACACCTAACGGTCAAAAAGTCACTATCTTGCTGGAAGAGTTGTTAGCGGCAGGTGTTAAAGAAGCTGAATATGATGCGTATTTGATTAACATTGGTGAAGCTGAACAGTTCTCTTCTGGTTTTGTTGGAGTGAATCCAAATTCCAAAATACCGGCACTCGTTGATAAGTCTGGTGCTGAAGACGTGAATGTTTTCGAATCGGCATCTATCTTGATGCACTTAGCTGAAAAATTTGGTCACTTCTTACCAAAAGAAGGGGCAGCGAGAACACAAACCATTAACTGGTTGTTCTGGGCTCAAGGTTCAGCACCATTCTTGGGTGGTGGTTTTGGCCACTTTTACTCTTACGCTGATGAAAAGCAAGAGTACCCAATTAACCGCTTTGCGATGGAAGCTAAGCGTCAACTAGACGTGCTAGACAAGCAACTTGCAAATAGTACTTTTGTGGCGGGCGAAGAGCTAAGCATTGCAGATATCGCGATTTGGCCTTGGTATGGCAACCTTGTATTAGGCAAAATTTACGATGCAGCTGAGTTCCTACAAGTTGAGTCTTACACCAACGTTGTGCGCTGGGCGAAGCTATTAGAAGCGCGTGAAGGTTTTCAGCGTGGCCGAGTAGTGAACCGATCATTCGGTGAAGAGTGGGAGCAAGTACCCGAGCGCCATTCTGCAGAAGATATCGACCGTGTTTTAAAGCTACGCCCGTAGTGATTTAAAGCGATAACCGACATCAATACCACTAGAGCTTGTTTTCGATTCGTTCGAGTAACAAACTCTAGTTTTCCCATTTCAAATTGATCCTTCCGAAAGTAAGTTCACCTATTTAGATTTAGCTATTAAAGGCGGTTTAGGTATAAACTTGCGACATCATAATTCTAAAGGATGGTGCCATGTACCACGGTCATATCTATTTCCCTCTGCGATTTGCAGAGCAAGCAGAAACACTGCGTCAGAAAATTCTATCGGAACGTAAAGATGTGTTAGAGACTTTCCCATTAATACAGCGTTTGGTTGGGCCACATAAGATGCCGATGTTTGAGATTCACTTTGCGAACAAAGAGTCAGGCATTGTTGAGTGGTTGGAGCAAGAGCGCGGCGATATGTCGGTGTTGATTCACCCAGTAACGGGCGGCGAAGAAACGCTAGACCACACGGTTCGAGCTATTTGGCTTGGTCGTGAGCTGGGTGTGTTTGAAGATACACTGAGTAGCTAGTTTAATTCGCGCCCGACAGTGTGTATCTAATAATCGAACTTAGTAACTTAGTAACTTAGGTGCTGTCGGGTGTGTCGGTGCACACCTTGTTTTGTTCATTGTCTTCTTGCCGAAATTCTAGCTTCTCCAGCTATTCCCCAGTAACAGCGATACCGCTACCGACACGCCTAATGCGATTAATATATTAGGTAAGTAAAGACCCCAAATCGCGACACAAACCGCCACGGTTACCACAGCCCACAATAGTGTTTCTAAAATCCAAGTGCCCATAAAATAACTCCTAACTAGATTGTGCAACTAGCATAACCAAGCCAAGGTAAACTTTTGGTCACCATCAATTAACCACCTAGAAAACCGCTACAGCATGACTTTGACGATGAACTCATTGTTGTGGGTTTCATGAGTAAAACGCCAACCTTGGTTCTGACAAACGCGATCAATGAGCTCTAGGCCGATACCAAAAGAGGTTTGTTGTTCAGAGTCGTTTGCTAGGTTTTCATCTTCCAAACGGTTAATTACCTCAAATTGATGTTCTGATAGTGTGATGCTGATATCTCCGCTGCCACCATGTTGAAATGCATTTCGGATTAAGTTGGTGATCACAACCTCAGTTAACTCGCGGGGCAGGGAGTGTTCTTCTTGATCGACCTTGGTGTGGATCTCTACTTCTTTGTTTTTGAGAAGATAACGTTGGCTTTCGATAATATTATTGAGTAGAGGAGTAAGCTTGATTTGCTCATAGTTGGTCTCTATCTCGTTATTACGACTCATCCACAGCAGCGTTGTTACCAAGGCTTTCATGTTGGTGGCTGAGCGTTGGATTCGCGCTACCGCTCGTTGGCCACTGTTAGGGATAGTTTCAGACAACCGAACCAGCATATCGCCACTGGCTGAAATAGTGGCAATCGGTGTTCTTAACTCGTGGCTAGCTGCTCTTAAGAAAAAGCTCTCACGCTCATTGGCCTGACGCTCACCTTGTACGCTCTTAACAAGCTGCGAAGCCAACTGGTCGATTTCTTTGTATCGAAACTGAGTCAGCCCTTCAGTGTTGCCCACATCCAGAGATTCAGACCATTTAGATAAGGTAATGATCGGTTTAGTAACTCGATGTATCAGAAGGCGAATGATCAAGAACACCAAGAGCAATAGGACGCCGATGGCAATGAAGGCATTGTTAATTTGGTTGACGGAATCAGGTGGGTTCAGCTCGAATAGATTCAAGTAGATGGCTTCATCGTACTCAGAAATAATATACAAAGCTTCGTCTTTACCTGAAATTTGATGTTTAGCGGCATAGAGGTATTGGCCTGAATCATTGTTAGGTGATTGCTCGTAGTGTTCATAAATCGCATCGTTATCAAACGCTTTCCAATCAAAGGTTTGTTGAAACTTGGCAGGCAGATCTGAATAGCTTAGAAAGGCTTGGAATGTTGGGTTTTGGTAGTCTGGCAGTTGCCCTGTTTCGATGTATTGCTGCTCTGCGACTTCCAATTCATACAAGAATCCATATTTTGCCGATTCATTAAGGCCAATATGGTAGCTCTGTGAAACCATCAAACTGTAGATGGCCGTCAGTAGCACGACGATACCAAATAAATAGAGGTAAATGTCGCGCTTAATACTGACTCGATTCATGTTCGCGTGTTTCATGATGGCTCCTCATGCAAGACCACACCAATACCATGAACCGTGTGAATTAGTTTTGAGTCAAAGGGCGCATCAACCACTTGTCGAAGCTTAAACAGGTGTGCTTTCACGCTGTCAGAGCTTGGCATTTCGTCTTCCCATGCTTCTTCAAGCTTGGCTTTGGCCACCACGTTAGGGCTGTTTCGCACTAACATCACAAGCATTCGCCAACATACTGGAGAGAGCTTCAATAGCTTGCCGTCTCTAAGGGCTTGGTGCTTGTCTAAGTCCAGTTGGAGATCTGCGACAGACAGCGACGTCACCGAACCTTGAGAGCGACGTATCAGCGCCATCAACCGTACCTTGAGCTCTTCCATCGCAAAAGGCTTCACTAGATAGTCATCCGAACCCACTTCGAACCCAGCGATTTTGTCTTGTAATGTGTCCCTTGCCGTTAACATAAGGATAGGTGTCGTGACACCTTGTTGGCGAAGAGATTGACAGACATCAAGCCCGTCCATTTTGGGCATGTTGATGTCCGTTAAGATGATGTCATAACGCCCCTCTAGCGCAAGATTGAGTCCAGCACTGCCATTGTAAGCAAAATCGAATTCGAAACCGTCGAGTTCCATATAGTCTGCAATGGCTTCTGCCAAGTCACTGTCGTCTTCAATTAACAGGGCGTTAATACTCATAAGTGTCCTTACTTTGTTTCTCGTTCTCTTTTCCAAGCCCAAATCGGCGGTTGAATAAGAAGTTGTAGTCGGTAGTTCCAATTTGGCGCATGCCATAATTGCTGGCACAGTTTAACGTAGCCGTGGAAATATACCTTAAATGGGTTCACAGCGTTGATTCTCGGGAACACACCGTATCTGACTTCTTCCTCTTCTTTGGCGAAAGTACCGAACATACGATCCCAAATGATAAAGATCCCAGCGTAGTTCTTATCAAGATACTGCTTGTTGGTTGCGTGATGCACTCTGTGGTGTGAAGGCGTATTAAACACCGCTTCAACAGGGCGGGGCAGGCGCTTAACTGTTTCGGTGTGCAATAGCGTTTGATAAAGCTGCACAAAGGTTTCACACATCAGCACTACAAACGGGTTAAAGCCGAGCAAAATTAATGGCAAGTGGAAGAAGAACGGGAAGAACCAATCTAACGGCCCAAACCTGTAAGCAACTGAGATATTAAAGTAAGGCGAGCTATGGTGAACCGAGTGTGTTCCCCAAGCTAAACCGTTGCTGTGCAAGAACCTATGCTCCCAGTAGTACGCGAGATCGGCCAAGATCAAGCAACCAAGAATTGTCCAACCAGATATCGGAAGTTGAGTTAGGCTGAAGTTCTCGTAGGCGTAAACAAACGCGCCCACATAGGCTAATCCGACAAAGAAAACGGTAACCAATAAGAAGAACAAGGTGACTAAGTTAGTTGCGCTGTCTCCCAACATATTCCAGCTGAGCTTTTTCTTAAAGGCATAGCGGATAAGCTCAAAGATAAACAGAGCCAGAGCAAGCAGTAGAAAGTTATCATCTACCCAAGTTTCGGTAAGGATGATGCTCGTTTCTGAGAATGTTTGAGAGAGAAAACTCCCAATGCTATCCATAGTGAAATCCATAACTAAATCCTTTACTGATTGTTCTTATAATAGACGTATAACGCACTAGAATCTGGCAACCCATGCTGATTCAGCTGGTGATGTTCTATAACCATATCCACTTCTTTTAGAATCGCGATACCTTCCCAAGCATGTGCTAGTTCCTGTTCAGTATGCTCGCCTTTACCTAGCAGAAGGGTGCCCTTGGCTTTGCTTGGAATCTTAATTAAGGGTTTGTTTTTATTTAATTTTGATTGCTGAGTCGCGAAGCCAATTGTGATTGTTGCTTCGCTGAAATCTAAGCTGATGTCTTGATAGATCACGATGACTTTCTGCTGTTGCTCAATGTTTTTATCGTTGGTGCCGAGTTGCTGATAGAAATCGACCCATAGATCTGGCACGTCGTCTAAAGGAATCGTCTTACTCAAACCTTGCAGGTAAGTCGTGTTTGCAGTCGCCTGTTGTTTGACCTCTACGGACTTGTTTTTTGGCTGTTTGTCGATTGATGACTTGTTCGTTGATGACACAGTTATTGGCTGCTCCGTCGATGCATCCGCAATCGCAGGCTGAATATGTAATAGCCCCCAGACAGCACCAGTAATACCGACGGTCGTGAGTAATGAAGCGAATAATTTCATGCTCTTTCCTTGTTGTTCGTTTTTCTTATCAAGGACAGTAAATGAGGTGAGGTAAACAAAAGGTAACCGATCTAGTTACTAAGCGAGTCTGTCGTCTAATTTGTTAATACAGCAATTTGGGACACTTTTTTCCATGTCGGATTGGTAATACTGGCGCCATATTCATTTATGGGCTCAATAATGCTATTCAAATATCCCATCTCACTGCTGACGATTATTCGGCTTAATCCATTAAAGGTCGCCGCGACTTGGTTAATGGTATTGGCTGAAAACGTGATGCTTATTTTGCTGCCGCTGTTTATTGGTTACGCCATCGACGGAGTGCTAAACCAAAGCTTTCAGCCTTTGATGATGTTGGCACTGATTCTTTTTGTACTGGTGATCATCAGTGTCGTTCGTCGTTTTTACGATACCCGTGTGTATGGTGCTATTCGCGTAAAACTGGCAAACCTTGTTGAGCGCAACCTGCGCGGTTTATCTATTTCGACCAAAGACGCCCGACTCACCATGTCTCGTGAGCTAGTTGATTTCCTAGAAGATGATTTGCCTACTTTAATGACGGCGGTAGTTCAGTTGGTCGCGACGGTGGTTATCCTCTCAACCTTTCACTTCTCATTGGCGCTTTGCATGTTGTTTGCAGGGCTATCGATGCTGGTTATCTACGGCGTATTTCACCGAACATTTACACGACTCAATGGCCAATTTAACGACCAAGTTGAACAGCAAGTGAAATTGCTGAGCGGTGTTCGTTTATCTGCACTCCGCTGGCACTTTGAGCGCCTAAAACAGTGTGAAATCAAGCTGTCTGATACCGAAGCTGTTGTCTATGGGCTGATTTTTATCGTGTTGTTTGGCGCGGTCATCGGCAATTTATGGATGGTGAGTCAGCTTATCGAACCGACTGCGGGGCAAGTGTTCTCCATCGTTACCTATTCACTTGAGTTTGTTGAAACCGCAGTGATGCTACCAATCACGCTACAAACCCTTTCTCGTCTCACTGAGATCAGTCAGCGCCTTAATCACACCTCCATTCAACAGGTTACCAAGGAGATACCTCATGAAATTTAAAAAGCCACTTTCTGTATTAGTCGGCTGCGCAGCGATCTTTATCGCGTTGGTTGTCGTTGATGAATTGGAACCTGAAGCTACCCAACCAGTGAAGAAAGAAGCCGTCCTTGTCCCCGTTTCAGTGTTAGAGGTGACACCATCACAGCATCAATCGACGTTAACGGTATTAGGTGTAACGGCTGCGCGTTGGCCAGTACAGTTGAAAGCGTCGAGCAGTGCACAGTTGAAATGGCTAGATGAAAGCGTTGAACCGGGGAATTTGGTTAACAAAGGCGATGTGTTAGCAAGGTTAGATACTAGCGCAGTAGATGCGAACTTGGCTCAGGCGTTGAGCTTATTGAAACAAGCAGAATTGGAATTGAAGCAGGCTAAGCATGAGCAAACGGTCGCTCTAAAGATGCTTAACCCCAAAACGAGTTCGTCTTTTGCTCGCAGAGAGCCTCAATTACTTGCAGCGAAAGCTAATCTGAAACAAGCGAAACAGGCTTACCTAAGTGCACAGAAGTTGTTGGAAGAATCAGTGATTACCGCGCCTTTTGATGCGGTGATCATGAAGCGCCATATCAGCCCGAGAGAGTGGATAGAGGCAGGACAAGTGACCTTTGAATTGGCTGCCAGTGATTCGATTGATATCGAGTTGCCGATTTCTGAAATGCATTGGCAACAAGTCCAAGCCGCTCTGAGTGAGCCAAGTATCACTGTGGTGAACCGCTCTGGGGATCAGTGGCCTGCCAAGGTGCGCTATGTGTCTCCGCAAGTTGACT
This sequence comes from Vibrio sp. 14N.309.X.WAT.E.F5, assembly GCF_030397615.1. NCBI lineage: Bacteria > Pseudomonadati > Pseudomonadota > Gammaproteobacteria > Vibrionales > Vibrionaceae > Vibrio > Vibrio sp. 14N.309.X.WAT.E.F5. Next base: position 183,449 of record NZ_JAPNXR010000002.1, on the reverse strand, counting down.
CGGTCACTCGCCAAAGACAAGTCGTGCTTTCGGTTGAGGCACCTTATCAAAGCAAGCCAAGATTGTTTCCAAATCAGCAGGTTCAGGCTGTGGTTAACCTAGGGCTGAAGGATAACGTAGTCAGCCTACCTTTAAGTGCAATGACACGAGACGGATATGTGTGGACGTTAGACAACAATGATCGTCTACGTAAAGAGTTGGTATCCTTGATTGGGCAAGGTAATCAGGTGCTTGATATTAGGTTTAATCAGCAAAGTGAACAGGTTCGCAGAGTGGTGCAATATCCGCTTTCTTCGATGTTAATTGGTAAGCAAGTAGCGCCTAACTTCTACCAAGATGATAGTTCAGAATCCATGAACGCGAGCCAATCCGCTGATGAACAGCTTGAGGAGGCAAACCAATGAGTTGGATGACCAAATGGTTTATCAATAACCCTGTTGCTGCCAATTTATTGATGATGGCGATTGTTATCAGTGGTGTGCTTGCGTTCGGACAATTACGTGTCGAGTCGTTCCCACAAATCGCACCGTCTTCCATCAGTATCAGCGTTACTTACCCTGGCGGTACGGCGCAGCAGATCGATGAGAGTGTTACGCAGCGAATCGAAGAGTCAATCAGTGGCATTGCAGGCATCAAACAGATCACCAGTCAGTCGAGTGCTGGGGTTTCTGAGGTCATGGTTCGTAAAACCAGCAGCACAGATTTAGACAAGCTTCTGGATGACATTCGCAATCAAGTCAACGCGATCAATGGTTTTCCCGTGCAAGCGGACAGGCCACAAGTTGTGCGAAACGAATTTACCAATTTAGCGGCGTTTGTGGTGGTGTCGGGGCCAAGAACCGATGACGAACTGCAACCTATCGCTAAGCAACTTGAACAAGCACTGAAGAAGAATCCGCGTATCTCGAAGGTATCAAATTGGGGAACTCGCACATCTCAACTTGTTATCGAGCCCGACCCTGACCAGCTGAAAGCGTTAGGGTTGAGCTTAGAAGATCTCGCAGAGCTCGTTGAGCAGCGTTCGCTTGAGACTCGAAGCGGTGAGCTGATTAGTGACAAAGGTCGAATGGTGATTCGTGGTGACGGATACGCCGATGATCTACAGAAGTTGAACCAGCTTGTTGTGATTTCAGGAAGCAACGGAAAAATACTGCTGGGTGACATCGCCAAGTTAAGTCGTGGTTACCAATACAGTGGTTCTATCGTGCGTAACAACGGCTCTAACGCCATCGCATTATTGGTCAGTACGAGCCAAACCGACAACCTGCTTAAAGTCAGTGAAGCTATCAGTGAAACGCTGGATGCACAACGTGCGATTTTGCCGTCGGATATTGAGTTGAATACCATGGCCGATATGGCGCCTTACATTGAAGACCAGCTATTTCGTTTGAGTGAAAACGCATGGCAAGGCTTATTGATCGTCGTAGTTCTACTTGGGATCTTTCTTGAAATCAGGCTCGCCTTTTGGGTCGCAATGGGTATTCCAATTGCGCTGACTGGAACGTTGGCAGCAATGCAGTTGTTCAACTACAGCATCAACGACATCACACTGTTTGGCTTTATCTTGGTTCTCGGTGTGCTGGTGGATGATGCAGTTGTCGTAGGTGAAGCCATACATGAAAAACGGACGGGTAATGTTGGCTATTCTCCTAATATCAATGGTTTCTCAAATATAAACGGAAAAACAGCCGCTTGGCAGGGCGTTAACTCAGTGTCAGTGGCTACCGTGTTTGGTGTGCTCACAACCATCGCTGCGTTTTCTCCAATGTTATGGATTAACAATGAGCTAGCTAAGGTGCTTGCTGGGTTTTCAGCCGTGGTGATCTTTGCACTGATATTCTCGCTTATCGAAAGCAAGTTTATTTTACCGTCACACTTGGCTCAGCTTTCTGTGAAAAAGCCATCAACGGGTTTGTTCGCCAAGGTTCAGAATGCTGCTCAGGGCGGGTTACAGTGGTTTAATTTCAACATCTACAAGCCAGTATTGGAGTTTGCACTTGGCTACAAAGTCGCGTCCTTACTTGGGTTTGTGGCAGCTATCTCACTGGCTTACGGTATGTGGTCTAACGGTGCGATTCGCAGTGCGTTGTTCCCTGAAATTCCGGGGCGTTACATCACCGCGGTTATTGAGCTGGAAGATGGCGCGCCGTTGCCTTTACAGCGCCAAGCCTTGTTGCAAGTTGAGCAAGCAATGACACAAGTAGAAAAAGGCTTGATGAACGATTACCCATTACAAAAAAAGCCTGTTGTGAACCTGCTTGCTTGGTCTGATGGCTATGGCGAGATTGAAGTGACGGCTGAGCTCACCAATGAATCTTTAAGCTCATTGCCGGGTAATTTATTGTTGAAGCGATGGAGAGAAAACACAGGGCAAATAGAAGGCGCTTATTCGGTTAAATTCAGCGCGGCAGAGGAGCCTGCTGGTGGAACATTCTTAACGATCTCTTCCAATGATCGTGAACTTGCTTCCCTAGTTAGTGAGGAGTTAGCGGATACCTTAGCCTCGTTGAAAGGCGTATCGGATGTCTACGACGATGGTCAGGATGGTTTGCCGCAAGTTCGATTGGTATTGAATCAATATGGTCAGCAACTTGGGTTAACGCAAGCGAAACTGGCTCAGCTAGCAGGCGAAGCGTTTGGTGAAAGAGAAGTGCATCGTTTATTAGAAAATGGGCAAGAGACCAAGGTGCTTCTGCAATATCCGAGAGATGAACGCAGAACCTTAGCTCAGCTACAACAGGCTCTTATCGTGTTACCTAATGGCGGAAGTGTGATGATGGGGGATATTGCTGAGTTTCGTCATGAGCAAGAGCCACAAGTGGTTTACCGCCGTGACCGAGAGCAAGTGATCAACCTGTATTGGAAGCAGAACCGAGACCTGCAATCACCAGAAAAAACACGTGAGCAACTCGAAGATACGATTGAATCTCTGCACTTACAGTTTCCGAGTGTGACGATAAAAGCGGGCGGCGAATTTGAAGAGATAGGTGAGGTGTCGAACGGCTTCAAATCAGCGATGATACTAACGCTCATCATGATCTACATCTTGTTGGCGGTGCCTTTGAAGTCCTATTGGCAGCCGATGATTATCATGGCAGTGATACCGTTTGGATTCGCAGGCGCGATTTTTGGTCATTACTTGATGGATTTACCCATCAGTATTCTTTCGATGTTCGGCATGATGGCCATGACAGGCATCGTGATTAACGACTCGCTAGTGTTGATCACGCGCTTTAATAGCGAATATCGCCAAGGTGTACCGTTACAGCAAGCGTTAGTCATTGCGGGTACTAGCCGCTTGAGAGCGATTTTCTTGACAACCATTACCACTGTGTGTGGATTGTTGCCATTGTTAAGCGAAACCGCAGAACAGGCGCAATACTTGAAACCAGCAGCAGTATCTTTGGTGTTTGGTGAGTTGTTTGCCACTGCGGTGACTCTGATTTTGATTCCGGTGTTGCTTGGTTTGTTTTGTCGCAAGCCGCCGCTAGTTGAAAAAGAACTAGATGAAAAAGATTTAATTGAACAAGAGTTACGCGCAAAAGGTTCATTAGAAGAACTCACTTTGGAGCGCTCGTGATTGATTTTATAAAGGACAAAGACGATAGTGAAGCCAAGCTGCCTAGTTCAATAAAGCTGTCCAGTTCGGCGAAGCTAGCTGACAGTAAGACTAAAGCCAATGTACCAGAGACCCAAGACTGTATGACGCAAGAGAACAAACCTGCTTTGCATTTAGAACCAGCTTTTAAACTGGTGCCTGAGATTACATTGATTGAATCTTTGCCAGAGCACCTTCAAAAACGCTTTACGCATGCATTGACCTTGATGCATGAAGAGTGGGGGGAGCGTCGTACGTGGGAAGAAATTGCAACCGAGAGCGCGATTTCGCCCTATCATTTTCATCGTCAGTTTAGCGAGCTGTTTAACGAAACTCCGGGTCAGTACCTGAGTCGTGTTCGATTACAAATCGCGGTGGGTTTGTTGATCAATGATGAGCCGTGGAGCGTGATTGAAATAGCTCAGTATTGTGGCTACTCATCGTCGCAGTCACTAGGTAAGGCGCTTAAGCGCGAGCTTGGTGTTACTGCGAAACATATTCGAGAAATGGGCTACAACGCGACACCTAAGGAAACGGCAGACTTCATCCAGAAATTGGCACATCCAGGCGTGCAGTCTTCGATGGAAAAAGAGCTAGTTAAGTCTATGCCGATCGAGTTGGTTTGGTATCCAGAACGCGGTATGCAAAAGCTTAAGTTGGAAGATCCTGATTGGGACACGGTATTTGAAATCTATGGTCAGAAATCGACGCATTTGATGGGCACCACGCCGATCAAGCAAATGAATAATAAATGGGACGACATCGACGCTGAAATTGGAAATTGGCAAGTCGCGAAAGATCGTTACGATATGACCATTCCTGAAGGCTACTACTTATGCAGCGACGTTTATCTGGTTTCTGATGTGGCGTACAGCACGGCCTTAGAAGCTCTGTTTAAGGCGGTTGAGCAACAAGGTTTGAAGTTAGATGTGCAAGGTTATTTGGTAGAGATGATTCGCCAGATTGATGATGACGATGTGGAAGGGGTGACGTTCTCTTTCCAGTTGCCCATCTTAACGACATTAGAAAAGTAACACCAGACCGAGCGTTTCAGTTTGTTAGCTAATTCCAATAAAAAGGCTCCTCAAATGAGGAGCCTTTATTCTGTTTCAAGGAACAGTTTATCAAGAGTCTCTGTTTGTCATCTAAACAGAGTAGGGGGATTAAGCCTCTGCTGTCACTTTATCGCTGCTCATCTTTTTAAGAGCTGCGTAACCAAAGCCTGTTACTGCTGTACCAGCTGCAATCGCCACTAGGTACATAAGAACTGGAGAGATAGCACCAGGAATCAGTAGTACAAACAAGCCGCCGTGTGGAGCCATAAGCTGAGCACCAAACATCATTGATAGAGCACCAGTTAGTGCACCACCTGCCATACAAGCAGGGATAACACGCATTGGATCTTTCGCTGCGAATGGGATTGCACCTTCAGAGATGAAACATAGACCAAGAACGAATGATGCTTTACCCGCTTCACGCTCGCCTGCTTCAAACTTGTCTTTTACTAGGAAAGTCGCAAGGCCCATACCTAGAGCTGGAACCATACCTGCTGCCATGATTGCTGCCATTGGAGCGTAAGTTTGCGAAGCCAGTAGACCAACACCAAACGTGTAAGCGGCTTTGTTTACAGGGCCACCAAGGTCGAAACACATCATTGCGCCTAGAATCACACCTAGAAGAATCGCGTTAGACGTTCCCATGTTGTTTAGGAAAGTGGTCATTGCGCTCATCACGCCAGAAACAGGGCCACCCACGATGTAAACCATCACAAGACCAGTGAACAAACTCGCGATAAACGGAATGATCAGGATTGGCTTGAGGGCTTCCATAGACTGTGGAAGTTGAACTTTGTCGGCAATGAATTTCGCTGCGTAACCGGCAATGAAACCCGCTGCGATACCACCTAGGAAACCTGCGCCTGTTGAGCTAGCCAACATACCGCCGATTAGACCTGGAGCCAGACCCGGACGGTCAGCAATAGAGAATGCAATGAAACCAGCAAGAACAGGGATCATCAGTGCGAATGCAGAACCACCACCGATAGTCATCAGTGCTGCTGCTAGTGTGCCTTCTTCTTTAAACGCTTCGATACCGAATACGAAAGAAAGAGCGATGATCAAACCACCCGCAACCACCACAGGAAGCATGTGAGAAACACCTGTCATTAGGTGCTTGTACACGCCTTTCTTCTCGTCAGCAGGTGCTGAATTAGAAGAAGCTGTGTGTTGGTATGGTTTAGCTTCTGCGAATGCTTTTTCCATCTCTTGCTTTGTTTTCTTCAAAGCAGGACTTGTCGTTGTTTTGTACAGTGCTTTACCGTTAAAACGATCCAGAGGAACGTCGATATCGGCAGCGATGATAACAAGATCAGCGTCTGCGATTTCTTGGTCAGTCAGTTGGTTTTTCGCACCTACAGAGCCGCGAGTTTCCACTTTGATTTGGTGACCTAGGCGTTTGCCTTCTGCTTCAAGCGCTTCAGCTGCCATGAAGGTGTGTGCAACGCCAGTTGGGCAAGCCGTAATCGCTACGATTTTTTTGCTGCCTGTGCTTGCTGTTGTAGAAGAGTTTGGAGAAGTACCGGTCACTTCAACAGTGCTTTCAACTTGAGAAGCGTCCAGTACTGTTGCTTCTGCCACCGCTTTCTCTAGAAATGCTTTTGCATCCGCAGTGCATTCAGAGATAGCCGCTTGATACACTTTCTTACCAACAAAACGTGCTTTATCAACATTGGTGTTAGCTGCGATAACCACAACGTCGCTGCTGTCGATAGTGTCTTGCGATACGGTTGAGTCAGGTAGCACGCTTGATTGACATTCAATAGCGGCGTTCCAACCCAGTGCTTTTGTCGCTTGCTCTAACAAGCCTGCGGCGATGATGCTGTTTGCTACGCCACTAGGGCAAGCTGTGATAATGGTAATATTCATAATAAACCTTTTGTCCTATTTGCTTGTGTCTAACTGGCTAGTTGGAGCACTAAGCGCCTGTAATTGGATATTTTGTAGTACTGATTCCAGCTCTTGTTGGCTGGTGATGCCCACGCCTACCTGTGAAACTGCTAGAGCAGATAGGGCAGTGGCGAATTTAATAAGTTCTGGTTTTGGCATCTGTTGCATGTGACCCCAACACAGGCCTGCGACTAATGTGTCACCTGCGCCTACTGTGCTTACCACTTGCATACGCGGTGGCTGAGCATGTAGCCATTCACCTTGGTTTAGCCACATCACGCCTTCTGCGCCAAGTGATACCACGATGTTATCGATGCCTTTTTCACTCAGAACTTGGCCTGCGTGTTGGCATTGGTCACGTGTTGTCAGTTCGGCATTGAATAGCTGAGACAGCTCTTCATCGTTTGGCTTGATCAACCAAGGCTGTGCATTGATACCGGCTTTAAGTGCGTCACGGCTGCTGTCGAACAGCACCTTTTTACCTAGGTCACGCAAGCGTTGTACCCAAGATGCGCAAAGCTCTGGCGATACGCCTTGTGGCAAGCTGCCTGCAATTACGAAGTAATCGTGTGTTTCAGCAAGCTCTAACAAGGTTTCTTCAAACGCTTTAATCGCGTCAGCATTAACAGGAACACCTGGGAAGTTGATGTCGCTTACTTGGCCTGAGTTCTCTACCAGTTTTACGTTGATGCGAGTTGCGCCATCTACACGGATGAAGCGGTCAGTTGCGCCCATCTGTTCGAACAGTTGGCAGAACGCTTCTTCGTTATTGCGACCAAGGAAACCTGTTACGGTCACTTTCGCGCCAAGCTCTGAAAGTACTTTTGCTACGTTTACACCTTTGCCCGCAGCATGAAGAGAACCTTTGTTAACTAAGCTCACTGAACCCACGTTAAGTGCGTCGATAGCGCCAGTTAGGTCGAGAGCAGGGTTTAGCGTAACGGTAACGGCTTTGATTTGTTTATCAGACATATCGATTCCTTAACCTTCACCAAGGCCTGAAGCGATAGCTTTACTAATCGATTCAAGTGCTTGTGCTGCATCTTCACCTTCAGCAACAAACTGAAGCTGGTGGCCGTGTTTAACGCCAAGTGCGATTACTTTCATCAAGCTCTTCGCGTTCACTTCTTTTCCGTCGCCATCTAGGTTTGAAACGCGGATAGTTGATTCAAACTTCTTCGCTTCAGCGACTAGCATTGCACCTGGACGAGCGTGTAGGCCGTGCGCGTTTTTGATTTTGAATACTGCGCAGTTGTCATCGTCTTGAGAAGCTGTAGAAACCGCTTCACCTTTTAGAAGGCCAATCACTTGTGCGGCATCAGCAGTTAACAGTTGTTGCTGTTTACCTTCGAAAACCATCTTGCTTAGGTTTGCCAGAATAGATTGGTGTGCGCTGTTACAAGCGGCGAATGCAACAAGTGCTTTAACAGGTGTGCCTTCGTACTCACAATGGTTTGCTGTTGAAACGAACGATACGCCAGTGCGAGTTACGCCTTTATCGCTGCCCAACAACCACAGGCCTTGGCCTAGGTGAGTTGGTGTTTTTGTTACTAGGTCAGCAACAAATGCGTTGTCTGTGCAACCGGTGTTCTTAAGTAGGCCACCCGCAACTGCCGACATTTGAACCATGTCGCTCGCAGGGAACAGTAGCTGAACCAAAGAAGCGTCTAGGTCGGCTTCTAGCTGAACTTCGCCGTTAAGTAGGGCGATGATTTCGTCTTCTGATTTCGCTTGCTTTAATTTCTCTTCAACACCGTCTGCCGCTAGCACTTTCGTTAGCTGCTTAAGGATGCCTAAGTGCTCGTCAGATTTAGCTGCAATACCAATTGCTACGTAAACACGGTTGCCGTCTGCCCAATCAATACCTTCAGGGAAGTGGTGTACCGCAACGCCTGTTTCTTTCACTAGGTCACGCGTGTCAGTGGTGCCGTGAGGAATCGCGATGCCGTTACCTAGGAACGTCGAGTTCTGGTTTTCACGGTTCAGCATTCCTTCAACGTAGCCAGAGTCAACTAAGCCTTTCGCGGTTAGGTCGCCAGCAATGTTCTGGATAGCTTTGAATTTGTCATCGGCCGTTTGACCAAGAGTGATGTCAGATTTTGATAATTTAAGCATGGTGCCTCTTTAGCGTATCGCTTGAGAATTTGTGTATCGCTACGATTCAGTCTAGAGCAAGATTTATGGAGCTTAACTCTTTGCTTTGCTCTTTGTTTTATTTGAGCTGAATCGGTTCAGCATTCAGTGTAAAAAAATTCAGCAAAGCCGATTTTGGTTTTCAAAATAGTTTTGCTGCGTGTCGTAATTTCAGTTTCGTTAATAACGAGAAGTTGAATCACAACAAATGACGCTCAATCCATACAAAAGGATGATTGAAGTCACTTTTCAGATTTTGCTGAATCCTTTCAGCTTTTATACTGAATCGATTCAGCATATAATTCAACTAATCCGAGGATCAGATCATTGGTTATATGATCCTACGCACAAAATACAGGTCACCCATATGACACTTGATGAAATTGCTAAATTGGCTGGTGTATCGAAAACCACAGCCAGTTATGTCATCAACGGCAAGGCGCAGAAATACAGAATCAGTGAAAAGACTCAGCAGAAAGTCATGGCGGTGGTGGAAGAGTATAACTACCGACCAGACCATGCTGCTTCGTCGCTGCGTGCTGGTAATAGCCGTTCATTTGGTTTGATTATTCCTGATCTTGAAAACAGCAGTTACGCGCGTTTAGCAAAATTGATCGAGCAGAACTCGCGTAAAGTGGGCTACCAGATTTTGATTGGCTGTTCTGATGATGATGCTGAAACTGAACGCAAGGTGGCAGAAGCTTTGGTGAGTCGTCGTATCGATGCCTTGCTTGTTGCGAGCTCAATGCCAGACGCCAATGAGTTTTACTTGAAGCTGCAAAATTCTGGTACACCTGTCATTGCGATTGACCGTCCGTTAGACGATGAGCACTTTGCTTGCGTGATCAGTGAAGATTTCGAAGCCGCGTTTGAACTGACGCATTCAATCCTCGACCACAGCATTCACAGTGTTGGTTTAATCGGCGCGTTACCTGACCTGAACATTTCGCGTGAACGTCAATTGGGTTTTGAAGCCGCAAACAAAGCACATACTCAACAAACAGGGCTAACAGAAAATAAGCCGATGGTTGTGGGTTATGGTGAACACTTTGATAGAGAATCTGGACGCGAAGTTTTTGAAGAGTGGATTGCAAAAGGTACCGTGCCCGATGCGATTGTGACTATGTCTTACACCTTGTTAGAGGGTGTGTTGGATGTGATGGTTGAAAAGCCAGAGCTGATCAATCAAGTAAAACTGGCAACCTTTGGTGATAATCGTTTATTGGACTTCTTGCCTTTCAAAGTCCATTCACTGCCACAACAGTTTGAAGTGATTGCGGATAGTGCCTTTGCTTTAGCGTTAAATGCATCGGCTAAGCGTTACCAAGCTGGCATTGAACTCGTGCCAAGAAGCTTAGTGAAACGAGGCTAATTCCAGTTAATTTACACAAGCTAGGTTAGACTTCCACACTTAGCTCGAACTTGGGATTAACTCGAACCTGTAATTAACCTCGAACCCGTAGTTAACTCGAACTAAGCAATAAGCCCAACTCTACAATGGCGACAATGCCGAGCAACAAAGCCAACACCTTCCAAAACTGGATTGGGTTTCGGTTTATCAAAGGTTGCTTGGCTTTGCTTTTCACCAAGCTTTGGTTTGGTGTGTAAAGGTCTGCCACAAAATCCCCCAACACTTGATGACGCTCGCTTGGTGATTCCGCGCAGGCTTTTTGTAACACCAAATCCACCCAGCTTGGTAAGTCAGTTCGTTTCTGAGTGATAGGTTGGTATTCCCACTGATGATGACGAGATTGCTTAAGCGATTGTGCGGTCATTTCAGAGTAGGGCAATGCACCGGTTAGCATTTCATAGCCGATCACAGCGATAGAGAACAGATCAGAGCTTGTAGTCGCGGTGTTATGTTTGATGGTCTCTGGTGCAATGTAATTGACCGCACCTAATGGAGTGTCGTCTTTATCTGCGAGCTCTCCTTCTTCAAGTCCTCTCACTAATACAGCGCCGAGGTCGATGATTTTTATCTCACCATCACGTTGAAGCATGATGTTCTCGGGCTTTAAATCTCGGTGCACCATGTCGGCACGTTGTAATACGCGAATGCCTTGCGTGATCTTTTCTAATATTTCGCGCACTTCATTGAGTGACGGCTTTGGATTGTCGTACATCCATTGTCTTAGCGTGATGCCTTCAACCCATTCGCAGATTTGATATAAAAATTGCGAATGTTCTGGCGTCGGGTAAACCTTCATTACCTTCTTATTGTTCAGCAAGATCCCCGCCCATTGTTCATTAAAGAAGGCTCGGAGTTGCGACGGGCTATCGTGATATTGAACGGAAGGGACTTTTAACACGAACTCGGTTTGTGTCTCTTTCTGCATCACACGATACACATGGCTTCTTGAACCTGCATACAACACCTCAAGCACCATAAAGTTGTCGATACTTTGCCCGAGCTTTAAAGCGGGTGGGATAGCACGTTTAGCCAGCTTTTCATGGAACTCAATGAGCGAAGGTTTAGGTAGATGGCTGACTTGCACAATCAAGCAGCTCACGTTGTCTGAACTGTTGTGGCTTAAAGCGGTGTTACAGATGGTTTGTGCTGCGTATTCAAAATCCACTTCAGGTCTATCGATGTGTTCTTTGAAAGTATTGGGAGCAACAAATTCATGCACGCCGTCAGAGGTCAGGATAAAGCAGTCGTCTTTCTTGATAGGCAGGGTTTGATAGTCAACGTTGAGTTGGTTATCCATACCCAAAGCTCGCGTTAGGTAATGTTTCTGTCCCATGTTCTTACGAGTGTGGTCACGGGTCAGTTGGCGTAATTCTCCATCTCTTAGTAAGTAAATACGACTGTCGCCAACGTGGAAGATATGTGCGGTGTTTGATTTTAATATAACGCTGCTGAACGTCGAAACGAGGGCATTGTGGTTCACTTGTTGTGCGGGATGAATATTAGAAACAGACGTGTTGAAGAGCCAAGAGTTGAGCGAGGTTAGGACTTTTTGCGCTGAACGCTGAATGCTCCAGCTATTTGGCGTGGCGTAATAGTCGTCGATAAACTGCATCACGCTGGTGTGGCTGGCTTTCTGGCCGTGTTCACTGCAACTCGCGCCATCGGCTATACAAGCAACACTGCCTTTTAGCTCTTGCTCTGCACGAGTCTTAGGGTGTTTTACGATGATGGCATCTTGGTTTTCATCACGTATGCCTTTATTCGAATAACCACCAAACTTGAGTGTGAGCTGGTTGTTTGATTCCGGCGTGACGACTTGCCCTTGGCTGAATGAAATTGTCATAAGTGGTCTTCTTAACTGGCTGTCTTCTCATTTGCTTGAGAGCACATCTGAGAAAGAACAAAAGCTCTAGCGAATGCAGAGCCTTTGAACGCAGTACCAAAGTGGTGAAACACACCTCGGTACTACTCCCGATTCAATGAGTGGTTAGCTCGATACGTTAATCAAGGTCACGCTACCGTCGTCATTCACTTCAGCGATTTGGCCGTTAGGCTCTTCCATGAACATCAGAGTAACGAAGCCTAGTACCGCTGTTCCTGCAATCACTAAGAAGAAGGTTTGGTAACTTACGAATGAAAGCACCGTGAGGTAAACCACCGCACCCACGTTACCGTAAGCACCAGTCATACCTGCAATTTGACCTGTCATACGACGTTTAATCAGAGGTACTGTTGCAAACACCGCACCTTCACCGGCTTGTACGAAGAAAGAACACGCCATTGCAGCAACAACCGCTAGCCATACTGGCCATGTGCTGTCTACTTGACCCATTGCGAAGTAACCCACAGCAAGACCAATCGTTAGAATAAGCAGTGTTGGTTTACGACCGAATTTGTCTGAAATCCAACCACCACCTGGGCGAGACATTAGGTTCATAAAGGCATAAGCCGATGCAACCATACCCGCAAGAACCGGCGTTAATTCAAAGGTTTCAGAGAAGAACAGTGGCAGCATAGAAACAACAGCCAGTTCAGAACCAAATGTCGCGAAATACAACACGTTCAACACAGCAACTTGCTTGAATTTGTACTGGTGAATCTCTGGCACTTCTTCTTTGAATACGTTCTTATTTACCTTCCAAACTTGCGACACTTCGTACACGTAAAGTGCGGCTAAACCTGCGTAAACCGAGTTAACCGCCATGTCAGACAACATGTTGATGTTGCTTGGTGATAGCTTCCATGTCAGTAGTGCTAAAGCGGCATACATCGGGATCTTCATAATGAGTAGGAAGAAAAAGTCACCCTTTGATGTCACTTCCATTGCCGTTACTTGAGCAGGTTTGAAGTAAGTCGAACCTTTTGGTGTATCCGTTACATTTTTGTAGAAGATAAACGAGAACACTAAGCTCATAAGGCCAGTAATGCCGACCGCATAACGCCAACCATCTTCACCACCAAATGCTAGAGCGAGAGTTGGAAGCGTGAATGCTGCCGCTGCTGAACCGAAGTTACCCCAGCCGCCGTAAATACCTTCAGCTGTACCCAGTTCATTGTGTGGGAACCACTCAGACACTAGACGAATACCGACAACGAAGCCTGCACCGATAAAGCCTAATAGGAAACGAGCAATTGCCGCTTGAATGAAAGAGTCTGCCATAGCAAACATAAAACAAGGGATTGAACAGACCGCGAGTAGCGAAGAGTAGACCAATCTTGGGCCGTATCGGTCGGTTAACATACCAATCGCGACACGTGCAGGAATGGTCAATGCAACGTTGAGAATAAGGAGTGTTTTGATTTCCTCAGTTGAAAGGCCAAGCGAGGTTTTCACCATTTGCAGTAGTGGGGCAAAGTTGAACCACACGACAAAGGTGATAAAAAAGGCCATCCAACTTAGGTGTAAGGTTTTCATCTTACCCGTAAATGAAAGCAGCAAAAATTTTGTGTTATCCATGGTTTAAATCCTTTAAATCTGGAAAATTACCCGGCTTTAGCTCGTGCGTTACTTCCGAAATTCGAACGCATTAATGTGGCTAAACCCTGTGCCGAAATTGCTTACGCTGATAAAGCGTTCGCATGATGATGTCGGCGTTTAGTTAACTGGCGATAGCAAGCGGTGCGAGAACCTGAACCTGTTCTCCTTGCTTGCGAACTTCAAATTTCACGAGCTTGAGATCGGGTTGTTCAAGGCACGCGCCAGTTTCTAAGTGGTAATGCTGCTTGTATAAGGGCGAGGCTACGTAAGGCTCACCGCTTAATGACCCAATGATACCACGTGACATCACATTCGCCTTGCCGATAGGGTCGTAATTAGAGAGTCCATAAAGCGTGTCGCTACGCTTGCAGTAAAAAATAGCCACTTGGTTATCGTCTACTTTGGCGCAAATACCACCGTTTGGGGTTAAGTCGCGGGTGCTGCATACGGTTGTCCAATTTTTCATGACTTTCTCCTAGTCAAAACATAAAACTAATAATCAATTCAATTAGGGTGATAGCCGACCGCAGTTTTCTTGGGCTGCGCCACTGTCGACTATCGATATTGGGTTGAGTTGTTACTGATTCACTCACCAGCAATTCGGCTTACGAAACTTCCGTTACTTCGATTTGGTCTGCCTTAGCTAGCTTTTCATCGCGTTGTGAATCAGAAGAAGAGCTCAAGCTCGGCTTAGGAAAACGCTGTTCTCGTTCTTTGATGAATGACAGGCTAGTGTCCATTTCTTCGCTATTGATGTAGTGCTGGAAGCGTTTCATCTTTTCAGGGTTTTCGATGGTGGTTTTCCATTCACACTGGTATTTTTCGATGTTGAGGGCGATATCGGCTTCAAGTTCTTCAGCAACATTGAGCTTGTCTTCAATCACGACTTGTTTGAGGTATTCAATGCCGCCTTCAAGGTTTTCCATCCATACCGATGTGCGCTGTAGGCGATCTGCGGTACGTGTGTAGAACATCAAAATGCGGTCGATGTATTGCAGAAGAGTGGTTTCATCAAGGTCGGTCGCGAAAAGGTCACCGTGGCGAGGGCGCATACCGCCGTTACCACAGATGTAGAGGTTCCAGCCTTTGTCGGTAGCGATAATGCCAAAGTCTTTCGATTGCGCTTCTGCACATTCACGAGTACAGCCAGAAACCGCAAACTTGATCTTGTGGGGTGAACGCAAGCCTTTGTAGCGGTTCTCAAGTCGAATCGCTAAGCCAACACTGTCGTCGACGCCGTATCGACACCAAGTGCTACCCACACACGATTTCACGGTACGTACCGATTTACCGTAGGCATGGCCTGTTTCAAAACCAGCATCGATTAGTTTTTTCCAGATGATTGGCAGTTCATTAAGTTGTGCGCCAAACAAATCGACACGCTGACCACCGGTGATCTTGGTATAAAGGTCGAACTCTTTAGCGACTTCGCCAAGCACGATTAGTCTATCGGGTGTGATTTCACCGCCAGCAATACGCGGAACCACAGAGTAGGTGCCGTCTTTCTGCATGTTGCCGAGGTAAATGTCGTTGGTGTCTTGCAGTTCGATGTGTTGATCTTCGAGGATGTAATCGTTCCAGTACGAAGCCAAAATTGAACCGACTGCTGGCTTACACACGGTACAGCCCAATCCGTTTCCGTGAGAATCTAACAGCTCATCGAAGGTCTTGATTTTGTTTACGCGGATGATGTCGGTAAGCTCTTGGCGAGAATAGGCAAAGTGCTCACAGATATCATTAGAAACTTCGACACCTAGGTTACTCAGCTCGCTATCAAGAACCTGTTTGGCAAGAGCAGAACAACCGCCACAACCTGTCGAAGCGTTGGTCGTTTCTTTTAATGCAGCCATCGTGGTGCAGCCAGCAGAGACTGCATCTTTAATGTCGCCTTTGGTCACATCGAAACATGAACAAATCACTGCGCTATCGGGCAGAGCTTCAACACCCATTGCCGAACCTGAGTCATCCGCGACATTAGGTAGAATCAGTACTGATGGGTTTTCAGGAAGAGGCATGTCATTTTGTTTGATTTGCAGCAGCGAACCGTAAGCTTCGGCGTCACCCACCAATACCGCACCGACAATTTTCTTGCCATCAGCCGATATGATTAGGCGTTTGTAAACTTGTTCAATTTCATCGTTATAGGTATATGATTGAGCGCCTTCGGTTTGGCCGTGCACTTCACCAATACTGGCTACATCAACACCAAGCAGTTTGAGCTTAGTGCTCATGTCGGCACCAGTAAACGCAGCGTCGCTCGTTCCGTCCGATAAGATATGCGAAGCCGCGACTTTCGCCATGGAATAACCGGGTGCCACTAAGCCGAAGATCTTGTTGTCCCAAAGGGCACATTCACCAATCGCATACACATTGTCGATGTTGGTTTGGCAATGATCGTTAATCACGATGCCACCACGTTCACCAATGGCGATATCAGAGCTGCGAGCTAGGGCATCTTGAGGGCGAATACCCGCAGAGAATACGATCATATCGGTTTCAAGATAGGTGCCGTCTGCGAAGTTCATTCTGTAGCGCGCGTTCTCACCCGCGACTATTTCTGAGGTTGCCTTCTCGGTGTGAACTTGCACGCCAAGGTCTTCAATCTTTCTGCGCAGTAGGGCACCGCCACCGTCATCTAATTGAACGGCCATTAGGCGAGGTGCAAATTCAACAACATGTGTTTCCAAGCCAAGGTTTTTGACTGCGTTTGCGGCTTCTAAGCCAAGCAGGCCACCACCAATAACGACGCCAGATTTGCTGCCTTTGCTAGATAGTTCAATGGCGTCTAGATCTTCGATGGTGCGATAAACGTGGCAGTGTTCTTGGTCGTTTCCGGGAATAGGGGGAACAAAAGGGAATGAACCGGTCGCCAGAATCAATGTGTCATAACTTTCGGTATGTCCCGATTCAGTCACAACGCACTTATTTTCAGTATCTAGTTGAGCGACTCTCGCGTTGAGAAGGTAATTGACGCCATTGCTTTGGTAATACTCTTCGCTGGTTAATGCCAAATCATCAGCATTTCCGCGTTTGAAGTAAGCAGTTAGCTGAACTCTGTCGTAGGCCAACCTTGGTTCTTCACTAAAAGTAATCATATCAAACTCATCACTGTCTGATTGCAGGATGTTGTCGATAAATTTGTGTCCAACCATGCCGTTACCCACAACGACGATTTTCTTCTTGCTCATAATCCATTCCTTATTCTCGGCGTCACCATTACTAGCATCTAATTTCTAGTCGTTAGCAGATGAATACCGGGTTGAGATTCCACTCAATTCATAATCATCAAGAAAAACAAAAATGTTTTTTCTAAGTCTTGGTTTCTAGTGGAGCAAGGAGGGTGCCAGATTGCAGGTTGTTCATTTAAATAAAATTTAACTTATATATTTCAATGTTTTAAAAGTTGAGGGTGGCACGTAATTACCCCTAAAGTGGTATGTAAAATTTTTGTTAGATTTATATAAATGAGCATTTGTGGTGCAACTTTCCGCAAGATGGTGCAAAAATTAAGTTTCTATCTTGGTTAAGTCCGATTTTGTTCGGGGTTGATATTTTGTATTTAATTAAATTGTTGTTTTTAATAGAAAATATTTCAATTCGGTCGACTGGTATTAAGTGGCGTGCTATTTGCTTGGTTTGAGTTATTACAATTATGGATAATTGAGCGAGAAACGGATGACCGATTCAAACAGCGGCTGGATAAAATCAACCTGTGCTTATTGTGGTGTAGGGTGTGGAATAGAAGCGAGACCGACATCGTTAGGAAAACTAGAAGTACGTGGTGATAAAGATCATCCATCAAACTATGGAAAGCTATGTACTAAAGGGATTGCGCTTGGTGATACTGTGACGCCTTTAGGACGCCTAACACAGCCTGCTCATATTCAGAATGAGCAAAAACAAGATCTGGATTGGAACAGTGCCACTCAGTTGGTTGCAGACAAATTCAATCAAACGATTGAAGAATTTGGGGCCGATTCGGTTGCGTTCTATGTTTCTGGTCAGCTGCTTACCGAAGACTACTATGTTGCCAATAAATTGATGAAAGGCTTCATCGGCAGTGGCAACATCGACAGTAATTCTAGGCTGTGTATGGCTTCAACCGTGGTCGGGCATAAGCGTGCATTTGGCGCAGACACAGTACCTGTCTGTTATGAAGATTTAGAACAAGCAGAAGTCGTCGTTATTACTGGCTCAAACCTCGCTTGGTGTCACCCTGTGCTATTCCAAAGATTAAGAGCCGCCAAACAAGCCAACCCTGCATTAAAAGTAATCGTCATTGACCCTCGTTATACCGACACCTGTGAAATTGCCGACATGCACTTGGCGTTGGAGTCAGGCTCTGATGTGGCACTGTTCAATGGTTTGCTAGCCTACTTAGATGACAACGACCAGCTAGATGCTGACTACATTGAACACCACACCCAAGGTTTTACGGAAGCCATTCGATCCGCAACTCATTACCGTTATACCGAGTCAGGCTATACCGAATCAAGTAAGTGCGACAAAAGTGTTCCCGAGCTAACAGGGCTTACTGAGCAGCAACTCGAACAGTTCTACAAGTTATTTGCTTCGAACGAGAAAGTGCTCACCATCTATTCCCAAGGCGTAAACCAATCCACACAAGGGTGTGACAAGGTGAATGCCATTATTAACTGTCATTTAGCCACCGGAAAAATTGGTAAACCGGGCATGGGGCCATTCTCTGTAACGGGTCAGCCGAACGCAATGGGTGGGCGTGAGGTGGGCGGTTTAGCCAATACCTTAGCGGCGCACTTCGAATTTGGTGATCCGCAGTCACACCAAACGGTGCGCGAATTCTGGCAAACCGACAACTTAGCCACACATGCGGGTTTAAAAGCAATTGACCTGTTTGATGCTATAAATGAAGGCAAAATCAAAGCAGTGTGGATCATGGCGACCAACCCAGTCGTGAGCCTGCCTGACAGTGAAAAAATCAAAGCCGCACTAGAGAAGTGCCCGTTTGTAGTGGTGTCGGATTGTATTGCTGATACTGAAACCACTCGCTTGGCCGATGTGGTGCTGCCCGCGCAAGGGTGGAGCGAGAAGTCGGGCACCGTAACCAACTCTGAGCGTCGAATCTCACGCCAACGCCGTATATTACCAAGCCCAGGGGAAGCCAAACCTGATTGGTGGATATTAAAAGAAGTCGCGCAAAAAATGGGATTCAAAGACCCGTTTGATTACCGCCACGAAGGCGAGATTTTCAAAGAGTATTGCGAGATGACTGCGCTTGGTAATGAAACAGGTAAAGCGCGTGACTTGTGCTTAATAGGGCTCACTCAATTGGATGAAAAAGGCTATGGCGAACTCACTCCACAGCAATGGCCAGTGCTAAAATATCAACCAGAGATCATTGAGCAGCGCATGTTCACCAATGGCGAGTTCTTTACAGAATCTGGCAAAGCGCAGTTTATTACAGTTGAGCACGACAAACCCATTGCCGATACCAGCCTTGAATTCCCACTTATCATGAACACAGGTCGAATCCGAGACCAATGGCACACCATGAGCCGTACAGGCTTGGCCGCAGGTTTAGGCAAACATACACCAGAACCCTTTGTCGCCATGCATCCAGATACCGTTGCAGAGCTTGGCTTAGATGAATTTGGGCTAGATGCGTTTAACCATGCGATCATTAATCCAGTGGTGAAAGTGCGCAGCGCACAAGGGGAGTGCCAAGCGCGCCTAGTGGTAACCAAAGAGGTGCGCCGCGAACAAGTCTTCATGCCTATCCACTGGAACGCCCCGACTGCCAAAGACAGCAAGCCATGCGACCTGATCTTGCCTCATACCGATGCCGCCTCTGGTCAGCCAGAATTCAAACACACCCCTGTGGTGGTAGAGTCGTGTGGTTATCGCAGTGAAGCCGCACTGGTCAGCGACAAGGTGATGGATTGCAGCGGCTTTGATTATTGGGTTCGCCAAAGAGTGGAGGGCGGTTTTCTGTATCGCATCTCATCATCTAAGAACCCAATGGAGCTGGTGATTCAGCTCGCCAACACACTCGATGCTTTACCAGAACCCAACGCGGAGGCGATCAAATCACTCCATTACCACGGCAACAAATCATTCAAGAACTATGGTTCTGCAAAGCTGGGTCAGTCTGGTGTAAAGCAAGCCTTTGTGGTGAACAGTAAGCTAGACCATCAAAGCATCGAATGGCTGGTGGAATGCATAACCCGAGAAGCCGATGAAGAGTTCGAAGCCGAGTTTTTGAGTGCCTTGGCGAAGTAGTTATTACCTCTCGCTCATCCATACCTATAGCAAAAACGCCGACAATCATGTCGGCGTTTTTGTTTGAGAATACGACTCTTAAGTTATGACAACTCATAGACTGAATTACGGTTCACTCACATATTGGGGAGTTTTCTGCACTCTGCCGAAACTATATGGAAAATTTCTGCTTTTCGTCATGTTTGATACAAAGATAAGTAGGTAAGATGATGTTATTAAATGAGTTATTAGACTTGGCCTGAATGGTTTAGATTACTAGACAGAATTGTTTCAGGGACAAAATGCAGAATTATTCCGTCTAATATAGCTGTTAGAGCTTACGCAAAAATCAGCTAAGGAGTGTAGTTTGAATATTGTTGGGTGTTTATTGCTAGTCGTATCTGTTTTCCTCTTTGGACTAAAAGGCATGGCAGCAGAGATGGGAATAGCAGTTGCTGCGAGTGCTGTATTTTTGGCTTTTGCAAATCTTGATAAGTTTTCCAAATTCAAAGGTGCAGGATTTGAGGCTGAATTAAGAGATGTTGTAACAGAAGCAAATGCTACAATAGACCACTTGAAACAAGTAACAACGCCCCTTCTTATTACCAGTATTGATTTAATGACAAAAGATGGTCGGTGGTCTGATGGCGATGGTATTAATAAAAAACATGATTTATTTGATAAGTTGATTAACTTAGAGTCTGAAATCGGCGTAAAAGATTCAGAATTAGATTTAGCTAAACAAAGATACATACGGATTCATGCTTGGGATATGATTTCTGAATTAGCTGGAAATATTGAACGTGCAGGTGAGTTTAAGTTTACAACTCTAATTGCTAGTAAAGTTGGTCGTCATACTTTTGATAAGGTACCTGATTTAGCCGTATTTAAAGAGCTTGTATCGCCAATAGAATTTGATGAAAAGTGTCAGGAACAACTAAAAGCAGTTGAAAAGTACTACTTAAAATACAAGCTCTAACAAACGCTTTAAGACGGATTCGCAACGCGTGGCATTTTTACCATGCGTTGGTTTTAGTGATTTATGTGGTATGCGGAAACATCGTATTGCGTTACTCACCACTTAAGCGGGCGTTATATTTAAGGGAAAGTTGGAATTAATGTATACAAAAAAAGAAAGCACGCAAGAGGTTTCAATTAGCCTCGATAATTTACATGAACGCTTTAACTTTGAAATTAAATATCTGAAAGAGTATTTGAATTTTTCTAAAGAGTCTGTTGAAGAACGATCTGCAAAGCTAGCAGATAGAATTTATGCGGATTCATTAGAAAACCCTGATTTAGAAACCATGCTACAAGAAATGTATGAGAAGGAGCATAAAGCTATTTCTAGTTATTTATATCACTCCTCGATAGTCTTGGTTTATACAGTCTTAGAAAGTACATTGGCTCAAATTTGTACTGAACTTAAATTTACAGCAAGAATACCGTTTTCCTTTGATGAGGTCAGCGGTGCTGGGAATATCATGAAAGCATTTAATTATTTAAAAATGGTATCTAGCTTACCTAAAGTTGAAATAGAAAGAATAACACCAAAATTTGGCAAGTATCAACAATTACGAAACTCAATTGCACACAAAAATGGACGTTTCAGTGGGAAAAATGAAGCTGCTATTCAGAAGCAAAGAAGGGAATTTGTTGCTGAATTTTCAGATTTAGAGTTAAGCGCTGATGAAATGCAGTTCTTTATTATGTCATCTGAAACAGTTGATAAATTCATATTATTAGTAGAAAAAACTATTGATATAGTTGTATCTCATATTAAGAAGCAAGCGTTTGTTGTGGCTATATAAATATAACAAATGCATCAACACGATTTGCTACACTCGGCATTCTAGGTTTCTTTAGGTAAGTGGTAAATTTAGACTTAATCTGCATAGTAACAAACGTGTTATGCAGGCGTTATACGTAGCATTAAATTTGGAGTACTGAATGAAAAAATGTGTTGTTGAGTATGATGTTGTTGTCGAAAGTGACATTTACCTATCATTTTCTTTTGATAACTTCTCAGTGGTTAATGTAAACGGAATAAATGAGTCAGAGCAACCTTGCTCTCTGCTGAAAGTGACTATTGAATACGAAGTAAAAGATTATGAATCCCTAGTTGATTCTCCAATTTTTACTCGAGCAAACTATTTAAGTGCTTTAGGAATCATGTCATTTTTAGTTGACGAACCGTTTGATGTCTTTGGCCCTTCTTCTCGAAAACAAATTGTAGACAATGATTGGAAACAATCACAAAATAGCACCTTTATTCAAGGTGGTGTCGATTGTTGCTCTCAATTAGAAGCGTTTTTGAGTGCGCTTGCCTCGTTAGATAAACACGAAAAAGAATTTATTTTTTCATTGCTAGATCGCTGGCGTAAAGCTCGGTATTTAGAAAAAGAAACGGAAGATAGCTTTCTTTACAATGATGAGGCGACATTGGCGTATTTTCACGTATTGGAGCTCCTTGCTGATTTGTCGTCTAAAAAACTCCAAAGAGAGTCGAGGGCCCTTATTGATACTTTTTGCAGTAAATATAACGAAGATATTCTATCCTTATCAGGTACAGCATTAGAAAGTGAAACTGTCGCAAAAGCAAAGCTAATATCAGCGGTGCTTGATAAAGAAATTTCTGTTTACGCAAAGATTTCTTATTTACTTAAATCTCATGGTCTCCTTGATGAACGAACTTCTTATTGGACAAAAAATTTAATTGAAGCTCGGAATTCTGTAGCCCACGGTAGACGAGTTTTTTACGATAAAGCAATTTTTCCTGTGCAGCCTTTTTTCCCGCTTGCTTCTAATCAATTATATCCTGTCGACTTTTTGCGAGTGTTTAGCGCTAAAATAATTGCGTCTCATATTGGTTTAGATTTGTATCAAGAAGAGTGGAAGTTTGTTCATGGAAATTTAAATTATGGAGAGTCAGCTACTAAATTATTCCTTACTTCAGGTACTTTTGAGCTAATAAATCAGTTATCAGAATTTGAGGAATCAATCGCCTTTGGTGGGTTAAATGACTTAATCTTATTAAAAAAGATAAAGGTGGCGTCTTCCATTAACTATTACAAATTTTACCTCGCGGCTGCATCTGTAAATACCGACTTTATACTTTCAAATGTATGCGCACTTGTTGTTTTACTCGAAGCTTCAAAAGATGAAGACTTAGCAATACAAATTATTGAAGTATTTAAGTCAATGAAAGAAAACGACGAAACTTCTAGCGTGAGGTTCCGAGACTTAATTTATCACCTAGACTTCCATGGTTTTAAAGCTAGTAAGCTAGAAAATTTAGTGAGAGAAGAAGTCTTGCGTTAGCTACGTATAACAAATGCATCAGCACGATTTGCTACATTCGGCATTCTAGGTTTCTTTGAGTTTACCGTGTTAAGTGGTAAATTTGGGCTTAATCTGCATGGTAGCAAACGTGTTATGCAGGCGTTAGACTTGTGGAAATTGAAGGTATAAACAAGTGTATGATGAAATAGAAATTTTGCAGCCATTGTATCGAAAAGGCTTAATCGATATGGATGGTGTTAATAGCGATGTTATTGAAAGACTTCCTTTTGCTGAATTGTTAGATCTTTATGACGAGGTCTCAAGTACAGCTGCGGGCTTGCCAGATTCAGGAAAAATGCGCGGGCGCATTTTTTGTGCCTCTAATAGTTTAAGTGGAGCACCTTATGAGTGTCTAGAACAAAGTTGTAGGATCTCTAGGGTTGAAGAGCTCTCCAAGTTTTCAGCATTATTCGCAGATAATGTATTATTTCATAACTATTTGGCTGACCTTTCTCCTTCATATGGACATGTGCCGAAACAGGATGATTTTGATTTTCGTTATCGAGTGATCTCCGATATATCAGCATTGTATAAAATAAAAGATCTTATGAAAGCAGGTATCGCACAGCCTTACACAACGCCAAACAGCTATTGCTTAGGTTGCTTTTCCAATCACTTTCTCGGTAAAGGTTCGTCCGGGCGTATTAATCAGTCGATTAATAAACTGCGGACAAGCATTTATTCAAGATTAGATGCTTATCTAGCATATGATGAGTACGGTGGTTACTATGTCAATTGTGAATGTGATGAAAGTGTTTTTCCTCATGGTACTCGTACTTACCACTTAGAGGATGCAATAGAACAAGTATTACCACCATATGTCATTAAAGAAGTTCATGAAAAAGGCGGTATATATTTAAGTTCAGGCAACAAGAAAAAACTGGGCCTAGCCGAATCTATATCATCTGAATCAATTACCGAAGCTGTATATCAAAAGTCAATTTCAAAACTGACAGGCGGTTCTATATTGACTCACAGCGTCAGCGAGATAAATGCTTTAAGGTCAGTAGAAGTTGATGATGTCGTTCTCAATATTAATAATGTACTTTCAAAACACTGGGACATTATTATTCCATATGCGGAGCAAGTATCAGTTTCGACGTTATTGACACTTAGGGAAAGGGAGCAAGAAGCATTTGTTCGTTTTCGAACTGCATTGGATAAGTCAGTCTCAGAAGCATTTTCTTTGAAAGGAAGCTTTACAGAAAAAGATGCGCGTGAACTTTATTCTGGCGTAATTGAACCAAGTGTGTCCTCATTGGAAACGATAACAAAAAATGCAACAAAAGACTTAATCAAAAAGCCATTAGTAACTTTAGCAGGGGCTGGTGCTGCGATAGGTGTTGGTGCATATACTGGGATGTTATCAGGAGATATGGCGTTGGCAGCTAAAGCTCTAGGGCTAGGTAAAGTAGCCTATGACGGCGTAACTTCTACCCTAAACATGGCTGATATCACCAGAGATATACGGCAAGAAGACTATTATTACCTTTGGAAAATGAAGCGATAGAAAATAGATTTGACAAGTATTTAAGAGTGATTCCCAATGCTTGGCATTTTTCATTCCATCGTTGGGTTTTGTGCTTTCGAAGGCATGGTTAAGTTTAATGGTAATGTTCCTCATACCTCAATGCTGCGTTAGGTCACACTCATAATTGGGAGAACAATATGAATAAAGAACTAGAAGCAGTAGAGCGCTTGTTCTTATCAAATGAGTTTTCAAAGATAAGATCATACTCCGCAAATTTTGACTTGTTCAAAATGATGGGGATACGAAGTAAGGAGCTTATTCACTCAAACATTTTAGCTGCTTTACTTAACCCATCATATGTACATGGATTGAATTATTCATTTCTAAATTCTTTCACTTTAGGCATCGTAAACCTACATCTTGAAAGTGGTTCGCCTCTCCCATTATCTGTCCTAAGATCATCAACAGATCAAAATGTCCGTGTTTACCGAGAACTAGAAAACATTGATTTGGTTATTGAGTACCCAGCCAGTAAGCTAGTGATTGCGATAGAAAATAAAATATGGGCTAATGAGCAATCAGAACAAGTGGCTAGATATCAGGATATTATATTGACTCGATATCCGAATCATAAACTAGCGTTGGTTTACCTATCCCCTAATGGTCGAAAACCAACCACACTGAATCGTAATTCAAGAGTTCCTGTTTATTGTATGTCTTATGGACAAGTTGCAAGCCAACTTGAGCTTGTTAAGTCTAGAGGTAATGAATCAGCAGAGTATTTTATTAGTCAGTTTATCAGCCATATCGAGGCATATATGACAGGTAGTAATGAAGTTAATGAGCTATGTTGGCAGATCTTCAATAAGCATGAGGATGCTTATGCTAAGATAACGAGGGCTTATCAATATTGTCAGCGTAGAAAGGTTGAAGAGAGTTTTCTTGGCATAGAATCCCGGATCAAAACAGATGCTGCCTTTTCGAAAATTTCGTCTGAAATAGAAGTAATCAAAACAGTCAAAGAAAGCAGTAAGTATGTTGTTGCTTACGATTTGGATGTTCGCCTTAAATCATGGCCTCAAGGGGTAATGGTTAAGCTTTATAAGCACAATTGGTTAGGTGTTTTTCCATATGTTTCTGGAGAACTCAGAGAGTCGGCAAAATATATAAGTCAAAAACTAGGCTGCTATCCAAATATGCAAGTGAAGGCGTGGCAAGATAAGTATTATGTTTCGTCAAACTTCAACTTAGATAAAGAGCGTATGGTTAACTCTGACGGTAACAGCATCTCTAAGGAAGACGTTAATACGGTATTAAATAAGTTGAGTGCACATATAGAAGAAATTAATAGTGCATTACAGTGACCTAAAAAGCATTTAATAATCAAGCTAACCAAACAGGGCGCCAACTGGCGCCCTTTGTATTAGTTAGCAACGCTGTAAGTGTCGTAGTCGCGTAGTAAGAAGAGTGCGACACAGGCTGCGAGCATTGGCCAAGAGGCGAAGAACAGTAGGTTATTGAACGGGTCCATGTATTTTCCAAAAGAGGCGAAAGTTGAACCTGCATGCAGGACTAAAATGGCACCGTAGGTGTACTTCTTCCACATACCGACGACGAACGCGCCTAAAAAGCCGAGCTGAGCGACACCCATAGCCATTATTGCGTTGTCCGAGATGTTGATACCGTAAAAGCCAGACAGCACCTTTGTAGCGTGCTCTGGTACCAGAATCTTATCCAAGCCCCAGAACAAGAAGACGATAAAAATTCCGACTCTCAGCAGCAGTAGGCTTGTCGCCAGTTTGGTTTGAAGTGTCTTTTCCATGATATTCCTTTTATGCACTCAACGATGCGATGATTTAAATGTCCCTCCAAGGAGACCCATCGTCTTCACATTTTCTTTCGTTGTTTTTTAGTGCCTTATGTAACAAGGAATGTCCGATTGATTGGTAACTAACTGGATAGCGTTAATGGTGACTTGGGCAGGATTATCCGTTAATAGAAAGGTGGTGTTGATTACTCTCGCACACTTAGCCTGTTCGATTAGGTAATTGCGGAGCGTAGGCAATGATCATTCTCTGCGCTTGATGCTCGTTGACCAAGATGCGGTTGATCAGCTTCTGTAGTTGCTCGATATCGGGCAGTTGTTGGTTCTTTGTTTGTGTCTCTAGAGTCAGGGCTTGATTAGATAAGATGCTAAGCCCTAGGTTGAGTGCCATCCCTTTAATCGAGTGTAGAGTTTGGCTCAACGAGGCTAGATCTTTGGTCATATAGAATTTGATAAGTTGGTCGATGGATTGTTCAAACTCTACGGTTGTTGACTCTAAGAGTATGATTAAACGGTCGTGACTCTCCTTGAACGACTGAATGACATCAGAATGGCTTATCTCCTCTTCTGTCAGTCGAAGCTTTTCAATGGGTTCTCGGTGTAGCTCTATGACGTTACTTGTTTGGCAAGCAGTTTGGTCGCTTTTGGGGTGTTGAGGTAAGCGCGTCGAAAACTGTTGCAACGCATCGAAGAAGCTCTCTTGTTGCAAGGGCTTAGTTAAAATATGGTCTGCACCCGCTTCAATGAAACTGTCATGAGCTTCACGGAAAACATCGGCAGTGTAAGCAAAGATCAGAGTCTCTAAGCCAAGCTGTTGCCTGATATATTGAGTTGCCTCAACGCCATTCATTTCGGGCATGTGGTTGTCCATTAAAATCAGGTCATATTCAGCGGTTTTTAGGTATTCGGTTGCGATTCTTCCATTTTCAGCCAGCTCGACATTGTATCCAAGGTTTTCACAGAATCCTTTGGCAACAATGGCGTTAATGCGGTTGTCTTCGACAAGTAGAACATTCAGTGGGTTCTTGGAAGGTTCTGTTGTGCTGATTAAGTTCGGGGCAGTGTGTGCTGCTTGGCTTTCCTGCCACTTGATAGGTAATGACACTTGGAATTTAGTGCCAAGCCCTACAGCGCTGTTCAGGGTGATTTGACCGTCCATCAATTCGACCAAGTTCTTTACGATAGCGAGCCCGAGCCCTGTACCGCCAAACTTCCTCGTCGTCGATGTGTCTGCCTGTTCAAAAGAATTAAAGACGTGTTGGTGCTTATCTTTCGGAATGCCGATCCCGGTATCGGTAACAGTGAGAAGCAGTCGGCTTTCTTGTTTGTTGAGTGCCGATTGAATCAGAACATGCCCTTCGTTGGTGAATTTGGTCGCGTTTCCACCCAGATTGAACAAGATTTGGCGAAGTCTCGCGCAATCACCAATGAGCGCTATATTTTCAGGGATTTCGTTTTCGACGATCAAACGGATGCTTTTTTCATCGGCCAAAGGTTTGATTGCACCGCTGACGGGATGAATGACTTGATTAAAATTGAACGGAGCGATTTCTAGTTCGAGCTTATTCTCTTCGACTTTAGAGAAGTCGAGAATGTCATTGAGTATGGTCATGAGATGCTGACCAGAATCAAGGATGATATCGATGTTCTCTTTGGTTGATGACTCTTTAGTTTGCGCTGCGATGATTTGAGATATGCCCAGCACGCCATTCATTGGCGTGCGTATTTCGTGGCTCATGGTTGAAAGGAATTCGCTTTTAGCTTTGGCTGCCGCTTCGGCTTTTTTACGTTCAGTGATCAGCGCTTGATTCGACGCTTGCATCTGATTGTCACTTTTAACCAGGTTGGTCGCCATCTTATGGAAACTCTGGGTTAGCTGAGCAACTTCATCCGTCCCCGTTTGGATAGGGCTCTGGTTAAGCGTCGAGGCGACTTGTTTTAAATGTCCTGCCGCTACCTGATTCGCAGCGTTAAGAAGTAGGTGAATACGTTTTTTAATGCGATTTGATGACCATACGGCTACGATCAGTGAAATAAACGTTGAAAAAAGTGTCCCTAGAATCAGCACATAAGTGGTTTGATTGGCGGATTTGTCCGATTTTTCGACTCGAACCTGAATGAGTGTCTGTTCAATTTCTATGAATTCGGCTATCTCGCTACGAATCTCATCAATGATTTTCTTTCCGGTTTGTTTCTGCGTCAGCTCTATAACATTCTGCATTGTGGTGTTGCTATTACCAACGAGACTGCGTTGAGCGATTTCTTTTTCTCCGGCTTCTGTTAACCACGCTTCGTGAAGAGCATCGATGCGATTGAGTCGTTCAACTTGGCTCGGGTTGTCACTGATTTGACTGCTCAGTGTATTCACTTTCTGATTCCAAACATCAAGCGCAAGGTGGTAAGGCTCCAAAAACACAGGATCACCAGTAATCAGGTATCCACGTTGGCCTGTTTCCATATCAATCGCTAGGTTAAGAAGCTCTTGAGCTCGTGCAATGGCTTTGTGCGTATGAACTACCCAGTGGTTATCTTCGACCATTGATTGGGTGTTTTGATGGACAGAGAACGAAACTAGGACCATTAGCGCAATAGGGGTGAAAAAACTGACTAATAGCTTTCGTTGTAGGGATATATCATCAAACCAACTCGCAAACATAGAGACACGTATTCCACACACTAAGGACCTATTGTTATTGTAGGTTAGATTGTTAGGTGTACAAATGCATAGAGTGCGGTTGGGTAAGGTAGATAACTAAAAGTAGAGCTAGGGCACTAAAAACAGTGCTCTAGCTCTATTTACTTGAGGAGTAGGGCAAACATCAAGATTAACTGATGAAATCGACTCGATTAGGGTTGCTCTAATACTGTTTTAGACGGCGATGACTCTTGATGATGGCTAGAATCTACATATTGCTGCCTAAGCAAGCTTATCGTCAGGTTGATCGGCATTGGCTTATAAAAATAGAAGCCTTGGATATAGTCAACGCCCAGTTTAGACAAGATGTTCACTTGGGATTCGTACTCAACCCCTTCAACGATTACTTGCATGCCTAGAGTGCGTGACAACTGAAGCATTGATTCGAGTAAGGGGATACCAAGGCTCGATTCGTCCGAAATGTTTTTCACAAACACACGGTCGATCTTGAGAATGCTGAACGGAAACTGTCTCACAAAATCTAAACCTGCGTAGCCAGTACCAAAGTCATCAATCGCCACTCTCACGCCTAAATCTGCAAGCTTGGTTAAGTTGTTTTTGATTTTGACCATATCCGCATCAGAGCACTCGCCATCTTCTGTCACTTCAAAAACGACTTGCTTAAGAATGTCCGGGTTCTTCTTATAGATGCTAATGACCTTGTTGGCGAAGTTACTGTTGGAGACAACGTTTCGGCTGATATTGACGCTGATGTATTTTGACTCAAACAGTTCGCGATGATTTTTCAATGTGTCTAACACTTCACGCAACACAAAGTAGGTTAGGTCTTCAATCAACCCCAAGCTTTCTGCCAAAGGAATGAAGATTGCAGGGGATACATTGCCTTCAATTGGGTCGTTCCACCTGAGCAGCGATTCACAGCCTACGATTTCGGTTGTGTTTCGGTTGACGATAGGTTGCATGTGAACATGTAGGTGTTTGTTTTTGAGTGCGCTAGACAGCGAGTACTCTAAGCTACGTTGGCTCTGTTTTTTATGTTTGATAGAAAGGAGAATAATGGTCGTAATTCCGGCCATCAAAAAGCCAAACCACAAATAGCTCAACATGAAGTTCCAATAATACTGATACCCAATGTATGACGTGATGGTGAGTGGGTAGATGTTCGATTGTATCCGTACTTTGGCGATGGACGGATCGATATCAGATGGGTGGATATCTCTCTTGATCACCTCAACTTTGGCCTGAATTCCATGGTTGTTAAGGTTCGTCTCTACAGTGTCATAGATGAAGTGTGGCGGAATCATCAGGCTCACTCCTGCATCGTCCTTATTCGAGAACATAAGCATGATGGATTGCACTTGAGTGATCGCTGAATTTGAATACGACAAGGTTGTTAAGTTAGGGTCGTCATTGAGTCTTTGTCTGATGGTGCTGTAGAGGCGAAACGAGACTTCGCCATCGGTAGTCGAGCAGTAAAAACGGTCGTCTTTGTTGAATACCGCGGCTTCTTTTACCCAATCGGCATCAAATACAGTTTGGCGAAGCTGTCTAACCATTGAATCGCAAGTGTGGCTCGGTGTGATGCCTGATAAAAAAAGGTCGAACCTTGATTGGATGCTCTCAAGCCTTGTTTCGACGAGCCTCGATGTGTCTTCGGTTAAATTCTGGTAGTGAGACGGTGTAAAAGGGATAAGCAATGCCATAGAAAAAAAGAAAGAGATGGCAAAGTAGAACGAAGTCTTGGCAAAATGTTGGTACTTGATATCCATAGTTGGAGAAGCGTTACCGATTGGGTGAGCATTCAAGTTAATTTATAAATTTAACGATAGCGATGCAAGGCAATGCATAAATAGTGTGAATGTGCGCACGTGTTATTTATTGAAATAGAGTGTTTTATCGTCTTACTATAAAAATCAGAACGTTAGATATGCTTCCAAGGTTGAGTGTGTCGTTTTTTTGTTCAGTACTTTTGCGTTTTTTGATGAAGCGGATTGTTGTCGGTTTTTTATCATCAAATAGAGAACTGTAATTTTTGAAGTAATGCGAGTGGATAGATTTGAGCATAATGATAAAAAATATGATTTGGATGTTGCTGCGTGTGTTCATCGCCTATTTGTTGATTGCTCCTACTTACGCGATCCTTATTTTGTCTAATTCCGCAACACCTCGTCTTTTTGAGACCAAACCAGAAGTGTTAGCTTGGCTTTCGTGCTTCCTTCTTGTGATTGGTTATGTACTGATTAGGTTTTCTAAAACGAGGTATGTGGGAAAATTATTATCGCTTGGTGTATTGGGGGCGGTAGTGTTAGTCATGTATCTCGATGAGCGTTATCGGATTTTTGAAGTCAGTGTTCACGCATGGAGCTTATTTTTAGCCGTTCTATATTTGATTATGCTTTTGTATTTCATTTTTCCAATTAAACAACTTAAGCCGCTACTGAGTTTAGTGCCTGTCGCAGGCATGTCGTGGTTTTTAGTTTGGGCCATAGTCAGCCCAATAAATGTAACGTATGAGTTGATTAGCAGTAAAACAACAATTTCAATTGTGAACTATCAAAAGGTAGTCGACTTGCTACCGGAGTTGTACCTAGATGGTTTCCAGTCAGGTTTGTTTTCCGTGCTTCTTGTTCTGTGGTTGTATGCTCTTGTGGTTTTTGGACATAATCCTAAACGCAGTTATCAACAATTGGCGTCTTATGCCGTTAAGATTCGTAACGCTTGGCATTAATAGGGCGCATATATGTGCTTTTGAATTAGGGAAAAATAATGAAAAAGGCTTTAACGGTCGTGTTATTAACGTGTTTACCTTTGCTTGCATCAGCATCCGATGATGTTGTCGATTGCGAGAATGCAATGAATACCATAGAGATCAATCACTGTGCGTCGATTGAGTTGGAAACTGCACAAGTGGAACTTGAACAATATCTTGAAGCGAGCTTTGAACACAATGCTTATGATGCGGAGTTGGTTAGCTCAATCAAGATGGCTCAAGACAGTTGGCAAGCTTACATGACGGCACATTGTGACTCGGTGTATACCCAATGGCGTGATGGTTCAATTCGAGGTCTTATGGCGCTTTCTTGCAAAACTAAGCTGACTAAGCAAAGAACGCATGAGGTGTGGGAAAACTTCTTAACCTACATGGACAGCACACCACCAGTTCTGCCAGAGCCCAAGCTGATGAAGTAGATGAACTGAGTGCTAATGAGAGTGTGCGTTTGCTTCAACCATTGGCGCCTGAGTCAGCAAGCGATAGAGGATTATCTTACCCTGTCGTTCTTAGTATCAAGTTTGAAGTGTTACCCAGTAAGGATTCGATTTTGGATAATGTCAGCGTCACCCTCGTTCAGCTTGAAGTTGAATACAAAAACAAACAAATGAACCTCTCGCGAGTCTCTGAGCTTTTAGAAGCCGAGACGGCAGTGGGTGATATCACGTTGCTGCCTGAACTGTTCTCTACTGGATATATCTTTAACGATGCCGCAGAAATTCATGAACTGTGTGAAGACTTCAATAACAGCCCGACCATTGATTCGTTAACTGCTCTTGCCGCGAAACATCAGACGTTAATCGTTGCGGGTGTCGCTGAGGAAGATAATGGTCAGCATTACAACAGCGTTGTGGTGGTTGATGGTTCAGGTTTGCTTCATAAATACAGAAAAGTCAGTCAAACGAAATTCGACAAAGAGTACTTTTCGAGAGGAAGTGAACTTCTTACTTTTGAATACAAAGGCTTGAAGTTCGGTGTCGCGATTTGCTTTGATATTTGGTTCCCAGAGATCATGAGAGCGTATCAATCGATAGACGTTGTTCTCCATCCTGCGAATTTTGGTGGCCATCATAGCTTTGCCATTGCACAAGCAAGAGCGTTAGAAGAAGGGTGCCATATCGTAACGTGTAATCGCGTTGGGCAAGATGTGGTTGATGCCTTTACCGCAACATATTGTGGTGGCAGCAGAACTTATTCACCGAAGGGAGACTTAATGCTTCAACTCAGTGAGCATCAGTCTGTTGAAACGATCAATATTCAAGACTTGTCTATCGCGCCTCAATACAATGGTGTTGATGTGTTAGACGAAATACAGCAGATAGCGTCTGCGTTGAATCGTTAACAAGACAAGTGAAACGCAATAGAGTCGAAAAGGGCAAGGTTAGATAACCTTGCCCTTTGTTGTTTGGGTTGTTTCTTCAATCTGTTGTTTGGAACAGTTGTGTAGATTTGTAGAAAGAAGCACTAAATCGCTTTTACGCTGCTTCGTTCAACTAACGTTGGCTCTAACTCAACAACCTGCGGATACGCATCAGGCGTTTTGAGTCGATTCAATAGAGTATCTACGGCCGCTTTACCTAAACGGTGTTTTGGCTGGTGGATAGTGCTCAAAGCTGGGGTCATGTATTTAGATAAGTGGATGTCATCGTAACCAATGATCGAAAGATCGTTTGGAATCGATGTGCCATCTTGAGCCGCAGCGTGAATCACACCCATTGCCATCATGTCATTGCTAACAAACAGTGCCGATGGCATCTCGCCACGCGCTTTTAAGGTTTGGTAAGAGTCAAAACCGCCATCGCATTCGAAGTTTGATTCAACAATCCACTTAGGGTTGATCTCAAGCTTTGCTTCTTCCATCGCTTGCTTGAAGCCTTGATAACGAGAAGAGGCTTGGTTGCGGTGCAGTGGGCCAGTGATGCAACCAATTTGAGAGTGGCCGTTATCGATCAAGTGCTTGGTTGCCATGTAACCACCTTGGTGCGAGTTATCTTGGATCTTGTCGCTGGCGAACAACATTGGGCCCCAGTCCATCACAACGATAGGTAATTCTGGGTAGCGTTCAAATACATCAATGTGCTCGCCCTCAAGGGTTGAACACATCAGCATTAGGCCATCGACACGCTTCTGCAGCAAGGTATCGATAGATGATTTCATGCGTTCGCTGTCGCCTTCGGTGTTACACAAGATGAGGTTGTAGCCTTTTTCGTAGCAACGACGTTCAACGCCTTTTACCACTTCACCAAAAAATGGGTTGGTGGATGTGGTCACTAGCATTCCCAAGGTTTTGGTTTGCTTCATTTTCAAGCTGCGAGCCAATGCAGAAGGCGCATAGTTGAGTTCTTTAGCCGCACTGTTAACACGCTCAGCAATCTCTTCACTGACAAAGCGTGATTTGTTGATCACGTGGCTCACGGTAGAAGTCGAAACCTTTGCGAGCCGTGCGATGTCTTTCATTGTTGCCATAAAAAATCCTTGTGGGAATAACCTTCCACGTTGGGCGATATTCTGCCTGAAAACAGGGGCTTATGCTTGTTATTTGTTGTTACCGAATTTGAAGGCTAACATCCATTGACCACGGTTTAGCTCAGGAGTTAAGCCTTAAAATAGGTATCAAGCTAAGCAGACAGTTGCTCTGCCAAAAACGCATCGGTTTCAGCACGGCTTGGAATAGAGGTTTGAGCACCAAAGCGAGTCACAGAGATAGCAGCAGCAGCGTGGGCAAATTTAATCGCACGCTCAAGTGGCATATCTTCAAGCAAGCCTGTCACCAACGCGCCGTTAAAGGTGTCACCTGCGGCAGTTGTATCTGTTGCTTCAACACGGAAACCTGCGATTAATTCACCTTCGCTGGCTTCATTGCCTTGACCGCGATGACTCACCCAAACGCCTTTCGCGCCAAGGGTGATCATTACTGTTTCGATGCCTTTAGCATGCAGAGCTAACGCAGCCTGGTGAGCAGATGCATTGTCCGTCACGGTAATGCCTGTCAGCACTTCTGCTTCAGTTTCGTTCGGTGTAATCACGTCAACACAAGCAAGCAGTGAATCCGATAATGGACGAGCAGGAGCTGGGTTAAGAATCACTTGCGTGCCACTCTCTTTTGCTACTTTTGCTGCGTATTCAATGCCTTCAATTGGCGTTTCAAGCTGAGTCAGCAGGTATTTAGCGCCGCGAATCTTTTCTAAGTGCGGCTCGATTTGATCGCAAGTCAGCTTGTCGTTGGCTTCCGCAGAAAGACAAATACTGTTTTCGCCTGTTGCGGATACTTGGATCATCGCGATACCAGTAGGCGTATTGTCTGCAACGATCACACCGTCGATGTTGATACCATCTTTAGCAAAATCTTGACGAATATTGATGCCAAATGGGTCGTCACCGACACAGGCAATAAAGCCGATATCTGCGTTTAATCTTGCTGCCGCTACGGCTTGGTTTGCGCCTTTACCGCCAGGGATGACCTGATAGTTACCGCCAATCAAGGTTTCACCCGGACGAGGGAACGAAGGAACTTGCAGTACGTGGTCAGCGTTAACGCTACCTAAAACAATCAGTTGAGTCATGATACGAGCCTTATGATATATCGTATTTGAAAATGCATGGGTCTTTCTCATTACGTTAATTCACATTACGTTGATTGCTCGCCTTATTAGACGGCTTATGAGAAACAGCGATGCACTATCGGGTTTTGTTTTTATGTTAAGTCAGTGAGCTAATGAGCTAAGCAAAGCAGGGGATAGGGGACCCCTGCTTTATATCGCGTTACTTAGTAACGATTACTTAGCGATGATTTTTAGAGGTACTGGTACGTACTCGTCTACTGCTTCGCCTTTCAGTACTTTGTCTGCCATTTCGATACCTAGAGAACCGATTAGGTCAGGCTGTTGTGCAACCGTTGCGCCAAGTAGGCCGCGGTTAACTGCTGCGATGCCGTCTTCTGTACCATCAAAGCCAACGATCATCACTTCTTTACCGGAAGCTTGAACTGCGCGAAGAGCACCTAGAGCCATTTCATCGTTTTGAGCGAATACTGCTTGTACGTCTGGGTTAGCCGCAAGCAAGTTTTCCATTACATTCAAACCTTTAGTACGGTCGAAATCAGCAGGTTGGCTTGCTAGAAGCTCAAGGTCGCTGCCGTTTACTGCGTTCATGAAGCCTTCACCTCGTTCACGAGCAGCTGAAGTACCAGCGATACCTTCAAGTTGGATTACTTTCGCTTTTTCGCCCACTTTTTCCATGATGAAGTGGCCTGCCATTTCGCCGCCGATTACGTTATCAGAAGCGATGTGGCTCACTACGTCACCACGGCTTGCACCACGGTCTAGCGTTAGTACAGGGATGTCTGAGCGGTTAGCAATACGAATCGCGTTAGACACAGCGTCAGAATCCGTTGGGTTAATCAGGATTGCTTTAACACCACGAATGGTTAGATCTTCAATGTTCGAAAGCTCTTTGCTTGGGTCGTTTTGAGAATCAAGAACGATAAGCTTGTAGCCTAGCTCTTCCGCTTTCGCTTCTGCGCCATCTTTCATGGTTACGAAGAATGGGTTGTTCAATGTAGACAGAACGATTGCCATTGTATCTTGCGCCTGTGCAGACACAGATACCGTTGTAGAAAGAAGAGCAGCAGAAATAAGAGTCGCTAATTTTTTCATGGTGTAAGTCCTTTGTGTAGGGTGAGCTAGGAGGTGAGTCCTAGCTCGTAGTTACATTATTTATAGATTCTAATATTTTAAGGTAAAACAGGGTGTTACTTGTATTAACCTAGAATGTGAATAGGTTTTATTTGTTTTTGTTGTCGACCAATACCGCCAGAAGAATAACCACTGCTTTTGCAATCATCTGGTAGTAAGAAGATACGTCTAATAGGTTTAGGGCGTTGTTTAGGAAGCCGATAATCAATGCACCAATCAATGTGCCCATGATACGACCACGACCGCCGGCTAAGCTTGTGCCACCAAGAACTACGGCTGCAATGGCGTCTA
This sequence comes from Vibrio sp. 14N.309.X.WAT.E.F5, assembly GCF_030397615.1. Lineage (NCBI taxonomy): Bacteria > Pseudomonadati > Pseudomonadota > Gammaproteobacteria > Vibrionales > Vibrionaceae > Vibrio > Vibrio sp. 14N.309.X.WAT.E.F5. The sequence goes on along the minus strand of NZ_JAPNXR010000002.1, from coordinate 146,598 downwards.
GCTCATAACCCATACCTGCGGTTGGTTGAGCTGATGACAAGCGAGATGCCACGATGATGCCCGCAACTGCTGCTAACAGACCACAGATTGCGTAAACGCCGATTTTTACTTTGTCTACGTCGATGCCTGATAGGCGAGTTGCTGATTCGTTGCCACCCAATGCGTAAACGTAGCGACCAAAGCGGGTGTGGTTCAGTAGGTACCATACCGCTGCGAATACCACGACCATGATCCATACTGGAACTGGGATGCCCATTGCGTAGCCTGTACCGAACCAAGCGAATGCGTCTGCTGTGTCAGTAAAACCAGTCGAGATAGGACGACCATCGGTGTAAACCATGGTCACGCCGCGCAATAGAGTCATGGTTACAAGCGTTGCGATGAAGGCTTGAACCTTACCCTTGGCGATAATCACGCCACTGATAGCACCTAATGCTGCACCGGCTACTAGAGCTGTTGGCACGGCGATCATCACTGGGATTTCCATACCAATCATGCTGGCTGCGAATGCACCACAAAGTGCCAGTACAGAACCAACACTCAAGTCGATACCCGCGGTTAAGATAACCAGCGTCATACCTACAGCGATAATTGCGTTAACCGAGGTTTGGCGCAGAATGTTTAGGATGTTGTCGACAGTAAAGAAGTTCGGGTTTAAGAAAGAAACGACAACAATCAGGAAGATCAAAGCAATCAATGACTTTTGATCAATCAGCCACTCTTTGCTGATTAACGGTTTTTTCTTTGGAGCTTCAGTTGTTTTGCTCATGGTTTTAGTACTCATGCTGCGTCCTCGTTGATCTTTTTACCGACCGCACACGCCAGTAATAATTCTTGGTTTGCTTCTTTCGCATCAAATTCACCGCTTACACGGCCTTCATGCATCACCATGATGCGGTCACTCATTCCTAATACTTCTGGCATTTCAGATGAGACTAAGATGATGCTCATGCCGTCGGCTTTAAATTTATTAATGAGTTGGTAAATCTCTTTCTTAGCACCGACATCGACACCACGCGTTGGCTCGTCGAGAATCAGTACTTTTGGTTTGGTCATCAAGCCCTTAGCGATAGCCACTTTCTGTTGGTTACCACCAGAAAGGTTGCCAATGATTTGCTCGCGAGTCGGGGTTTTGATGTTGAATAGCTTGATGAAGTCATCTACTGCAATCACTTCGTCTTTATGTTGGATTTGACCGCTCTTTGTTAGTAGGTCAAGTGAACATAACGACATGTTCTCTTTAACAGAAAGCCCAAGCACTAAGCCATCGCCTTTTCGGTCTTCAGAGATGTAAGCAATGCCATTGGCCAAGCCGTCTTTCGGGCTTACCGGGTTGATGGTTTTGTTTTCTAGGTTGATGACGCCGCGCTCACTTGGAAGGGCACCGTAAATCACTTTCATCAGCTCAGTTCGGCCAGCACCCATTAGGCCAGATACACCCAGGATTTCACCGCGTTTTAGCGTAAAGCTCACATCGTGAACACCAGAACCTGTCAGGCCAATCACTTCAAGACAAGTTTCACCGTGGCTCTGGCCGATACGTGGATATTGTTCGTCTAGCTTACGACCAACCATCATTTCGATTAGGCCATCTTCGTCGGTGTATTTTACTTCACACTGACCAATGAACTTACCGTCACGCAGCACAGTGATGTCATCACAAATCTCGAAGATCTCTTTCAAACGGTGAGAGATGTAAACAATGCCACAGCCTTCATCGCGCAGCTCGTTAATCACCTTAAATAGCGACTCAGTTTCGGTATCGGTTAGCGCATCGGTTGGTTCATCCATGATGATGACCTTAGATTCAAACGATAGGGCTTTCGCGATCTCTACCATTTGCTGCTCACCAAGGCTCAACTGACCTAGAGGCGTTTTCGAGCTGTGTTTCACGTTAAGGCGTTTAAGTAACTTGTCTGCTTCTTGGTACATCTCGTTCCACAAGATGCGACCCATGGTGCCGGTGATTTCACGACCTAAGAAGATGTTCTCGGCAATGGTCAACTCAGGAATTAGATTCAGTTCTTGGTGAATGATGCTAATGCCTGCTTGTTGAGAATCACGTGGCCCTTTAAATGCAGCAGGTTTTCCTTGGTAGGCGATAGTGCCGCCATCCAAGTGGTAGATACCTGTAAGCACTTTCATAAGCGTTGATTTACCCGCACCGTTTTCACCCATTAGCGCCATTACGCGTCCTGGATAAACGTTGAGGCTTGCCTTATCCAGTGCTTTCACACCAGGGAAGGCCTTCTCAATTGAGCTAAGTTCTAAAATGGCTTGAGTCATGTCGGTTCCTTTACTCGGGGCCAGTTGTATTTGGTTGTGTCTATCTTTTTTCAGCAATGACGCTGGACTGTCGTTGCGTTTCGCATGAGCTAAAACGTTACGCCAGCTTGGAAAATAACATTTGCGTATGGTGTGCATTCACCTGTGCGAATCACAGCACGGCTTTCATGCGTTCGCTGCTTGAATTCTTCATGAGTGATGTAAGTAATCGAAAGCGATTTGCCACAACGTGCTTCTTCAGTCTTGATTAAATCAATCAGCGCAGCGTGGTGTTCTGGGCTTACTTTCGCAAACTCTTCTGCAATCACAACGCCTTCGATTTGAGATTCATCCAGCATGGTTTTTACCGTTTGCTGAAAGCTTGGGACACCGTGAGTCAAAGCAAGATCAATACGAGTTACGTGGTCTGGAATTGGCAGGCCCGCGTCACAAATCGTGATTTCATCTGTGTGGCCAAGAGTCGCCACTAGGTAAGAGAGTTCAGAGTTTATTAGAGTACTTTTTTTCATATCACGACCTATCGAAAAATAACGCTTGATGGGTTGAGAACAACTCAAGAAAAGCCATCGAAACGTTTCGATAGTGATAATAGTGTCTGATTTATCATTTGCACGTTTGATTGTTTTAGAGTGTGATAATGATCATCGAAACGTTTCGATGGGGCGTTTTTTGGTGATCTTAGTCACCTCGATTAGTTGCATAAACACGAATGAAACTAGCTCATAGTGCGTGTTTCAATCGTCCACAGAAGTAAGGTTACAAGGGGAGTGTTAAGGGCGTTCTCTTCATGTCGTTTGCCTTAATTGATACTCCCCCAATTCTCTTGGGTGGGTTCAACCGATAACGCGTAACCAAACTTGTTGATGGTAATTATCTGGATGTGCGGAACTCTCAAACGTGCAAAGACGTTACGTAGGTTATAAACGACGTTGGCCAGAATGTGGGGAGAGGAGAGTTGACCGCCCCAGCAGATATCAATGATGTGTTCTCTCGAAATGGGTCTTCCTGCATTTTCTAGCAATAAACAGAGCACTGCTAAAAGGTGAGGGCGCAAAGTGATTTTGTTTCCCTGCTGATTAGTAATGGTTCGAGAGTCGGTATCAATGATTAAGCCGTTGAGGTCTATGGTCTGGTTCATTGTGTTGTTGTTCGTCTTATTGTAAATGGTAGAGATTGAATATGGTTGTGCTGCTATCTAAGTGTGTGAATGATCAAAGCGCGCGGATTATGCAAAAAAACGTCACTGTTGAAAGTAAGCATGCGTAAGTCCGCGCCAATAAAATCTAAAAATGGGATGGTTTGAAAATCGGCGAGAGGATTTCTTCTCGAAATGGATGGTTTTTATTTCCTTATTATTCATGTGTTTATTTGGTTTTTACTGATTCTGTTGTTTGAAATTACAAATTGATTATATTTTTATTTATTTTTTTGTTTTCGGTGAGCTTAACCTGCTGGCGAATTCGACGGGGTGTCGGATAACTCTAACAAGATTGTGTAGCAGGGAAGTTGCAACAATTTTGATTTGCACTAATTAAGGTCAAGCAGTAATGAACAACAAATTTATTCTAAGCATCGCGGTGATGTTTGCATGCTTTAGCAATCTGGCGGTTTCTGGCGAGCGAGGTTATTACTTTGGTGGTGGCGTTGGTTCCGCTGATATTGATGATGGCGGAATGTATGATCACCGCTCAACCCCAACTTCAATGAAAGCGGATGACAATACTTACCACCTTATTGCAGGCTATAAGTTCAATAGAATTGTTTCTCTTGAATTGCAGTATACAAACTACGGTGATGTAAAGACCAAATCTGATGGTCATACAGTGATGACTTGGTCGCCGAAAGCGTACAGTTTGTCGGGTAACATTGGGTACACGTTTAACAATGGGATCCGACCATACGGTATTATTGGCTTAAGCTACATCGAACTCGATCATGAATATGCTGAGTCTGCACGTTTAGTCGCCAAAATTTTGGACAAAGAGTTACCTAAGGTTAATGACTCTGGAGAAGCGCTTCGTATTGGCTTAGGTGTTGAATATACCCCAAGAGTTGTTGAGGGAATCAGTTTCCGTGTTGGTTATGAGTCTGATATTTTTGACTTTAAACATTTCGACGAACAAACATACTCTATGACGCTTGGTTCTTTCTTTGTTGCTGGTACTTACCACTTTTAGTCCCATTGGAATGAGCAACGGCTGATAATTCGGCTAGCCGCGATTCTTCTAGCGGCTTTATTGTATCTAACGTTAGCTACGTCTTATTAAACAGACTGTCTTCGTGTGTCCTCACAACTGCATGATCAGTATTGAATAGCCCGTGCTCGAAGCTTAGGGTGGTGATGTGGTGATCCAAGACAGTCAATTGAAGTTTTTGAATCAACGATATAAAACCGAAAATATAAGTCAATCAATAAATTTAATTGATATGAATTTGTTTTATTTCTAGGAATGTTTCAAGTGAAAAAAATAGTATTAACGGTCTTAGCAGCATTAATCATATCTGGTTGTGGTGGTAGCGGGGACGATAAACCCAAAAAGGAAAACAAAAAAACATTAGACGATAATGCTCTAAAGGTCGCATCCTTAGTTTCAAATGTTGATGAAAATAGCGTATTTAGAATTAACGATTATGGTTATCATCATATTTCAAACTCAATAGACAATATTGATTCAAGCAAGTTGGAAATATTTGATGGTCTTAATGGTTACGTTCGATCCATAAATGTGGTATCTGAAAATATTTTCTTGTCATCAGTTTATAGTAACGATGATTATAAAATGAGAAATATGATTACTTACAACAATAATGGCGATCGTGTGACATATGAACTAGATACAGCTTCTTCGCTAGTTGAGTACTATCAGGTTAACCTCGTTGGAGATGCAGTAGTTATTCTTGGTGATGAAAAATTTTACTACGTAAAAGATGGAAAAAGATATTCTATTAATGAGGAAGATGTTCTAAGTAGTTACAGAACAGATGGTAAGCACATTGCTTATATTAGCCATAATTCTGATCTCAACGTAATGACTTTGGATGAAAAAGTTAAGATTAAATCTGATGGGAAAGGTGCTAGTCTTCTTGCTGTAGATGATGGTAACGTTATTTTAGCTATGACAGACGACTTCAAATGTCATCCTATTGATTATGGTATTCAGTCAGATATATATGGTAATTACATTTTAAAAAACTGCGAGCTTTATGATACTTCAAAGCCTGAACGAAAAGGTTTTTCTCAGGTTTATCACATGAAACCAATTGTAAGGTTTAATATTGATAGTGAAGAATATGAACCTTGGGTTTGGATTACCGTATTCGGTGATACTGAGTCAAAGGTTATAAGTTACAGTGAAGGTCATGTTTTTTTTAACAAAATAAAGCAAGATATAAGAACTCAAAACGCAGGAAATTTAGGGTATTACAAAGAATACAAAGGGAAGAACATCCCTCTAGTTGAAATGAGTAACTTTTGCAGTGGTTTCGAAGAAACCTATATGTATGCAGATGATCCTGTTGGGATAGTAAAGCGAAATAATAGTAATGTTTACTGTTTTGAAAACTCTTACTTAGAAAATAATGGCACGGTGAAAAATAATGGAATTAAATTTACAGTAAATTATTTAGATGATTCTGGTGACTATGTAAATGATGGTCATAGGGTACTATCATTACGTAAGTATAATATTGAACAAAGGACTGATGTAAATAGTATTATGGTTTCAAATGAAAAATTTACATTTGCTTATCACGAAAACCGATTCACGTTTGACCCTGAAGCAAATATAATGGAAAAGTTTGATTTGGATGAGGGTGCTGTTTTTATTAAGTCAATGCAAAAATCAGAAACCATTCATCATTATGAACAGTCAGATAATAGGCCCAAAAGAAAAACTCCATTCTAAATGGTTAATCGGTTCTAAATGGGGCGTCGGTTGGCTCAACCCGTTTGGCTAAAGTGGAAAGCCGCAGTTTTTGACTGCGGTTTTTTTCTGTCTGTTACAGCTTGCGTTTGTACATGTTCGGATTAGGTAAGACGCCTGTTTAAAAGCGAACCTGAATCAGGCAGTTAAGCTTCACGAATATGAGCGGTTACAGAAACGATGGCATGGTCAGTACTGAATTGATCGTGTTCAAAACTAGGATTGATGAGGTGATGATCGACCACGGTGTAATCAGACAATTCCATCAAACTTGAAGAGTTCTGACAATCGAATTCGTTCGACATCAAAATGTAATCCAGTACAGACCCAGAAGCGCCGTAGTAATGGGTTGGTTTACGCTGTTCAAGCAAGTCTTGTTCATGCAATTGATGATAAATATCCCAGCTGTCTTTTAAGCGGAAGTGGGAAAGCCAATGCTTGCTGTTTTCGTCTCGGTTGATTGCGTAACTCAACAGCCCTTTAAACTCATCATTAAACAGTGGCTTATTAAAGTCACCCATCAACACAACAGGTTGCTCGGTTTGGTAGCGTTGGTTGGTGATGTATTGATGCAGCATCTGAGCTTCTAGACCGCGTTGGACACTTGATAGCCAAGAGCCAAGCTGTTCTTGGTGAAAACGAGTGAGCGTGTCACTTTGTGGTTTTGCACCTTGCTGAGTGTTATCCGCATCGACAGATTCTGCTTTTGGCTCTGTCGGACGTTGTGATTTGAAGTGCACCACATAACAGTCGGTTGAACCTAAATGGGGTAACGTAATCGTCGCGTGAACAGGTGTTCTGTTGAATGAGAATTTGTCGCCAAGGTTGAATGCTGTCAGTAACTTCGAATCTGGTGTAACAGGCTGCACGTTGTCAATCGGGTAACGGGAAGCTATCCCAACGACTGGTGAGGTGTAGAGGTAATCATCTTCAACGTTGGCGCTATCGACCACTGCAAAGTATGGATAACCTAGCTCGCGCATCAATTGCTCTAAAGATTGCGGGCTAAATATCTCTTGGAAGCCAATCACATCGCAATCTAATGAGCGAATCGCTTCAGCCATCCAATGTTGCTTCTTCTGCCATTCTTCGAAGCTGTAGATGTTCTCAAAATCATAATAAGCATTCGGTGGCTCGAGATAGTTCAGAAGGTTGAACGTTGCGAATGTTATTTGGTTTGGTTTGTTCAAAGTGTCATTCCATTTAGACCTAGGCTGCAAGGATACTCCACTAAAAGTATAGTTTGTTGATTATTTAGAGCCTAAATTTCACTTTAGAAGCCAACCAAAGGAATCTAAGCCGTGGAGGCTTGTGCCATTCAGGCTAGAGCAATCATAGTGCTTCTGCCTTACCCCGTGCTTTCTAACGTCACCAAGCTAATCAACTCAATCAAAGCAATCAAAGCTCACTGCATCCAATAACTTCGAGCGGTGACGAGTTAATTGTAAATAAACCGTCAGAGATAGAGTGCTGATGGTTTTATTAGTTATTACATGATGTTAGATTTGAACCTATACTTGATTTAACGGCATGCATTCAAAGCCGATAAATCAACTTGAATATAGAATTCATGACATTTGAAGGGAGAGTCAAATGGGAACAGTTTTTCGACGCAAAGCCTCGCAACGCACTCAGTTTTTCAGGTTTAATTTGAAGTCATGTGCAATCATGTTGCCGCTTATTGCTTTACAACCCTCCGTTACTTACGCTTCTGATACCCAATCAACTCCTGCTGTCACCGTTATTGAAACCACACAACTGGTTGGTTTTGGTGAAGCAAAATATCCAGCCGATTTTACTCACTTCGATTACGTTAATCCTGATGCGCCAAAGCAGGGCAAAGTGACCTATGGCAGCATAGGTACGTACGATAGCTTTAATCGATTCGGTTCCCGCGGCGTTGCTGCAAGTTATACCGGAGAGATTTACGATACCTTGATGTTTTCTCCGAGTGACGAGATTGATGCGTACTATCCATTGATTGCTTCAAAGGTTCGCTACGCCAGTGATTTCACGTGGATGGAAATCGACATCAACCCAAACGCTAAATTCCAAGATGGCGAGCCTATCACTGCGCATGATGTTGCCTTCACTTTTGACAAGTTCTCAACCGAGGGCGTGCCTCAGTATCGTGTGTATTACAAAGAAATTAAGTCAGTAAAAGCGGTCTCTGATTTGGTTGTTCGTATTGAAATGAACAGTCCAAACCGCGAAAAACTGTTCAGTTTTGCGCAAAGCACTCGTGTATTACCGAAACATTTTTGGAAAGACAGAAAGCTGTCTGAGCCTCTAAGTGAGCCACCAGTCGGTAGTGGTCCTTATAAGATCATCAGCTACAAATCGGGCCAAAGTGTTACCTATGGTTTAGATGAAAACTATTGGGCAGCAGACCTACCCGTTAACGTTGGTCGTAATAACTTCAAGCAGGTGCAATACGATTACTATCGTGATGACACCGTAATGCTAGAAGCCTTTAAAGCTGGGGAGTTCGATCTTCGAACCGAGAACTCGGCTAAGTTCTGGGCCAACTCCTACACAGGCGCGAACTTCGATAAAGGCTACATCATTAAAGAAGAGATCAACCACGAGAAGCCTGAAACAACACAAGGTTTCGTCTTCAACATTCAATCTCCAGTGTTCTCTGATCCTAAAGTTCGTGAAGCGTTAACCTACGCGATGGACTTTGAGTGGATGAACAAGAACATGTTCTACGGTCAGTACAAACGTACTCGTAGCTACTTCCAAAATACCGACTACGAAGCGAAAGGCTTACCAAGCGAAGCTGAAGTTGAGCTGTTGTCTCAATACAAAGATCAGATTCCACCGCGAGTTTTCACCGAAGAATTCCAACCACCCGTCACCGATGGTAGCGGTCGTATTCGTAGCCAGATGCGCACGGCTTTCAAACTATTGAAAGAGGCGGGTTGGGTGCTGAAAGACAAAGTAATGACCAACGAAAAGACGGGCAAACCGATGTCATTTGAGTTGCTGATTTACAGCCCAACCACGGAACGTATCGCAACGCCGGTTCAAAAGAACCTTAAGCGCATGGGTATCGAGATGAAGATTCGTACCATCGATACCACTCAGTACATCAAGCGCTTACGTGATCGTGATTTCGACATGGTTTCGTCGTCATTTTCCGCAAACCCTTATCCTAGCCCGAACTTAATGATCGTTTGGAACTCTAACTACATTGATTCTACTTACAATACTGCAGGTGTTATCGATCCAGTTGTTGACGCGTTAACAGAAGAAATTGCGCGTAACCAACAGCATCCTGAAAAGCTTCTTACTCTAGGTCGTTCACTGGACCGAGTATTGCAGTGGAATTTCTACAATATCCCGCAATGGCACGTTGGCGAATATCGCGTAGCAATGTGGGACAAGTTTGAGCGTCCAGATGTATTGCCTAAATACGATTTAGGTATCGATACATGGTGGATTTCAGAAGAGAAGGCAGCTCTGCTTCCTGAAAAACGTCGCTAGGAGTTAGTTAGCATGGCCGCGTATATATTTCGGCGTTTATTGTTGGTGATCCCCACGCTGTGGGCGATCATCACCATCAACTTTTTCATCATCCAGATTGCCCCTGGAGGTCCGGTAGAACAAGCCGTTGCTCAATTAGAAGGGCATAACTCTGGCATCATGGAGCGCTTTTCTGGTGGTGGACAAGAAGTTGATTTAAGCGAAAGTGACCAAGCGTCTGCCAGTGGCTATAAAGGCTCTCGTGGGCTTGATCCTGAAGTGGTTGAAGAGATCAAAAAGCAGTTTGGTTTTGATAAGCCGATTCATGTTCGCTACTTTGATATGTTGAAGAATTACGCGACCTTTAACTTCGGTGAAAGCTTGTTTAAGGGCGGCAACGTTATTGATTTGATCATCGAGCGGCTGCCCGTCTCCATTTCCTTAGGGCTCTGGAGTACGTTAATTATCTATGTGATTTCGATACCCTTAGGCATCATGAAGGCGATACATCACGGTTCTCGCTTCGATATTTGGTCGAGCGCGGTCGTGATTGTCGGCTATGCCGTTCCGGGCTTCTTGTTTGCGATTATCCTGATTATTTTGTTCGCGAGTGGTAACTACTTCAGTTGGTTCCCATTGCGAGGTTTGGTGTCGAGTAACTTTGATCAGCTTAATTGGTATCAGCAAATTGGCGACTACTTCTGGCACTTAGCTTTGCCTATTTTTGCTATGGTCATCGGTGGCTTTGCAACACTCAGCATGCTGACCAAAAACTCCTTCCTTGATGAAATCAATAAGCAATATGTGGTGACGGCGCGAGCGAAAGGCTTGGACGAGAGCAGTATTCTCTACAAGCACGTTTTCCGTAATGCGATGTTGATTATTATTGCGGGTTTCCCAAGCGCATTTATTAGTATTTTCTTCACGGGTTCTATGTTGATTGAAGTGATGTTTTCACTCGAAGGCATTGGTCTGCTTGGTTTTGAATCAACCATTCAACGTGACTATCCCGTGGTGTTCAGCTCTCTCTATATCATGACCTTGCTTGGCTTGGTGCTGAGCATTATCTCCGACCTGACGTATACCTGGGTTGATCCTCGAATTGATTTTGAAGCGCGTTAATGGCGAACGAATAACAAGGTATTGATAATAAATGTTTAACAACCCTTTAGCTGAAGCTCGTTGGTTACGTTTTAAAGCAAACAAGCGTGGTTTTATCTCCCTTTGGATATTTACCATCTTGTTTGGACTGAGTCTGTTCGCTGAGATCATTGCCAACGATAAGCCTTTATTGGTTTCTTATGATAATCAGTGGTTTGTACCTGTCATTAATGAGTATGCCGAGACTGAATTTGGCGGCGAGTTTGAAACCGAAGCGGATTACAAAGACCCGTATGTTATCGAACTCATTGAAGACAGCGGTTACATCGTGTGGCCAATCATTCCGTTTAGTTACGACACGATAAACTTCGATATTTCAGGCGCGGTGCCATCGGAACCTGATTCAGTGAACTGGTTAGGGACCGATGATAAAGGGCGAGATGTATTGGCGCGTATCATTTATGGGTTCCGTATTTCGGTTCTATTCGGTTTTATTCTGACGATTGTATCGAGTGTGGTAGGTGTCGTCGTTGGGGCAACCCAAGGCTACTACGGTGGCTGGGTTGATCTATTCGGACAACGCTTCATTGAAGTGTGGTCTGGTATGCCGACCCTGTTCTTACTGATCATTCTGTCGAGCTTCATTGAGCCTAATTTCTGGTGGTTGTTAGGGATTATGGTGCTGTTCAGTTGGATGAGTTTGGTGGGTATCGTGCGTGCGGAATTCTTACGCTGTCGAAACTTTGACTACGTAAGAGCCGCCCAAGCCATGGGTGTTGATGACAAACGCATTATGCTTCGCCATATGCTACCCAACGCGATGGTTGCTTCGTTAACCATGATGCCGTTCATTCTTTCTGGGTCGGTCACCACATTAACGTCGTTAGATTTCTTGGGCTTTGGTCTTCCTGCGGGCTCACCTTCATTAGGTGAGCTATTGGCGCAAGGTAAAGCTAACTTACAAGCGCCTTGGCTCGGTATCTCTGCTTTCGTCGTGCTTTCACTGATGCTTACGTTACTTGTCTTCGTTGGTGAAGCGGTACGTGATGCCTTCGACCCGCATCAACAGAAGTAAGGATAGGTTATGACTTCAAATACAACGCCTGCTTCTCCGGTTTTGACCATAGATAAACTATCTGTCGGTTTCGGGCGAAAAAACTCGATAGAACAAGTGACACAAGATGTCTCTCTAGAAATATACAAAGGTGAAACGCTCGCGCTGGTGGGTGAGAGTGGTTCCGGTAAATCGGTCACGGCTAACTCTATTTTAAAGCTGTTACCAAAAGGCTCATCTCATTACTTAAACGGTAAGATCAATTTCTCTGGCACCGATATTCTGAGTTGTTCTGAAAGACAGCTGCGTGGGATTCGTGGTGGCCGTATCGGTATGATCTTCCAAGAGCCTATGGTTTCGCTTAATCCGCTTCATCGAGTCGGTAAGCAGCTGGTTGAAACTCTTTCTATTCACCGAGGTATGCGAACCAATAAAGCGCAAGCCTTGGCGATAGAATGGTTATCCAAGGTGGGCATTCGCTACCCAGAGCAAAAGATTTCAGCTTACCCACATGAGTTGTCTGGTGGAGAGCGTCAGCGTGTAATGATTGCAATGGCTCTAATTAACGAGCCAGAGCTGCTTATTGCTGATGAACCCACAACAGCTTTGGATGTTTCGGTACAAGCACAGATTTTGGATTTGTTGAAAGACCTGCAACAAGAGCTCGGTATGGCGATGCTTTTCATCACCCATGATTTGAGTATCGTTCGTAAAATTGCCGACAGAGTCGCGGTAATGAAAGACGGTCGTCTTGTGGAAAGCAACGACTGCAAAACTCTGTTTAACGCGCCCGCTCACCCTTACACTCAAAAGCTCATCAATTCCGATCCAAAAGGTTTGCCTGTTCCTGTATCACCAGAAAGCAAACCTTTGCTCAATGTTGACCAACTGCGTGTTTGGTTCCCGATTACTGGTGGCTTATTCAAGCGTACTATTTCGCATGTTAAAGCCGTCACGGATATGGAGTTCACCTTGAAGAAAGGGCACTCCATCGGCCTAGTCGGTGAGAGTGGTTCGGGTAAATCAACAACCGGTATGGCGATTTTCAAGCTGGTGGAGAGTGAAGGTTCGATTACTTATTCGAGCGAACAGCTTCAAGGATTAAACCGCCAACAGATGCTGCCGTTTCGTAGCCGTATGCAAGTGGTCTTTCAAGACCCATTCTCGGCATTGAACCCAAGAATGTCGGTCGCGCAAGTGATTGGCGAAGGTTTGTTGGTTCATCAGCAATTGGATGATACTGAACTAGACCAACGCATCTGTGACGTTATGAAAGAGGTCGATCTAGACCCTGAAACTCGCCACCGTTACCCCAACGAATTTTCTGGCGGACAAAGGCAGCGTATTGCTATTGCACGTGCTCTGATTCTTAAGCCAGAGTTTATCTTGCTCGATGAACCGACATCGTCATTAGATAGAACCGTTCAAGCTCAAGTACTGGATTTGCTGAAGTCACTCCAAGAAAAGTATGGCTTAACCTATTTGTTTATCAGCCATGATTTGAATGTAGTGAAATCCTTATGTCACTACACCATTGTGATGAAAGCAGGCGAGGTGGTTGAGAAAGGGGATACAGAGATACTGTTTAGTGACCCCAAGCATGAATATACGCAGCAGTTAGTTTCGCTATCTAACATAAACTAACTTTATTCATGTTTGTACAATACGTAATAAAAAAGAACGATACTTAGCGTATCGTTCTTTTTTAGTTTTAATTACTGGTAAAGGCTAAGCCATTGCATCGAAATATCTAAATTTAACGCATTAGTACATTACGAGTGAATTGCTTCTTCAGATAAGCACTGTACTCAGAGTTAAACGGTTCGGTTGAGTTGTTGCGCATATCTTGTGAGATCAGCGCCTTAGAAGAGTCTGCATCTGGGTGTTGTGGCGCAGTGCCAAACTCCGCGTTCAATGCTGTTTGTGTGTCTGCTGACGTCAACCAATTGATAAAGACGAGTGATGCGGCTTGATGCTGGCTGTTTTTCGCTACAGTGACAAAGTTACCACCGCCAGACATGCCAAATTCAGGGATATAGAACTTAATGCGATCTGTGATTGCGCCTCGTTTTTGTAAACCAGCTAAGTGGTCTTCCCATGCCGGTGCTAATGTAATTTCGCCGTCATTAATACGAGTTAGGCTATCTGCGTTGGATGCTGTGATAAGCATGTCTTCTTCGTTAGCTTCAAACCAATCCCAAGTTTGAGCCCAAGATTTCACGACTTTTTTATCTAGTTTGTTCGTCATGTCAAAATCACCCGATACGTGACGGATGCTGGATTCGATAAAGCGCTGACCTGCACCACCACCGTTTGGATCGTTGACACCAAATGCCATTGGGTTGCTTTTGATGTAGCTTTCCATCTCTTCAAAGGTCTGTGGTAAATCAGACTCTTTGATACGGCTAGGATCGTAAGCTAGACCGGTTTGGTTACCCCAGAACGTGACGCCATAGCCTTTAGAGTTAATCCCTTCTGCCGACTGGTTCAGCTTTTGAATTTCTGGAAGCTTATTTAAGCTTAACAGCGTGTTTTCTAGTTTGAATGTGTTCAACGCTGTTGGGCCAAGTGCTACGACATCCATTGAGCCTTTATCACGACGGCTTTCAGCTTGAAGCTTGTTACGGTTACCATCGTGAGTACCTTCTGGGATACGAACTTTAATGCCAGTCTCTTCTTCAAAGCTTTTGACGAACTTTCTCCAACCTGGTTGTAGGTACCATACAGAGAAAGTCACCGAGCCTTCTTCTTTTGCCTTAGATTCAATTTCATCCCACGTCATTGTATTTACATCGTATGCAAAACTAGAAAATGCTGTGGTGCTAAGTAGTGCTGCTAGTAGAGTTTTTTTCATTGTATCCTCACGAAATTAAGCTTTACCCGTCGATTGAGACAAGTAATTTCCTTTCAATAAACGTTCAATTAGTAACATTAGTAGTACATTTGGAATGACTAGAATCAGTGATACAACGGCAGCATCAGGTCTGATAAATGAGTACCCCAAAAACGAATATAAGATTGTTGGAACGGTAATAAAGTCAGGGGCACCCAGTACGTAAGACATGTTGAACTCCTCAATACTGATTACCAAGCAGAAGATTGATGATGCAAGTAAGCTTGGTTTTAGCATCGGCAAGAATGCGTGTTTGAAAGTACCAATTTTACCAGCTCCCATGTCTGAACAGGCATCAATCAAATCTTGTGGAATGGCTTTAAAGCCTGCTGACAAAATACGAATTGCGTAAGGCAGAGCCAGTACTGTATGCGCAATGACAATGTTTACGTATGGATCAGTTAGACCTAGTTCAAGGAGCATGGCACTGAAAAAGACAGCCAAGATCATTGAAGGCATAACCATCGGCAGCAGTGACACCATTTCAGCAAGCTTTTTGCCACGAAACTCCATGCGACCAAAGGCATAGGCTGTCGGCATTGCTAAAGTGATGGTCAAAATAGCTACCGCTGGCGCAACCGAATAGCTGTTGCGTAGTGCTTCTGGTAGGGAAGTGTTTTCCCACACTTCAACCCAACGTCCAAAAGAGAGAACTTGTGGGAATAAGTCTGGGTAACTCCATGGGTGGTTTGGATCGACTAGGGACCAAATGATAGCCATAGCAAATGGCACACCCAGCCAAAGAAAATTCACTAGCACAAAGAAGCTAATTGAGATCAACATAACCCATTGGGTATTCGTTAAGTTGCGTAGGCGACTCATGATGCTTTCTCCATATCAACAACAACGCTTTTACGTGTAAGAAATGGTTGAGTTAGTAAAGTAAGAACGACAGCGGAGAAGCCTGCGAGAAGCATGATGACCATAGCGATCACTGCTGAGTTCTCCCATTCGTAATATTGGGTTGCGGTAATGTTCATTAACATAGCCAGTGAGTAGCTGCTGCGAGAACCTGCTACGGAAGCAAACGAGAAATCACCAAGTGCGCCAATGAAAATCAGAATAGATGCAGCCTGTAATGCTGGAATTGTTAACGGAAAAATCACCTGACAGAATCTTGCCCAGCGAGTCGCGCCGAGGTCTAGAGCAGCGTCCATTAGATCTCCACGAATGCTGGCAATTGAACCACTGATCAGGATTAGGGCAAACGGTAAGTTTTTCCAAACTTGTAGCACTACAATGCTCCAACCGAACTTATCGTTAGACATACGCATGGGCTTATCAATAATGCCTAATGCCAATAATGATTCGTTGAAAATACCGTGGTAAGCAATCACGTTCATTAATAAGAACGCAGCAACAAGCCCCGGGACAAACATAGGAGCACGGAGAACACCGATAATGGCAGGTTTACCCGGGATAGGTTTGTGTAACCAAAGTGCAATAGGGTAGGCCAGTATGACAGCGCCTAATGTACCGAGTACTGAAGTTCTTAGCGAGTAAGTTACTGAGCGCCATAAAATTGGGTCGCTTAGAGTCGCTTGCCAATATTCAAGAGTTGCATTGGTTTCGCCCATTACACTGAACATACCAAAGCTTTGCGCGACCACCACATAGAGCGCGCTTCCCATGAGTAAGGCAATGGTGCCAACTCCCGGAATCAGCAATAAGTAGGGTTTGAGATTCATGCGCTTACTCCCTCTAGGAAGCGAATTCCAAATTCAGGCAGTTTTACATGAATAGTTTCACCTTTTTGAGCAGAAACTCGACCATTCAGTTGTAAGCGAATTTTCTGAGGAATCTCGGTACCTACCCATCCAAACACATCTAGGTTATTACCTTGGAAAGCTGATGATTCGACTTTAACTTCAAAGCTATTGGCTTCATCCTTTTTACAAATTTCTGCATCTTCAGGGCGCCAGCAAACAAAAACTTCATTGGCTTGTGGTTTTTCTGATGATTCAACGACAAATTCACCCATGTTACAACTCACGCGGTATTGGTTGTCTTCCGAAGTTTGTTCTACATAGGCTTGGTGGATATTTGCAGCACCGATGAAGTCGGCAACAAAACGGTTAGCTGGACGATAGTAAATGTCTTCAGGTGTGCCAATCTGTTCTATGTTGCCGCCGTTAAGCACGACAATTCTGTCACTCATCGCTAGCGCTTCAGCTTGGTCATGTGTGACATAGATAGATGTTAGGTTGTGCTGGCGTTGCAGTTCTTTAATTTCGAAACGTACCCCCTCACGCATTTTTGCATCAAGGTTAGATAAAGGTTCATCAAATAGGATGATGTCAGGGCGAGTCACCATTGCACGAGCTAGAGCGACTCGCTGCTGTTGACCACCTGATAATTGTGCTGGCAATTTGTCTTTGTGTTCAATCAGACCAACCTGAGACAAAATCTCTGCTAAACGGCGTTTTTGTTCGTTCTTGTCGATCTTCTGCTGAACCATGCCGAAGCAGATATTGTGAGAAACACTTAAATGTGGAAACAACGCATAAGATTGAAAGCACATTGCTGTTTCACGTTTTTCTGGCGGGATCTGGTTCACAACACGGTCGTTCATCAGGATTTCTCCAGATGTAGGTGTTTGAAATCCGCCAATCATTTTCAGCAATGTTGTTTTACCGCAACCACTTGGTCCAAGTAGAGTGACAAACTCGCCTTGTTCTACAGAGAATGAGATCTCTTTTGATGCGTAAAAGTCACCATAAGTTTTCGTCACAGAACGAAGTTCCAAAATTGCCATGATTAACCTTTTTTTAAAAGTTTAAATTTCGAGTTAGATTATTTACAGTTTATTTCAGTTTTATTAACGATCGATATTTTTCGCACAGAAATCATTCTTCGATCACGGAAAGTTTAATAAGTCATTGTTTTCTAGCTGTTTTTATTTCTGGTTTTTGGTGTGTATTTCTAGGTTGACATAAAGCTGAATTGCTCTGTATTCTGTATTAAACTTTTTGGGGTAGTTTAATTGGTGGCGATTTATGTTTACTTTTGATGTGGCGAAAAAAGGGCAGATTCTTGTAAATAGTCACAGAGGTGACTGTATTCGCTGCCCAGAAAATACTATGCCTGCTTTTATAAGTGCTGTAGAGCGTAGTACCAGCTGTATAGAAATTGATATTGCTATGACTGCGGATGAAGAGTTGGTCGTTATTCATGATCCAAGTGTCGACCGTACGTCTAATGGAAGTGGATATGTCGAGCAAATGACGTTATCTGAGCTAGAAGCGTTGGATTTCGGTAGCTGGTTTCACCCGTCATTTGAAAACACGTCAATCTCCACATTTAGTGAAGTGCTTGAATGGGCGGTTAAACATCAACTTGGGTTGATTGTTGAGGCAAAACAGAGGCGTAACCATTACCGATTTGCTGAGCAGTTTACTGCTTTGATAGAACAAACACCCAATGCTCTTGCGCATATCCAATTGCTAGGCTTTGACCATACCTTAGTTAACCTTGTGAAACAGCGTTTGCCAAATATTCAATTACAAGTTGTAACGCTTGCGCACTACCAAAACCAGTTAAATGCAGTGCTTGAATCGAATGCTTCTGCAGTTTGTGTTGAATACCCATATACGACTCAAGCGGTGTTGGAAGAGTACAAAAAATCGGGTTTGACCACGCGTTTGTATTTACCGAATAAAGATAAAAATATGAAACCGACACAATGGCTTAACCAATATTATGGCTACGATGCACATAGTGAAATTATTCAATGGTTGAGGTTTGGACTCGTTGATATGATTAGCCATGACGATATTGATATGTTGAAAGAGTTAGTACAAGAGTCCGGTATGGATGCGATTTAATCGCTTACATTTCCTAGAGTTAAAAAGTAAAACTAAAACCATTAGATAGAGAACCACCGAACATGTTGACGCCGATAAAACCATTACAACTAGAATTAACACCAGGACAGAAGAAATTACTGGCGGTTTGTCGACAGCATAGCTCGGTACCACGCGCAAAAATTGTTGAAAAAACAGGTTTGCGTAGTGGCTCTGTGACCAGTATTTCTAAAGAGTTACTGGCAATGAACATGATTAAAGAAGGACCAAGAGAAAAAGTCGGTCGTGGCCAACCCATCATTCCGTTGCAGTTGAACCCATACGCAGCATTTTCATTTGGTATCGCTTTCCATATTCACCGAATTGAAGTCGCTTTGGCAAACTTCTGCGGTGAAGTGATTGATACTGAAACCATCGATTACGCCGAAGATGCGCCAATTATAGATGTACTTAAGAACATTAAGGCTCAAATAGACGTATTGGTTGATAAACATAAAATCCAAAATGCACGCATCTTGGGGATTGGTGTTTCTATGCCTGGGCCTTCTGAAGGTGATGGTAAGTCGATTCGTACTATTATTCAGATGGGACATTGGCGAGGGGTCGATTTAGCAAGCATCTTTGGTGACGTATTTGAATGGCCAGTCTGGATCGATAATGACTGTAATGTTGCTGTTGTAGGTGAGTTTTATTCTGGTCAGTGGCCAGAAGTAAAAAACATGGTGCTGTTTGAGTTAGGTCATGGTGTGGGGGGCGGTGCGATCATCAACCGCAAACTTTACCGAGGCAGTCGGCATAATGCGGGTGAAATCGGCACATACTTCAACCTGCTTGGCGAAGAAAATAAGCCTACTATTCGTGGCTTATTGGATCAACTGGCGGCATCAGGACTGGAAGTGGATGGTCCTGAAGATATTCCGGGGTTAGATAACCCTGTGGTATCAAAATGGGTGCGTTTTGCCGCTGCTCAGCTTAAGCCTATGTTAGTTGTCACTTTAGGTTGGTTCGACCCAGATTGTATAGTAATTGGTGGTTCTTGCCCTCAACATATCAGCCAAGCCATTATTGATGAAGTCGCATTAGATAAGGTTTGGGAAGAAGCTGAACGCTCATATGCAATGGCTCAATTCTCTCCTTCAAAAATTGGATCGTCGCTAAATACCTATGGGGCATGCATGTTCCCAGTATTTCGCACGCTAGGTATTTAATAAAAACATCGGATAATTGTTATGAAATATGCACCAAGTGTGGGTGTTAAGTTCCATGAAGATGGAAGCGTAAGAACATTCCCTGGCAACACTTTTATTTGTCACCTTGATCAATCGTTGCCTTTGATTGACGAATTACGTTGGGCGCAAGACCAACTTAAGTCGATGAATTGTGGTGATAAATTTTCTTTCTTGCCGATTTCAAGTATGCACATGACGGTATTTGAAGGGGTTTGCGATCAAATTCGTGAAGCGCATAAGTGGACATCGAAACTAGACCTAGCCGCAGATCTTTCGGAAACAACCGACTTGTTCGCGACTGAAGCAAGCCAAGTAGGTGCACAAGGCGGTTTTGAAATGATGTATGACTACGTTTACAACTGCCCGATTGGCGGTACTGCGATTCGTATTAAACCGGCTAACGATCAGTCTACTCAAGCTCTGAAGCAGTGTCGTGAAGCGCTAAAAGCCGCCACAGGTATTAACGTACCTGATTTCGATGACTATCACTTTCATATTACCTTGAGCTACCGCGTGATAGAATTGGAAGAGCAAGATAAGATTGAACTACAGCAGACAGCGAAGCGCGTTGGTGAGCGTCTAGCTCAATCGTTTGGCTTTTTGACGCATGGCCCTGTGGAGTTTTGTACCTTCCAAGATATGTTTAAATTTACTCCTGTTATCAGTCTATCTTAGCTTTAGGTTTATATGATCCCTAAGATCATTATCTGATTTGAGCTCATGCGCCGTTAATACTGCACATGAGCTTTTTTGTTTTTGAGTGTAATTGGTGGGCTGAAAGCACTTACAATATAAGACTGTATACATTAATCGGGCATGGTCATTTACTTGTTTTAAGATTACACTGCGCCCAATATTTCAGAAGTACATATTTAGGTAGAGGTCACCATGGACCAAGAACATTACGAAGACGCTGACTACGAAGGCCAAGAGCTTGGAGAAGAAGGCGAAGAGATTGAGATTGAAGCAATTGGTATCGATGTTTCATCACAGCCAATCGAGCTCTACAAAGTGTTTAAAATTGCTAACTTAGTGAGTGGTGGCGGTGAAGCTAAACACATCATCTCTGAAGGCTACGTAGCGGTAAATGGTGAATTAGAAACTCGTAAACGTCGTAAAATGTACGATGGTGATTTCTTTGAATTCAACCAAGAGTACTATGTAGTGGTGTGTGATCAGCCAGTACAAGAAGAATCAGAAAAGCCGAAAAAGAAAGACGCGCCTAAAAAAGATAATAAGGCGAAGAAAGGTCAGTCTAAAAAGGATTCTAAGAAGAAAGAATCTAAGAAAAGCAAAGCAGAAATGCTAAGCGCAACGGCTGAACCAAAGAAAGAGAAAAAAGAGAAGAAGAAAGAAAACAAACCGAAAAAGAAAGCGGATACGCCTAAGCCACAACGTGATGACAAAAGCGGCCGTAACTCGATTGAATTCTTCTAAGTTATAGTTCTAAACTACTGCTCTAAGACTATTCTTTTAGAACTATTCATTTGAAAACCAAGCAACGTTAAACCTCGGCTTTGCGTTAAGCAGATATCAAAAGGCTCACTATCTAGTGAGCCTTTTTTGTTGGAGCTAGTTTAATTTGAGGATAACTCTAGCTGGTTTGTTCTACTTCATTTGACGTCTTAGATCGCTTGAATGAGTAAATCATATAACCGATGACACTTGCCGCAACAATGACAGAGCAGATACGGATAAAGTTAATCAAAATCGGTGCGTTCTCAATGAACTCGTTAATCCCCCACAGTAGAACGAGCGAGAATACAAACATCACGAGTAGTCCCCAACAAGGTGCATCGACTTTACCCGGAACAACATACCAACCGTCTTCTTTGATCGGTTTGTTCAAACGCGCGTACTCTGCTTGTTGACCTTTGATTGTGTAGAGGTGCATTTTTGTCTGTTTTCCGGTTAGCAGTAAGCTTGCTGCGTACGCGACAATAGCATTAACTAAGACGCCGATAACACAGTACCAAGGCCAAGCAATATCAGTCGCTACCGCTACATACCAAATCGCCACGAAGCCTGCAGCGACACCAATTAATAGTCCCTTTTCTGTAATATGTTTAGAGTAGAAGCCAAGAACGAACATACAGAAGTTTGCACCCACAAAATATGAACCCGCTTTACTTAATATTTCTAAAACTGAGCCGGTGCTGGTCGCAAACATGAAGGCTGGAATGATAATACATAACGCCCACATAACCGTGAAGAAACGCGATGCTTTGAGGTAATGTTCCTCTGACTCATTTTTCTTATAAAAGCGTTTATAGAAGTCAGTCACAGAGACGGTAGCCATAGAGTTAAAGGCGGAATCTAGGCTTGACATACTTGCTGCAAGAATAGCCGCAGCGATAATCCCCATCAGCCCTGGCATACCATATTCGCTAGCATAGTGCAGGATAATGGTGTTGCCATTTTCAAACTCTTTACCATCGTAATAAGCGTTGAATAACACGCCTAATAGAATGAATACGAAGTAGATGAAGAAAGCAACATAACCCATCATTAGCATCGCTTTTTTCGCATCACCCATACTTTTAGCCGCCATACAGCGTTGAACCATCATTTGGTTACCGCCATACACAGTAGTGTGGAACATCGTCATTGCGATAACGCCAGCCCATACGGTGGTAACTTGGCTTAAATCTAAATTAGTTTGTAATGCATTCGTCATGCCTTGTGACTTTAGATCTTGCATCACTTCGGTCATTGGTTGTGGCATGCCATTCCAAACGGCTTCGATAATGATGAATGCCCCAAGAAACAAAATGACCGCTTGAATGACATCTGTCCAAATAACGGCGGCAATTCCCCCCATTACGGTATAGATCAGCGCGATAACAGTGACAATGACGATGCAGTAAGTAACATCGATACCGGTAATGAACTCGAGGATTAATGAGGTCGCATACAAGACCGCTGCTGAGCTTATCGCCTGTTTAATTAAGAAAATCAAAGACAGAGTGATACGCGAGGCTTTACCAAAGCGTCGTTCTTGATATTCATAAATTGAAGTGAGGCCGTTGTTGTAGAAAAACGGCATAAACACAGCAACGATAAAGAAAATCACCAAAGGGTAGTTTAGGTGGATAGCGATCACCGACAAGCCTTCTTTATAAGACCAAGCCGGCCCACCCAAGAAAGACATTGCACTAACATAGGTACACACAACGGAAATACCGATGGCCCACCATGGAATATTTCTATCGCCTAATGCAAATTGGTTAGCGGAAGTAACACGTCTACCAACTAGTGCACCCATAACTAAAGTAAGGACGATATAAGTACCGAGAATTGTCCAGTTTAAAGCTCCAAACTCATACATGCTCACGTCCTTTTAATTGTTCTTCCATTTGCTCAAACAGATCGTAACCAAGCTGTTTCAATATGTGTGCTATATCGATAGCGACCCAGTTTTCTTTGAGTAATTCGCCTTCTCGTCGCCAGATATCCATAACGCGAAGCTCGATGTGCTTGCCTGTAGGTGCTAATCCTAACCAGCCACTGGTGCCAGTATGCGTACCGTGCATGTGTGGCCAACCACCTGTGGATACGTAGTCATTTTTGGACAAAATATTGAGCTCTATATCGACACTTCGATCAGGGAAGGCAAATACAAACGGTCCTTGATGGTGGTCTCGGAAACCTTGGATACCACGTGTCGTACCGATCGCAGCAGGTCCGTACCACATAAAGTCGTCATGCCAGTAGTTTTCTAGATCCATTGAATCAAGACGCTTGCCGTCAAATCGACCCAAGCAAGCCAGCATGTCTAGTACTAGCTTTTGGCTTTTCTCACTCTCTTCCGCTGCGATGCTACCTGTCTGTATTCCGTCTTGAGTTGCTGGGGTAGGGATTAATCCAGTATGACCTAGGCTTTTGCGTAACGGATTAACGCCAGCTTGGCTCATTGCATCAATAAAATCAGGGATTAGATAGGATTCAATAATTTGACCATCTTGGGTGCAAACCATTTCGGTGTAGCGCAAGTAGAGCGTTTTTCCTGTTGCTGGAATACCAAATAACGGTTGTGCAAATGTGCCGACAAAATAACCCGTAGAGTTTACCCAAGTGCGGCCTTCGTATTCACCTTGCATAATGATTGAAGGGCGTCGTTCAACATCAGGTAGCGAGTTTATTAGCGGTAATAGAAACGCTTGCTCAGTCTCATCGACACCAGAGACGTCGTTAATCGGATGAGCGACACACCATTTAACGTCAGCATTTAGCATCTCGTGGGCGACTTGAGTCCGTTCTGAAGAGTGAGCGTTAAAATAGGTTTTGTAGAAATTTTCTATCAAGCTGTTCAACATAATACTTCCTTATATGGTTAACCGATTTGGATTAAAATCTGTTTCCAGACAGCACTTTCATCAAGTAGAGTAAACTCTCTGCGTAGACCCCAAGGCCCAAACTCTGCATGGCTGATTCCCATGATGTAGACGTCTTTTCCTGTAGGCTTTCCAAACATGCCGTAACCTTCATGCTTGCCTTGTAGCGACCAACGAATAGCAGCACGTGGGGACATCATTTCGTCATTGCGACCAATACGGTGGTGAATTTTGAACTCAGCGTTCGGAAAGGAAGAGCGTAGTGACATCCAAAACTGGTCTATCTCATTATGAGAGAGCGCAGTTTGACCACCCGTGTATTCACCGATACAAGCTCGGTCATATTCCTTTGGTATTACTGAGAACTCAGCACTCATTGCACGTCGCAGTATGTCTTCATAGCGCTGACCGTATTCATTGTCGTTACCCACGCCAAGGTAAGGGCCTTGTATGTCGACTTGGGGAGTGAAAGGGTATGGGCATTGTTCAACGCCACCCTCTATTTCGATTTGTTGACGAGCGTACTCTTTTGACGTCATACCTAGTTGGTTTGAGATTGCAGCAATGTCTCGGATCATCCACTCGTCATTGATTTGGTTATTGATGGCATGGCAGTCTGCGATAATTCGAAACTTAAGTGTTTTGTTCGTAGCTTTACCAAATACACCATCATTAGTGTGAGTGGCTGTTGAAATGATTCGATGTGATGAAAGCATGCCTTGCTCAGGAGTCCCTGACCAAATAACGTCTTCACCTAATAAGGTTCGGTTCGGGAACTCAGCTAGCGTGCCCATGGTCGCGCTGATGACTTTTTCGTTTCCCTTTGTGATGGAGAGTGGTGTACGGACGATAATGTCAGGTGAGTAATAGTTATGTAGAGTACTCAGACCTCGATCTTCCCAAATTTCTTTAGTGATACCTAATATGTAGTCTGGAAAATCTTGCCATTTAGAATCAAAGCCAACCATAGCCATTAATCATCTCCTGATGCGTCATAAAATTAGTTATTGGGTTATTTTTGGTTACGTATCCAATATTGCTTTTTGTTACTATTATGTCAATTGAGTGTTTTGTATATGTTTCTTTATTGTGGGTTAGATCTGTTTTTTAACAACTCTCAAAATACGGTTCTCTGTAAGATAATTGAGTGATGGTTCACTGTTTATCGAGTGTGTATGAACAAGATGATTAGGTTTAAATGTAACGTAAATCCACATAAGTTCTTGTATTTATTGTGATTTATTGTGATTTTATGTGATGTGGCGAGGTGGGTATTAAATCAGAGAATGCTCTGTGACGATTTGCTATATCGAAGTGATCACGAGAGGGAATTTAGAGTAATGATTCTTATACGATGGAATTCTACTCAGTTTGTTAATTTTTTGTTTGGATTTGTTTAATTAAAAATGGGTTCGCATGCAACAATAAGTTTGGGGATGGTTGGATTGAAAAAGCCACTCAAAGGTGAATATCAAGTGGCTTTGTTCATGAGAGCGCTTAAGACAATAACTCTGGAAGGTACAGTGATATCGCTGGAATAAAGGTAATGATCATCAAAGCGGCGAGCATGGTACCAATCCAACCTAAAATCGTCCGAGACAAGGATTCAATCGGCACGTTACCCACCTGACTGGCCATAAATAAGTTGGCGCCGAGTGGGGGGGTAACAAACCCGATGGCTAGATTCACTATCATCACGATTTTTTTTGGAATCCAACTCTATGTAGACAAACATGCCGAAAAACAATCCGTATAGCACACCAATCACAGCGGATTTTATTGGTGTAACGAGAAAGGATTTATTGGCTAAGTGCAGTACTACCGCGTTCGATAATGATGCCAGGTTCTAATAGGTATGTACCTTCCGCGTCCATGTTTTCATTGATACGTTGCATTAAGTCTTCTACGGCACTTTGAACAATCTTATCGATTGGTTGCGCGATGGTGGTGAGATCATAGCTAGGCCATGATGCCATTGGGATATCGTCGACACCCATAACAGCAAAGTCCCCAGGAATACTAAAGCCCAATTGTCTTAGGCCATCCATGACGCCCATCGCGAGGATATCATTGGCACAGAAGACTGCGTCAGGTTTTGACGTGTGTTCTATCAACTCTTTGGCCGCTTCTAATCCTGCTTCAAAACTGTACTTGGAATTGATGAAGATAGGTGACGCTGCCTCACGTGCTTTCACGGTTTCAGCAAAGCCTAACCAACGCTTGTCACTAGTCATCGATCCGGCATCGCCACTCACATAAGCTAATTGTTTATAGCCTTTATCAAGTAAGTAGTCTGCGGCTTGCATGCCTGCTTTTTGGTTATCTAAGCCTGCGCTATTCGCATTGATGCCTTCGGTATATCGGTTAATTAGGCTCAAGTGAACGCCAAACTTCTCACATTGTGCAAACGCACGTGAAGTCAGTCGGCTGGTGGCGATGATCAAACCATCAACTTGGTACTCAATCGCTCGTGAGATGGCGAGATCTAAGTCATCTTTGTCGATAGGACAAAGAACAACTTGACCGCCACGCTTTTGGATTTCCATCGCAAGTGCACGCGATTGCAAGTCGTACATTGGGTTCGACTCGCTATCAAGTGCGATTGCGACCAATCCTGAGCGATTGGAAATGAGCCCACGAGCGATGGCATTCGGTGTGTAACCAAGTTTGGTTGCAGCATCCATAACCATTTTGCGTTTCTTTTCGCTAATACTTGCGGTTGGGCTAAATGCCCTAGAAACGGTAGATTGAGAAACGCCGAGCATTTTGGCGACATCAATAGAGGTAACTTTCGCTTTTATGGGGAATCTCCTTATATCGCGATAAATCCAAGCGCAGCACGATACTAAATGAGCTCGGTTTGATAATTACAATACGTGTAACATTTGAAATCACAACGAAAATTTATGAATTCATGACGCTTTGCTCATTTCGAAAGCCATCAATGATCATTTTGTGTTCAGAGCCCACACAAAAGAAACTGACTCCAAGCTCTTTCCAGTTGCGAGCCGCTTGAGCATTCGCAACAAACATACCGACAGGTTTGTTAACTTGTTGACCTGCTTTGATTATTTTTATGCTCGCTTCTCGAACACATTCGTCATTTACGCTCTCAGCGCCATAAGATACGGCTAAGTCTACTTGGCCGATGAACAGGGCATCGACACCGTCAACAGCGGCAATGGTATCGGCATTGATTACGCCTTCTGGGTCTTCAATTTGGGCGATCACCACTGTGTTGTTCTTACTGTCTTTTAGGTGGTTAGCCATTGGTTTCGTTGCGTATTTCGCAGCGCGACTCGAACCAGCATAGCCGCGTCCTCCTTCCCCGTAATGAGACATCTTTACTAGCTTCTCAGCTTGTTCAGCACTGCACACGTGAGGGATTTGAATGCCCGTCGCACCACAATCTAAAGCATTCAATAAGGTTGATGGCTGGCTATCTTGAACCCGAACTATGCAGGGCAGTTGATTGGCTCGAGCGGCAAGAATACAGCTATCCAATGATGAACGATCAAACGGTGCGTGCTCAGCATCCAAAACAACGAAAGGCAGCTCAGCTAATGCAAGCACCTCAATGATGTGTGGATGGGGTGTTTTTACGAACGTTCCGAGTCGGTCTGTGTTTTTCAGTATGTCTTTGAAGTTTTCCATTTGTTTTACTCTCCATTGCAAAGGTATGCAAAACTTAACATGTGTTGTTGTAAAAAAAGAGTAAAAACAATGTGATCAATATGGCATTAATTGATTGTTTTTCAAACATACCATGTCGTTATTTAGTCTATTTTTATGATTTTAGTTTATTAAAACAGTAGCTTAGTAATTATTCGTTCATGTTAAATAGTGATTTGCCAAGTGTTAAAAAAATGTTTATGTTTATTTTGCATTCGTATCCAAAAGTATACAAAAACAAAAAATAACCTCTGAAATTAATAGCAATTAACAAAAACTCGGCATACGCCACAAGGAGAATTACGCATGGCTCGCATTCTAAAACACGGCATCACTGAAGAAGCATCGGCATCAAACAACGCGCAAGTACGTCAAACGGTTGAGAACATTCTTTCTGACATCGAAAAGAAAGGTGACAGTGCAGTTCGTGAACTTTCAGAGAAATTTGATAACTGGTCTCCTGAGCAGTTTCGTTTAACCGATGAGCAAATTCAGGCATGTGTTGACGCATTGGATGAATCAACTAAGCACGATATTGAATTCGCACAAACACAAGTACGTAACTTTGCACAGATCCAACGTGACTCAATGCACGATGTTGAAGTTGAAACGATGCCAGGTGTGGTACTAGGACACAAAAATGTTCCGGTAAACAGCGTTGGTTGTTACATCCCAGGTGGTAAATACCCATTGGTAGCCTCTGCGCACATGAGTGTTCTTACTGCAAAAGTCGCTGGTGTGAAACGCGTTATTGCTTGCGCTCCTCCTTTTAATGGTCAACCAAATGTAGCGATTGTTGCCGCTATGGCGATGGCGGGTGCAGACGAAATTTACTGCTTCGGTGGCGTTCAAGCGGTTGGGGCGATGGCTCTTGGTACCGAAACGATTGCCCCTGTCGACATGATTGTTGGTCCAGGTAATGCTTTTGTTGCAGAAGCAAAACGCCAACTGTTCGGTCGTGTTGGTATCGATTTGTTTGCTGGTCCAACAGAAACATTGGTTATTGCTGATAAAGAAGGTTGTGACCCTGAATTAGCCGCAGCGGATCTATTGGGTCAGGCTGAGCACGGTTATAACTCTCCAGCTGTTCTTTTGACGAACAGTGAAACATTTGCAGAAGAGACGGTAAAAGAAGTTGAGCGTCAGCTGACTATTCTTCCTACTGCTGAAATTGCAGGTAAGGCTTGGGAAAATTACGGACAAGTTATCCTGTGTGACAGCTATGAAGAGATGGTTGAAGTGGCCGATGATCTTGCCTCTGAGCACGTACAAGTTATGACAAAAGATCCTAAGTACTTCTTAGACAACATGACGAACTACGGTGCGTTGTTCTTAGGTCGTGAGACTAATGTTTCTTACGGTGATAAATGCATCGGCACTAACCACACTTTGCCAACGAATAAAGCAGCGCGTTACACGGGCGGTCTTTGGGTCGGTAAATTCATTAAAACGTGTACTTACCAGCGTGTAACGGAATCAGCGTCGTTGAAAGTCGGTGAATACTGCTCTCGCTTATGTGCATTAGAAGGTTTCGCTGGTCATAAAGAGCAAGCCGATATTCGTGTTCGTCGTTACAAAGAAAAATTGGTAGAGGCATAACATGACGAAACTCGCCTTAGTTACAGGCGGCAGTGGCGGCATTGGTGCTGCCATATGTCACAAGCTAGCGCAATCTGGCTACCGTGTTGTGCTTACCTACAACAGCAACGAAAGCGTAGCTCAAACGATCTTAAATACCTTGGAAGGCTCAGGCCACGCTATGTATCAACTGAATGTTGAAGACAGTTCCGCAATTGGTGCATTAGCCGAACAAGTGAAAGAGTCGTCAACTTCTTTAGACTTGTTAGTGAACTGTGCTGGTATGACCAAGTTTGTCGCGCACAGTGATTTAGAGTCACTCAATGATGAGCTGATAGATAAAATCTTCCGTGTAAACGTGCGAGCTCCATTCTCAATGGTACGTGCATTCGAACCTTTACTACGTAGCGCTAAAGGTTGCGTGGTGAACATCACTTCAATTGCGGCACAAACGGCAATGGGCAGTAACGTGGCTTACTGCGCGAGTAAGTCTGCAGTTGAGAATATGACGCGATCTTTAGCGCGTGCCTTGTCTCCTGATATTCGAGTACTTGCAGTGGCTCCAGGCCTAGTGGACACCGAATTTGTCAAAGGTCTCGATGACGAGTGGCGTAACGCGCAAGAGCAATCAACACCGCTAAAACGATTGGCGAGTGATCTAGAGGTTGCGAATGCCGTTTATGCAGCAGCAGAACTACTGACATTTTCAACCGGCAATACCATTGCAGTCGATGGTGGCAGGCCGTTAGGTAATTAATGTAAAGCTGCGGTTCGCGGCTTACGCACCTAACATCAGCGCTTTGGGGGGAATTGACTAGAGCGTAGGTTAGGTAAAAAGGAATTTAGAATGACCCTACAACATAAAATTAATAACAATTTAGTCCGCTACATGGAACTGATTCCTGGTACGAGTGCATTCATCGATGCGCGCACTCCTGGCAGCGATCTAAAAGATAACTTCTGCATTATTGGTGCCGGAGTCGCGGAAAGCAGTCGTCAGCATGTTCATATTCGTGAAACGGCTGGTTTTAACATCGGTGCAGCAGGGCAGCCTCCGGGTATCAAAAACTCTCTGCATTCACACCATACCGCAGAACTGTTCGTTGCCTTCAAAGGTCAATTCAGATTTTATTGGGGCAATGAAGGTGAAAATGAAGCTGTGTTGTCACATGGTGATGTTATCTCTATTCCTACTAACCTTTTCAGAGGTTTTGAGGTGGTAGGGCGCGATTACGGCTTTATGTATTCTGTGTTAGGTGGTGATAATTCCGGTGGTGGCGTGGTTTGGCACCCGAGTGTGATTACCGATAGCCAAGGTTACGGTTTATACCTGAAAGCAGACGGCACATTGGTTGATACCATTGACGGTGATGCCGTTCCAAATCAATCTGATCTGATGCCACTGTTAACAGAAGAAGAGTTGAGCCAATTTGATACTTACACGGCTGAGCAGATGATGCCGTTTGTTGCGCTGAAAAAAGATTACCGAGAAGTGTCTGGTGATTTTGATAAGCCGGGTGTTAAGCAGTTTGCATTAACAGGACACCCATCATCTGGCTATGACTTCCAAGTTAAAAGTGTAGATGACGTGAGTATCATGGCTTATGAACTGACTGAAGGTGCGAGCATTCCAGTACATAAACGCAGTGAGAAGCAGGTGCTGATTAACTTTGAAGGTGACACCTTGTTAAACATCGTTCAAGACGGCGAGCAAGCACAAGTCGTCCTGACCACCGGTGATGTGTTTAGCGTTCCAGATGGCGCGTCATACAGCCTTGAAAACCTACGTGGGACTAGCTTTACTTACGTCGTTCTTGGTTCTGACCAGCCACAAGCTTTGTAGGATAACGAATGATGAAACCAGAAGTACCACTGTTATGGCTACCTGGTTTGTTATGTGATGAAGCGTTGTTTCAAGACGTCAATAAAGAGCTGCCCGACTGGGTGGCTCCTTTTACTTGTGACTTAGGAACGCAAACATCCATGCAAGCCTTAGCGAATAAAGTCCTAGATAATGCACCTGAAAGTTTCGTTCTCGGTGGTTTATCTATGGGGGGAATCCTCGCGTTTGAAGTCTTTAGACAGGCTCCAGAACGCGTGAAAGGCTTAATTTTAATGGACACCAATGCCGCTGATGAAAAGCCAGAGGTGTCGGAGAAAAGGAACGCTTTAGTCGACAAAGCAAAAGCTGGGGAGTTTGAGTCGATAACACCTGATATTTTGATGCCACTTATTATCCATCCTAACCAGTTAGTGAATCAAGAACTGACTCAACGAATTACTCAAATGGCGACTAACATCGGCATGGAAAGGTTTGAGGCTCACGCTCAGGCGTTGGCGACTCGTCCTGATGCTAGACCATTATTGGCCGATATTCAGGTTCCGACGCTGATCATTACTGGCAAAGATGACCTGTTATGCCCAATCGATAATCACCTGTTAATGGCAAAACACATCAAGCAGGTATCACTCCATGTCATTCCTGATTGTGGTCACCTATCGACAATGGAACAGCCTAAGGTTGTCGCTCGTCATATTTGTAGCTGGATCGAAGCCAGTCAGCTGTGATTCTTTTATAGCTAACGACAGAATTCGGTTTTTCATGTTTAGCGCGCAATATAAAGTGCGTTTGCCACTGCACCTAAACATGAAGAGCCTTTGTTCATTTATGAGTCGCTTTCAACCTGATTCGCTACAAACTCCACAAATCGATCCCTGAGTGGATTTTCACTCTTCCCATTCCATATCAATCCCACTGGCCAGGTGGCGTATTCACCTTCTAAAGTAATGAATTCCACATCGGTATTGCTAATGAACTGAGCACTGCTAGGTACAATGGTGAAGCCGATATTGGCAGAAACCAAGGCAAGCAGGGTGAGAATGTCATCGGCTTCTTGCGTCTTTGATAAGTCGATTTTATTGGCAAGGCAATATTGTTGAATCTGTCTGTCTAACCCAGGGCCACGGTGCTGCGCCAATTTTAGATAAGGCCATTTCGATAACTCAGAGACGACGTGATTTTTACTTGGCGCTTGTTTGAGAAGGTCTTTGTGTACCGCAATCACAAGCGAATCATTGAATAGGGTTAGACTTTCTAAACCCAAAGAGTTAGGTATCCGATTGAAGCTGATATCGAGATCATGGCTCAATAACTCGTCGGTCTGCTGCTTAGACGGTGTGTCATTTAAAGTGACATGAACGTCTGGGTATTGCTGTTTATAAGCCGCAATCAGCTTGGGCGCTTCATGATAAGTGGACACGCCAAAGCCTATGTTCAAATGTCCCTGAGTTCCTTTCACCACAGAGCCTGAAAGCTGCTCAAACGCCTGCATTGAATGAACCAAACGTTGGGCTTCTGCCAGTAATGTTTTGCCTGCGTGCGTCAGCTCTGCGCCGTTCCTGCCACGAGAAAACAGAGACGCCCCAATGTTGGATTCAAGTCGTTGAATCTTTTTAGTGAGGGCCGATTGAGTAATGTATAGCTGTTCTGACGCCAAACGGTAATTGCCCGATTTAGCCAACTGACAGAATGCCTTGAGTAAATCAAATTCCATTCCAAATGCTCATTGAACTAAGAATATCTTTCATTATATGGAATTGAATCGATTTTTTATACTGAGTTCATACCAAATCAAATAAAGCGAAATTCGAGGACGACTCATGAAGAAAGACATCAAAGTAGCGTCGGTTCAATTCAATCACCATGCGGGTGACAAGGCGTATAACCTATCTGTGATAGAGCAATATGTTCGACAAGCGGCGGAGAGTGGCGTGGACATCATCAGTTTCCCAGAGATGTGCATCACTGGCTACTGGCATGTGTCTGCTTTGTCGCGAGACGAGATAGAAGCACTAGCGGAACCTGTGCCGAACGGTGAATCCACGCAACAGTTGATTGCACTGGCAACACAGTTTGGAATCAGCGTTGGCGCAGGCTTGATAGAGCAGGGTGTGGATGGCGAGTTATACAACACTTATGTGTTCGTGATGCCTAATGGTGAGGTACAAAAGCACCGCAAACTGCACACCTTTGTGAGCCCATATATGAGTAGCGGCGACCAATACACGGTGTTCGATACGCCTCATGGTTGTAAAGTCGGTATCTTGATTTGTTGGGATAACAACTTGGTCGAGAACGTCCGAATCACTGCTTTGAAAGGGGCTGATATATTGATTGCACCACACCAAACGGGCGGTTGTCAGTCACGTAGCCCCAATGCGATGAAGCGAATTGACCCAGATTTATGGTTTAACCGAGATGAAAACCCAGAAGTGATTCGTGCTGAAATGCAGGGCAAGAATGGTCGCGAGTGGCTAATGCGTTGGCTGCCTGCAAGAGCGCACGATAACGGCCTGTTTGTGGTGTTCAGTAATGGTGTCGGTGTTGATATGGATGAAGTGAGAACAGGCAATGCGATGATCTTAAGCCCTTATGGTGAAGTCATCACCGAGACGGACAGCGTTGATGACGACATGGTGATCGCGGAGTTAAAAGCCGAAGAGTTAGACATGTGTACTGGGAGACGTTGGATTCGAGGTCGTAAGCCTGAGCTTTACCATTCGCTGACACAGCCTCTTGGTCATGAACTTGACCCGCACCAAGCGCGTTTTGCAGAGAAGTAATGTTGTAAGCACGGGTGAAAAAGGATGTATTAGTAGCGGTTAAAAGGGTGGGGAAGTTGAAAGAGAAGTGAGGGCTCCTGATGTAGTCTACCCACTTAAATCATGTTTAAGTGGGTAGACTATTTACACATCAAGCACTAAGCCATAAGCACTAAGCATCTAAGTTCTATTCTCAGTGTCTTGTGTGAGAAGAAGTCAGCTCTGATGCACGTAACTGAGCAACGGCTTTCGCCAATTCTAGCTGAGCTTGTGCAAAGTTAATGTCTATGTTGCCCTTGTTGATGTTCTCTAGAGCGGCATATTTCGCTTCTTCTGCGCGAGCGCGGTCAATATCTTGGCCGTGCAAGGCCGTGTCGGCTAACAACGTTACCACATCCGGCTGAACTTCCAGCATCCCACCAGAGACATACAGCACTTGGCCTTCTGATTTAGGGTCTGTAACAAACACGGTTACGCCCGGTTTGATCTTACTTAGAAGCGGGGAGTGACCGGGGCGAATCCCCAGTTCACCATCAGCGCCAGAAACGGCTAGGGCATACGCTGGACCTGAAAACAGCGTACCTTCCGCACTTACAATATTAAGTTGAAATGTATTATCTGTAATTCCGATAGCCATGGTGCACCTACCTCTTAGAGTGATTTTGCTTTGTTAAGCACTTCGTCGATAGAGCCACAGTACAAGAACGCTTGCTCTGGGATATCGTCATATTCACCGCTTAACAGGCCTTTAAAGCCTCTTAGTGTTTCGCTTAGCGGTACAAAGACACCTTTCTGACCGGTAAACACTTCGGCTACGTGGTAAGGCTGAGTTAAGAAACGTTCAATCTTACGAGCGCGAGATACGGTCTGTTTGTCTTCAGTTGAAAGCTCATCCATACCAAGAATCGCGATGATGTCTTTTAGCTCTTTGTAGCGTTGCAGCGTTGTTTGTACTTTTTGTGCAATGTCATAGTGCTCTTGACCAACCACAAGCGGGTCCAATTGGCGAGAGGTTGAATCCAATGGATCAATCGCAGGATAGAGGCCCAATGCCGCGATATTACGAGACAGTACAACGGTCGCATCTAAGTGAGCAAAGGTTGTTGCTGGTGATGGATCGGTCAAGTCATCCGCAGGTACGTATACCGCTTGGATAGACGTGATAGAGCCTTGTCTAGTCGAAGTGATACGCTCTTGAAGCACACCCATCTCTTCAGCTAGTGTTGGTTGGTAACCTACTGCTGAAGGCATACGACCTAGCAGAGCTGATACTTCAGTCCCGGCAAGCGTGTAACGATAAATGTTATCAATGAACAACAGTACGTCACGACCTTCATCACGGAAGCGCTCAGCCATAGTAAGGCCTGTAAGTGCTACACGTAGACGGTTTCCCGGTGGCTCGTTCATTTGGCCGTAAACCATGGCTACTTTGTCTAGTACACCCGCTTCTTTCATCTCGTAGTAGAAGTCGTTACCTTCACGAGTACGCTCACCAACACCGGTAAATACAGAAAGACCTGAGTGGGCTTTAGCGATGTTATTGATAAGCTCCATCATGTTGACGGTTTTACCTACGCCGGCACCACCGAACAGACCAATTTTACCACCCTTAGCGAATGGACAGATAAGGTCGATAACCTTAACGCCTGTTTCTAGAAGCTCAGTGCTGTTTGCTTGTTCTTCATAAGAAGGGGCTTCACGGTGAATCTCGTAGTTTTCTTTCTGACCGATTTCACCACACTCATCGATAGGTTGACCAAGCACGTTCATGATACGACCTAGCGTTTCTTCACCCACAGGAACCGTGATTGGAGAGCCTGTGTTTTCAACCGTTAGGCCACGACGTAAGCCATCTGAAGTACCCATTGCAATACAACGAACGATATTGCTACCCAGTTGTTGCTGTACTTCCAATACTAACGAGCTTGCTTCGTCGCTAGTCACTTTCAATGCATCATAAACGCGTGGGCTGTTGCCGCCGCTGAACTCGACGTCAACCACCGCGCCGATTACTTTAACTATTTTTCCAACACTCATTCTTAAATCCTCAAATTCTGTTCTTGCCCCAGTCTTTTCTAGCCCTAGACAGCTTGGGCACCTGAGACTATTTCACTCAGCTCTTGGGTAATGGCAGCCTGACGCGCCTTGTTGTAGACCAACTGCAAGTCATCAATGAGTTGGCCTGCGTTATCAGTCGCCGCTTTCATAGCGACCATTCGGGCTGCTTGCTCACAGGCAATGCTCTCAACAATGCCTTGATACACTTGCGATTCGATGTATCGATGTAACAGTTCTGAGAGTATGTCTTTGGGTGCTTGCTCATAGATGTAGTCCCAACGACGCGCTTTTTTAGGCTCACCACCTTCCTCAGAATCCGAAGGGTGGGGGAGCAACTGCAAGGTCGTTGGCGCTTGAACCATGGTGTTGATGAACTGGTTGTAAACGAGATACAAGCTATCGATCTTGCCTTCGTCGTAATGCCCGAGCATCGCGTTCACCGTACCTAAGATGTCTTCTAACTTAGGGGTATCGCCAAGACCTGACGTTTGTGCAATAACGTTGCCGCCGCGTTGGAAGAACGAGATAGCCTTAGATCCCACTAAGGTTGTTTCTACCTCGACTCCCTTGGTGCGCCATTGCTCCATTTCTTCTAACACTTTCTTGAACAAGTTTGAGTTCAAGCCACCACACAAGCCTCTATCGGACGAGATAATGATGTAAGCGACACGCTTAGGTTCACGTTGTTGCAGGTAAGGGTGCTGGTACTCCAGTGAACCCGATGCAACATGAGAGATAACTTTTCGCATGTTCTCGGCGTAAGGCCGCGTTTGCGTCATGTTGTCTTGAACTTTGCGCATCTTACTTGCTGCAACCATTTCCATTGCACTGGTGATTTTCTGAGTGTTACTAACACTGGCTATCTTGGTGCGAATTTCTTTAGTACTTGCCATAACCTGCTCCTATTTGTTTTGATTTCCAGCTAACAAACCGGAGCACTACCAAGCTTTCATCCCAACAAAACCTTCTAGGATCTCTTTAAGAGCGCCATCTATTTCGTCGTTGTAATCGCCTGTCGCGTTGATTTTTTCGAACAACGCAGGGTTTTGACCTTTGGCGTAAGCAATCAGCTCTTCTTCAAAACGGGCAATGTTGCTTAGCTCAACACCGATCAAGTAGCCTTTCTCTGCCGCGTAGATAACCGTTGCTTGCTCAGCAACTGACATTGGAGAGTATTGTTTTTGCTTCATTAGTTCGGTAACACGCTCACCGTGGTCTAGCTGTTTGCGCGTCATCTCATCTAAGTCAGAAGAGAACTGAGCAAAGGCCGCCAGCTCGCGGTATTGAGCTAGTGAAGTACGGATACCACCAGACAGTTTCTTGATGATCTTGCATTGCGCCGCACCACCCACACGAGATACCGAGATACCTGGGTCTACTGCAGGGCGTAAGCCTGAGTTGAATAGTTGGGTTTGAAGGAAAACCTGACCGTCGGTGATTGAGATTACGTTGGTTGGTACAAACGCTGATACGTCACCCGCTTGAGTTTCAATGATCGGAAGCGCCGTTAATGAGCCTGTTTGGCCTTTCACTTCACCGTTAGTGAACTTCTCTACATACTCTGCATTCACTCGTGCTGCACGTTCTAGTAGGCGTGAGTGAAGGTAGAATACGTCGCCAGGGAAGGCTTCACGACCCGGTGGGCGTTTCAATAGCAATGAGATTTGACGGTAAGCAACGGCTTGTTTTGATAGGTCATCATAGATGATCAGCGCATCTTCACCGCGGTCACGGAAGTATTCACCCATGGTGCAACCCGCATAAGGGGCTAGGTATTGAAGCGCTGCAGACTCTGATGCTGACGCCACGACTACGATGGTGTTTTTTAGCGCATCGTGGTCTTCGAGTTTACGAACCACGTTAGCGATAGTGGAGGCTTTTTGGCCAATCGCCACATAAACACATTTGATGCCAGAATCTTTCTGATTGATGATCGCATCGATAGCTAACGCTGTTTTACCCGTTTGACGGTCACCGATGATAAGTTCACGTTGACCACGACCGATTGGCACCATGGTATCAACCGCTTTGTAGCCAGTTTGAATAGGTTGATCAACAGACTTACGTTCGATTACACCGGGTGCAATCACTTCTACAGGGTCGAGTCGGTCACAACTCACTGGGCCTTTGCCATCGATTGGCTCGCCTAATGTGTTCACGACACGGCCAAGAAGTCCGTTACCTACAGGTACTTCTAAGATACGACCTGTACCTTTCACTTTCATACCTTCAGAGAGGTCAGTGTAGGGGCCCATAACCACCGCACCTACTGAATGGGTATCGAGGTTAAGTGCGAGTGCGTATTTGCCACCTGGTAGCTCAATCATCTCACCTTGCATAACATCAGCAAGGCCATTGATTGTGATGATGCCATCACGAACCGATACGATAGTGCCTTCGTTGCGAGCTTCGGTGCTCACATTAAATTTCGAGATGCGATCTTTAATCAGGCCGCTGATTTCATTTGAATTTAATTGCATAATTGTTACCTATCTCGCGTGAAGTTGATGAGCCAAACGGTTAATTGATGTGTTCAAAGAACCATCGATGACGGTTTCACCCGCCTTGATTACGATCCCGCCAACCAGCGAGTCATCAATAACCTGTTCCATTTCAACCTGACGCTCTAATTTCTTCTCAAGTGCAGCAGTGAGTGATGTAACTTGATCTTGTGTAAGCAATTCTGAACTGGTGACAGTGACAGGGATTACACGTTCATGTTCGTCCTTTAGGTCGCTGAACAAGTTAAACAAGTCTCTGATCACTGCAAGACGGCCATTCTCAGCCAAGACTTTAATGAGATTAATGACGTGGTCATCAACAAGTCCTTGGCATACGTGAATGATGAGATTGACCAGTTCTTCAGATTGCTGTGTGTGAACACCTTCTGCTGATGAAATCTGCTTAGCGATCGTTTCTTCTTCCGCTACCGTCACAAGAATGGACAGCATTGAGTGCCACTCTTGTAACTTGTTTTCACCTAAAGCAAAGTCGAACGATGCTTTAGCGTAGGGATGAGCAATATTGGTGTAATCTGACATATTGCCTCCGTTTAGAGTTCGCTTATCATTTGATCAACTAACGCTCGGTTCGTTTCAGAATCTAGGTTTTTGCTGATCAATTTCTGTGCACTTTGAATAACAGCGTCTGCCATATCCGCCTGAAGTTCACGGCGTAACTTTTGACGTTCGCCTTCTAGCTCAGCTCTACCTTGCTCTAAGATGCGCGCTTTTTCTTGCTCACCTTCTTGGTGAGCTAAGGTGATGATTTCGTTGCGGCGTTTTTTGCCTTGCTCAATCAGTTCGGTCACATTTTTTTTCGCATCTGCGACGAGTTGTGCGCCATTTGATTTTGCTAGTTCTAGCTCTTTCGCTGCATTCTCTGAGTGGCGTAAACCATCAGCGATTTCTTTTTGGCGCTCGTCTAACATCGCGGTGAGAGGGGGCCA
Organism: Vibrio sp. 14N.309.X.WAT.E.F5; assembly: GCF_030397615.1. NCBI lineage: Bacteria > Pseudomonadati > Pseudomonadota > Gammaproteobacteria > Vibrionales > Vibrionaceae > Vibrio > Vibrio sp. 14N.309.X.WAT.E.F5. The sequence goes on along the minus strand of NZ_JAPNXR010000002.1, from coordinate 107,149 downwards.
TACATATTTCATGCATAGCCAAACAAAAATCACGAATGAGATTGCTTGACCAAACATGCTGGCATTTAAATTCATACCTTCCTCACTAAATCTTGATTATTTACAAATCGATCTTTTCAAAGCTTTTAATTAAGCAACGGCAAAGATGATGTATAGACCGATACCAACACCGATCATCGGTACAGCATCCACAAGGCCCATCATGATGAAGAATTGAGTACGAAGCATTGGAGTAAGATCTGGTTGACGAGCAACACCTTCAAGGTATTTACCTGCTAAGTTACCAATACCAGATGCTGCACCCGCTGCACCTAAACCGATCAGTAATGCACCTGCTACATATAAAACTGCGCTTACGATATCCATTTGTATCTCCGATAAATAATTTGTTAGTTAATTTTTAGTTATTAATTAATGGTGTTCTTCTGTTGCCATTGCTAAATAAACAACGGTCAGTACCATAAATATAAATGCTTGCAAGAATACGATTAATATGTGGAATAAGGCCCATGGAACACTGAGTGCCCATTGCATCCACCAAGGCATTAGTGCGATAAGGATGAATATCATCTCGCCTGCATACATATTTCCGAATAATCGTAAGCCTAGTGATATTGGCTTTGAAATTAATGTTATTAATTCAAGAACGAAGTTAACAGGATATAAAAGAGGGTTATCAAATGGCTGAGTAGTGAGCTCTTTGATAAAGCCTTTCAAACCTTTATTTTTCAACGTATAAGTTAACAGTAGAATAAACACACCGAGTGCCATCGACATTGGGATATTTACATCCGCTGTCGGTAGATCTCTAAAGTGTTCTAAACCCATTACACGAGTTAACCCTGGTATTAAATCAATTGGTAATAGGTCGACTGCATTCATTAACAACACCCAAACAAAAGTGGTTAATGCCAGTGGCCCTATTAATTTATCCTCCGCTTGGAAAATCTCTTTGACTAGGTTGTTAACGAAATCAAAGATAAGCTCGATAAAACATTGAAAACGACCTGGAACACCGCTAGTGCCCTTGGTCACTACATATCGAAAAGCTCCAATAAACAATAATCCCGTAATCCAAGATATCAACATTGAGTCAATGTTGAACGCCCAGAAACCATCACCTGTAGTTAAGAAGGTTAAGTGATGCTCTATGTATTCGTGAGCGGTAGTGACTTGATCCATACTACACGTACTCCGATCTTGTAGAGGCAGTAATAAATGGTGTTAAGAAGTACCCAATCATTGTGAAAATATACGCGTATAATATTACTGGGTTATCCAATTTAAAAAACTGGAATGCCAAGATAAACATTAAGAACGTATAGGTTATTTTCACGACACGACTCATTTGCATTAAGTCACGTAAACTATAATTAGGATTCTTGTGCACCTTTAGGCTTGCATATATAAAACCAAACAGCGGTGGTAACATCGCGATTACGACACCCAAAGCTGAAGACTCCATATCTACTTTATTACCAAAAAACACTTCATATAAAACTACACCGACGGCTAATACTATTTGGCAGAGAACAACTCTTTTAGCAGCAACAAGGATGTCGCTACTTATCCCATTAAGCCTCATAATAAAACCCTATATTTAACAGTGTAAGTTAATATAAAACACAGTTTGAATATGTTTTGTTACTAGCACTTACTTGTTAATAGCAATTTGACTTGTTAATAAACCTTTACTTGTTAACAAAGAAATAATCTTTCTGGCTTTATATCTCCTGACGAAATTAAACGATAAAATCTAATTCGCTATCGTTCCGACAAAATATAAACTACGCCTAAAATTATGTGATCAAAACGACAAAAATCGACATCAATAATTCCATTTTTGAAATGAGTGTTTTTCATTTATGAAAGTAATAGTTGAATAACTTTATTCATGAAAATTTTAAATGCTTTATTTTCAGCAGAAAGGGGTGTTTTTGTATGAAAATTTTAGACGTCAATTTGACAAGTTACGATCTTATCAATTACGTATATTCAAACACTTAGCGTCATTTATAAGTTGATTACTGAGTACCATTCTACAAGGGAATAAAGCCAGTTTTAGTCAGCGATGAAAGCCTTCGTGCATTGAGTGATTTATCTATACGGCGTTCTCTATCTGGAAGTGATTATTTTTCAAAATAGTTTGTCACGACTTCATTCTTAACGTCTTTCAAGCGATTCGAAACGGGTAAATCGGTGTTTAAGATGAATATGATGGATGAAATTCAGCTCCTCACATGGATGTAAGGAGCTGAAGATAGGGCAAAAATCTGAGGGTTAGGGCACTAAGCCCAAGATAGAAAGGTCAAAAGTCTGGAGATTCGAGCTGGAATTTCTTGATGTGTTGCTCTAACAACCGCTTTTAAGCAAACAAACTCAATCATGTCCCTCTATTAGTCTTCATAACTTAGATATTGAATGCATAAATCATGGAAAGCCTGCGCTTGTGGCGAGATCGTACGATCAGACAATCTGAAAATACCGATTTGACGCTGTAAAGGCGGGTCAATCAACGGAATCCACACCAAGCGGGTTTCATTGGTTGGGAAAGCCAGTTTAGGTAGCGTGGTCACGCCTATCCCGAGTTCTAAGACCGAAAACAACGAAGTAATGTTCTCTACTGAATATAAAGCTTGTTCGCTGAGCATTCGTGCAGGTGTTGGGTCAAGTAGGGTACAAGTCCCGTTGCGAATGAAGGGTTGTTTTAACAAAGTTTGCCATTCTATTCCCTCTCGTTGAGAGGCGATAGGGTTGTCTTTGAGGCAGACCACACCAATAGGATCGGAAAGTAAAGGCGTGAAGTCGATGCTTTCTTCTTCTAAATGGGAGCTATTTCCGAGGGCAACGTCTACCTCTCCAGACAGTAATCTTGCTTCTACACCCGCCGCATTATCATCAATTAAGCTTACCTCAACATTCGGGTACTGCTCACAAAAAGCCCCTAAAACACTAGGGATTAATTTTGCCGCTACTGATGGCACGCTTGCTATTCGAACTCTTCCTTGTTGTCCTGCCGCGGCTGCGCGTAGGTCATTGTCTAAAGCTTTGTAAACATTCAGGAATTGAATGATTTTTGGCAGGCATATTTCCCCGAAAGGTGTCAGGGTTGATTTGTTGCCTGTTTCAAACAGTGGCTGACCAAGTATTTTTTCTAGCTCTTTTATCGACGTAGAAAGTGCTGCTTGCGAGCGATTTGCTCGGTGAGATGCCGCTCGAAATCCGCCTTCTTCGACCACTAAAACAAAATGTTTTAACTGTTGTAGCTTAATACTCATGGCACTGATCCTTCTCTAGCCCTTGCTATACCTTACTTTTTGAAAGGTGATAGATTTTATTTATCAAATGCACAAAATTTACCGTTAGATTTATCAGTCGTCAAGGTGCAGTATTTAACCATCTTGAAACATAGTTGTTACAAAGTTGGATAGAATCGTGAACGCACAAACTAAAAAACACCCAGTAAAAACCGAGCTTTTCGCTTCAAAAGCACCACTAGAGTGGGCGATCGTTAATAACGGCACTCTATACACAGCGCAGATTCCAATTGATGAAACTGGCGCAGTAGTAGAAGGCGGTATCGAAGCGCAAACGCGTCAGACTTTTAACAACCTTGTTCATACGTTGGAGTGTGCAGGCGAATCTATGGATTCAGTGCTGCAAGTTCTGATTTACGTGACAGACCGTGAATATCTAAAAACGGTAAACAGCGTATACGGAGAATACTTCAATGCACCTTATCCAAACCGTGCTGCGGTCGTCGTTGCAGGGTTAGCAAGAGAAGAAATGTTGGTTGAGTTCGTGGTTTACGCATCAGCCTCTCAACCTGAATAAAGATACTGTGAACTGAGGCAATTTGCGGATTAAAGCTATTTGTCTGTAAAGATCTTTATTGATACAAGCGTCTTGGTTCAGTTTTAGATACAAGATTTAAACGTTATTTATTATATAAATTAACGTTTTATTCATTAATCAGATGGTTGCCAGGCTCAAACGCAACCTAACCGTTACAAGGACAGAATGATGACTCAATTACAGAATGTTCAAGCAGAAAACGCACTTTACATTGGCGGCGAATGGCAAGCGGGTGTAAGTACCGTTGCGAACATTAACCCATCAGATATTTCTGAAAACATCGGTAACTTTGCACAAGCAAGTGCTGACCAAGTTCAACAGGCGATTTCAGCGGCGAAGCACGCTCAACCAGAGTGGGAAAAAACGCCGATTGAACGTAAGCAAGCAGTACTTCAAGCGATTGGTGATGAGCTGATTGCACGTTGTGATGAGCTAGGTACGTTGCTTTCTCGTGAAGAAGGTAAGCCTTTTGCTGAAGGTCGTGGCGAAATTTACCGTGCAGGTCAGTTCTTCCAGTACTTTGCGGCTGAAGTGCTTCGTCAAATTGGCGACAACGCAGAATCAGTACGCCCAGGCGTTTCTGTAGAAGTGACTCGTGAAGCGGTGGGTGTTATCGGCATCATCTCTCCTTGGAACTTCCCGACCGCGACTGCTGCTTGGAAAATCGCTCCAGCGCTTGCTTTCGGTAACAGCGTTATCTGGAAACCAGCAAACCTAACACCAGCAAGTGCGGTTGCGTTAACTGAAATTATCCACCGCCAAGGCATGCCAGCAGGCACGTTCAACCTTGTTCTAGGTAGCGGTTCGAAAGTAGGTGATGCACTGATCAACTCTAAAGAAGTGAACGGTGTGAGCTTTACTGGTTCTGTTGATACAGGTCGTAAGGTTGCAGCTGCTACAGCGCCAAACTTCGTTCGTTGCCAACTAGAAATGGGCAGTAAGAACGCACTTGTGGTTGCTGATGATGCTGATATCCAAACAGCTGTTGATGCGACTATCGCAGGTTCGTTCTCTGGTGCGGGTCAAAAATGTACAGCATCTTCTCGTCTAGTGGTTATGGATGGCATTCACGACCAATACGTTGAAGCACTGATCAAGCGTATGAGCGAGCTTAAAGTGGGTCACGCACTAGAAGACGGCGTATTCATGGGCCCTGTTGTCGATGGTAACCAACTTGAAGCAAACCTAGGTTGGGTTGAGAAAGCACGTCAAAGCGGAGGTGAGCTAGCATTTGGTGGCGAACGCCTAAGCATGAAACATGAAGGTTTCTACATGTCTCCAACGCTGTTCTTGAATACTAAGAACGATTGGGAAGTGAACCAAGAAGAAGTGTTTGCACCAATGGCAAGCGTGATTCGTGTCGCTGACCTAGAAGAAGCTATCGCGACAACAAACGATACTCGCTTTGGTCTAACGGGCGGCATCATTACTCAAAGCCTACGTACTAGCGCAATGTTCAAGCAACAAGCGCAAACAGGTTGTGTGATGGTGAACCTACCAACAGCAGGCACGGATTACCACGTTCCGTTTGGTGGTCGCAAAGAGTCTAGCTTTGGTCCTCGTGAGCAAGGTCAGTACGCGAAAGAGTTCTACACAGTAGTGAAGACAGCTTACCAGCGTCCTTACTAATCAACTTTCTATATAAGAATTGGATAGCTGAGGATATTAATTCCCAAGCTATCCAGCTATCGAATTGGCCTGATTCACAGAGTCAGGCCAACATCCCAACCAAAGCAGCAAACGAAATTAGATAAGTGATTTAACCCATTTTTGAAAACATGTTATTTGAGCGTGTTTTCAAAACCGAGCTAGAACACTGAGCTTTCAATAGGAGTGGTTATGTACCAGCAACGGATTGTTATAGATGGATTGCAATACTGCAATTGGAACAGAGAATATTTCCAAACACTAAAGGCGAGCGGCATTACAGCAGTTCACGCTACCGCGGTTTACCACGAGACAGCTCGTGAAACCTTATCTCGCTTTGCAGAATGGAACTTAAGATTCGAGCAGAATGCAGACATTATCATGCCGATTCATTCAATGGCTGATGTGGAAACTGCAAAAGCGACAGGCAAAGTCGGCATTTTTCTAGGTGCTCAAAACTGTTCTCCAATCGATGATGAGATTGGTCTTATCGAAGTAATGCGTCAGCAAGGTCTTTTGATCATGCAGCTTACTTACAACAACCAAAGCTTATTGGCGACGGGTTGCTACGAAAAGAACGACACAGGCATCACGCGCTTTGGTAAGCAAGCAATCGAAGAGATGAACCGAGTGGGCATGATCATCGATATGTCTCACAGTGCCGAGCGTTCAACGCTTGAGGCGATTGACCTGTCCTCTCGTCCTATTTGTATCAGCCATGCGAACCCAACGTTTGCTCATGATGCACTACGAAACAAATCAAATGATGTGATTAAAGCCCTAACCGCACGCGGTGGCCTAATCGGATTCAGCTTGTACCCATTCCACCTACCAAATGGCAGCCAATGTACGTTGGAAGATTTCTGCCAAATGGTTGCGACTACCGCTGACATGGTTGGCGTAGAACACCTAGGTATTGGTAGTGACCTATGCTTAAACCAACCTCAAGCCGTTCTTGAATGGATGAGAAATGGTCGTTGGTCTAAAGCAATGGACTACGGCGAAGGCTCTGCGAACAACTCAGGTTGGCCAGATGCGTTGCCTTGGTTCTGTGGTAGTGCGGGTATGGAAAATATTTATAACGGATTGATGCGTCATGGTTTCAGCGAGTCTGAAGCTGGGCAAGTCTTGGGAGAAAACTGGTTTAACTTCTTGAAAGATGGCCTAGAGCCTCAAAGCAAGGGTTAAGGTTTTTTTCACTAGCAATCATCGAATTAGCAGCCTTCTAATAAACGTTCATTTAGAAGTGCTGTTGTCACCAATTTAACTATTCAAAAGGAACAACGGTCTATTTCGCAACGCGGTAACCCAAACATGGATTAGCCTGCCCAACACAAAAAACAATAGGGCAGGTGTTAAATACACCTCTTGTAGTCATCATTAAAATGACAGCTGCAAAGAAACCTCTGGAGTCAGAGTATGTCTGATTTAACCAATAGCGTGAAATCTTCAAACGTAAATGCGGGTCAAGCAAACACAGCAAGCAAAAAACCTCAGTCTGAATCCACTTCAGACAAATTAGGACTAACTAACCCAGCACTTTGGTACAGCGGCGGTTTTATCGCTCTGTTCGTAACGCTTGCTTTGTTTGACGGGGAGCTACTCTCTACCCTAGTAAACACGGGCTTTGCATGGTCTGTAAAAGTGTTCGGCCCTTATTGGCAAATGCTTCTTCTTCTGACTTTTCTTATTGGTCTTGGCCTGGCGGCAGGGCGAACAGGCAAGGTTATCCTAGGCGGCATCGCGAAACCTGAAATGGATGGCTTCCGTTGGATGGCGATCATCTTCTGTACGCTACTTGCGGGCGGCGGTGTATTTTGGGCAGCAGCAGAGCCTATCGCACACTACGTTAACCCACCACCGTTGTATGGCGCACAAGAAAACGCACAACAAGGTGCGGTGAATGCTTTATCACAATCATTCATGCACTGGGGTTTCCTCGCATGGGCAATTGTGGGCAGCTTAACGTCTATCGTGGTTATGCACCTTCACTACGATAAAGGCTTGCCTCTTAAACCTCGTATTTTGCTTTACCCAGTTTTGGGCGAAAGAGCACTGAAAGGCCATACCGGCGCACTGATTGATGCATGTTGTATTGTCGCTGTAGCGGCGGGTACTATCGGTCCGATCGGCTTCTTGGGCTTGCAAGTCAGCTACGCTCTGAATGAACTGTTTGGTATTCCAGATGGCTTCACAACTCAGCTAATCATTATCTTGTTCGCTATCGTGCTTTACACATTGTCGGCATTAAGTGGTCTTAATCGCGGAATGCAAATGCTAAGCCGTTACAACGTAATTTTAGCAATGGCATTGATGGTTTACATCCTTATCTTCGGTCCAACGAACTTCATCTTCAATGGCTACATTCAAGGTGTAGGCAGCATGATAGATAACTTCATCCCAATGGCAACATACCGTGGTGATGAAGGTTGGTTAAGCTGGTGGACAGTGTTCTTCTGGGGTTGGTTCTTGGGTTACGGTCCAATGATGGCAATCTTCATCGCTCGTATTTCACGCGGTCGTAGTATTCGCCAATTGGTATCAACCATTAGCCTTATCGCACCGTTTGTAACTTGTTTCTGGTTCACGATTGTTGGTGGTTCTGGTCTTGCGTTCGAAATTGCAGATCCAGGCAGCGTAAGTAAAGCGTTCGAAGGCTTCAACTTACCAGGCGCGCTACTGGCGGTAACTCAGCAGCTACCTATGCCGATGCTTATCTCTATTCTGTTCTTGATCTTAACCACGATCTTCATCGTAACGACCGGTGACTCGATGACTTACACCATCAGTGTTGTTATCAGTGGTGAGACAGAACCGAATGCAATTATTCGTACTTTCTGGGGTGTGATGATGGGGGTAACAGCGTTAATTCTGATTTCCCTAGGTTCTGGCGGTATTTCAGCGCTGCAATCGTTCATTGTTATCACAGCGGTACCGGTGTCCTTAATCTTACTGCCATCGCTCTGGAATGCGCCTCAAATCGCAATCAAGATGGCAAAAGAACAGGGTTTTTAAGAGCTGGTTTTTTAAAGAAAAGGGCTCTGTAAGGCAAGATCTCTGTAAAAAAGAGACTGCAAGAAATTGATTAAATAAGAACAAATCAGCCTTTGAAAGAAGGCTGATGCAAAAATTCCGAAAGGAACAGAAAACCCGAACTGGTGAAAATACACCGGACGGCAAAGTATTTAGGTCAATCGATCTAGTCAGGACAAATAATAAGGGGTGAGCTCGCTTGCCCCACATAACGTGAAAGCTAACCAGCATACTGTAACAACGAATGCTTCAAATGACGGCAACGATCGGTTCTGAATGGCTAGCAAAATCCTATAACTATAAGGTGGTGAGCAAAATGGATGCACATCGTTCTACCTACACTGAATCAGCATTACGTGACGCAACAGTCGTCATGGCACCGGAAAGGCTAGGTGCGATGCACCAAACACGCATCAGCTTTGTAAGAACTCTGATTCGTAAAATGGCGCAGCAAGAGTGGAAAGTGACGAAACATGAGTGGCAATTAGACGCTCAGGGTTTTGGTCATGTTATCTATAAGCTAGCGACGCCAAACCATGTTTATCATTTGGTTGTTTTTTGCGATGAAATTGCAGATGACGAACGAAATGACCGTGTAATAGCTGAAAAGTGGGACGTAACGTTTGCGCTTGTTCTTGGTGATGTTGATGTCACCCTACTTGAAAGACTTCGCGCGAATGTACCGCTTCAAGAAGCTGGCCGTAATCCTAACAATGTGCTTGTTTTAGCGCGTGCAAACAAAAGTGTACGTGTGTTTGAACATATCGTTAGTCACTTGGCTAAAGGTGTTCAACCAACACCCAAAGAACTGGCTGAAGTAGGTTACATCCTGCGAACCACTGCCGTTTATGGTAATGGCAAATTTGGCATCGCTGACTTTAAAATCTTAGAGAAAAATGAAGATTTCAATCAGTCGTTTAGCGCGCAAATGTGTGCGGTTTATATGCTGCGTGAGTTCAGCCTAGATTGGGTTCATTACCTAGCCGAGCAACAGGGCGGCGAACAAGCGATTTCTTTACATCGTGGATTACAACGCTACTTAGGTGTTGGTAATGCGACAGGTTTAGGCATGGCGCCATACCTGATTAACCACCCAAGTATTGTCGATCAGTGGATGACGACCCGTGAGCATGCATTAGCTGAAGTGTTAGCGAGTCAGACTGACACGGCGTTGATCGAGCCACTACGTACATTAGTTAAAAAAGCGATTTGTCATTTAGAACAAGTCGTTACCATCAATGAAACACAGCAAGAGCTGAACAAAGCCGCTGTTGATGATTTGAAAGCAACAGAGCAATCGCTAGAAACGTCTGTCAGCCAGTGTGATACATGGGCGCAGTTAGTCGAGCAATCTAAGCAAATGAGTATGGAAGCCCAAGAAATCCTTATCTCATGCTTGATGGAATTGTACCCAGAATTAGTGGACGCCCATCAAGAGCAAATGAATTGCAGCGAAACACTGTCGCTTCCTAGCGGCAAAAAGATTCAAGACCTTCTGGTTGTACTAGAAGAAAAGTACCGTTGGGCGATCACGACCGACTTTACTAAAGCAGAAAACAACTACTGGTTCTGGTATCGCTCTCAAGACAAAGAAGAGCCAAGGCTCGGAGTTCGAGGCGAAGAGTTGGGTGAAGAGCGTGAACTGCCGTTGGATATCGGCCGTCAAGCTTATCGTTTGTACCATGCTTTATTGCAATTCGCGCCGGAGCTTTCATTAGCTGAGTTCCTTGTTAAGCAGCCACAGCATCGTGCAATTGCACGCCGTGTATGGACGCTAGGCAATAAAGCAATGGGCGACATTCAAATGAATGTGCTGCACCAAGATTCGCCGCCAATGCACTTACTGCGTTGCAAGCTAGCGATGTTTGGTGCGACTAAGTTTGATCCTCGCTCAGATCGCTGGGTACGAGTGACGTTTTTCCAAGGAGCGCCACTGCTTGATGAAATTCATCAGGACGAATGGGTGTTCCCAATATTACCAAGTGAAGCAGAGCTCGCTGACTCACAAAAAGCTACTACACATATCAACGCTCAACATGGAGGTAAATCGTTATGATCGTTTCTCACAATGAACTGGTAGCGGCCGTCAATAAAGCCTTTTTGGGTATGCGTCGTACATGTGGTGAAGCTGATGTGATAGCGAACATGGTGGCAGATTTACAAATGGTGGGTTTGGATGGTGTTCGTCATTTTAACAATGCGAGCAACTTTATGGGGCTAGAAGACGATTGCCCTGTAGACATTCAAGTGCGCAGCGATAACACAGTTGAAGTCGACTTGCACAAGGCGAGCTTAGCGTGTCACCTTCCTGTGGTTATGGATTACGCCATTGAAAAAATGGTCGGTAAAAAGACGCTGAGAATTGAGCTAAATAACTGCCACAACCGTTGGTTGGCGTACAGCGAGCTTGTAAAACTGGCAGCGAAAGGTATTGCGTGCATGGCACGTTGGGATAACGGCTCTAACCCTAAGAGCACTTTGTATGTTCTTAATCGTGGTTGCGTTGCTCCAGAACTGTTTTTATCAGATTTGCCACTGGCATCGTACGAACATATCCACAATATGACCATCGAACTTTCCGTCCAGGATTTCGATATCGAACGTTTGTCAGATGGCTACCAAACGCACATTGAATCAGAAGCGCTTTTTAAAACTCAAGAGAAAGCGTGGAACGATGGCATTGAGGTTGATGATGGGGAGTGGGCGGCACTGAAAGAGACCGCTACCGCAATCCTAGTCCAGAGTAGCGAACGCTCGACTCAAGGTGCAGGTGAATTAACGGCTTCGTAGTCGTTAGATTTATTAGGTTCATTAGAACTAACAGGTTCGATAGATTAACAGCGAGTAAGCCGGTTAGTTTATCAACACAGATAAAACCAAAGAGCTTAACGAATCCTCACCTCGTTAAGCTCTTTTTATTTGCCTCACGCTTTGGGTTTGCTTTACCTCATTCTTTTGATCTCTCGCTGGATCTACCTATTCTAAACTGACTGTTTTGACACACGTTGTTACCCGTTGAGAGGTAATTGAACAATTAAACGAAGCACTTTCACATTCATGTTAAACAAACGGTTTCATTTACAAGCTACTATGCGTATCTTGCTAACTGAAAGGTGCCAAAGGGCGCCGTTTTTATTCGTACCGATGACTTTAGAATCAGATAAAAAGGAATGAAGCGTGCAAGCTAACTTTATTGATGGAACCACCCTGTATCGTCAGCACTCTTTTGAGTTGCCACTCGACTATCAAGCCAAAGATGGACAACAGATCCAAGTCTTCGCACGTGAGCTGGTTGATCTTGCTAAAGATGCGCAAGAACTGCCGTGGCTTATCTACTTTCAGGGCGGCCCAGGCTTTCCATCTCCACGAGTAAGCGGTCAATCAGGTTGGCTAAAGCGTGCATTACAAAACTATCGTGTTCTGCTTCTAGACCAACGTGGGACAGGCAACAGTACGGTGATCAGCCATGAAACGTTGGCCCATCTGTCTCCAGAGCAACAAGTCGAGTACTTAACGCATTTCAGAGCAGATAACATCGTTCGTGACGCGGAAGCGATTCGTGAGCAGTTCGGTGTTAAACAATGGTCGACGATTGGCCAAAGCTTTGGTGGCTTCTGTACACTGAGCTATTTGTCGCTGTTCCCACAGAGCTTGCAGCGTTGTTATGTGACGGGCGGCATTCCTTCTATTGAGCGAGAAGCTGACGATGTTTATCGTGCGACTTACAAGCGTGTAGAAGACAAAAACAGAGCCTTTTTTGCTCAGTTCCCACAAGCACAAGCTATGTGTCGTGAGATCTCTGATTACCTGCTTAACAATGATGTGAGACTGCCAAACGGTCAGGTATTTACTGTTGAACAGTTCCAGTTGATTGGTATTAACCTTGGCGGCGGTGAAGCAAACCTTCCTATGTACTTCACACTGGAGAGTGCGTTTGTTGAAGTGAACGGTAACAAGCAGTTGAGCTACAGCTTCCTGAATCAAATGCAGCAAGAGCAGGGCTACCTAACGAACCCAATTTACGCGATTTTGCATGAATCGATTTACTGCCAAGGTGCAGCGTCTAACTGGTCTGCACACCGAGTACGCGAGCAGTACCCACACTTTAACTACCAATCGGGTAGCGAGTTCTGGTTTACCGGAGAAATGGTGTACCCATGGATGTTCGACCAACTAGAAACGCTGAAGCCATTACGTGAAGCGGCAAACATGTTGGCCGAGAAGTCGGACTGGGGCACTTTGTACAACGCAGAGCAGCTGAGTAAGAATGCGGTTCCAATGGCATGCGCAGTTTACGCGGATGACATGTACGTAGAGCTGGATTACAGCCGTGAAACGCTGGCGAACATTCCAAACTCAAAGGCGTGGATCACTAACGAGTATGAACACAATGGCTTGAGAGTCGATGGCGAACGAATTGTAGATAAATTAATGACGATGGTCGAAGCGTTAGAGAACCTGCCAAAATAGTCAAACTGTCTACGTAAAGCTATGTACGCTAGAGGCTATCTATATCTACGTTAGAAATAAGATACGCTAGAAACAAGAAAACGCTGCATCCGTGCAGCGTTTTTTTTATGTCATCAAACTCTGTTTTACTCAGTATCGTATTGATTACTAAAGCGAGTAAAACAGAGAGTTTAAGAACCGGGAGGGATAGTTCCTAAACTCATTATGGTTGGATGACGATATCTTGATTTTCAGTAGTCGATAAGCTGGCGCGGTTCTGTTCGATAAGTTGAGCCGCATAAGAGGGAGTCACAGCTTGAATTTCGCCTTTCGAACGAATAGTTAGTGCTTCCCACGCATGATCACGATATTTGCCTGTTTGTGTATATTCAATAAGTACTCTCATGATTCTTCCATCCGGTGTGTGGTTAACGTGCTACTAACATTAGCGCTATTGTTGAGGTTGCACACCTGTTAAAAATGGAACATAAGATTAACCAAATGAGAATGCGTGTAACTTGAAAAACAGAGCGAATTGGACTTATCGAGAACCGTTATCAATACGGTTTGGCTGCTAGGAAGCAAAAATTAGAAGCTGGGAGTTAGGTCTATGTATGGAAGTACTTGCGGTGGGAAAACAAAAAACGCTGCGGATTCGCAGCGTTTTATTTTTTTAGAAAGAGATACTGAGTATCAAGGCTGGTTATTTCTTCAAACCAACAATCTTACATGCGGAAGTGACCGCACTTTCAAGGTCGGTTAAACGGCCTGCACTGGCTGGTCCTAGGACATTTGAATACAAGGCTAACTGCTTCTCAAATGATAAATCTAATTGGTTGTATAGATTTTGGCGAATTTGAGCGTGCTGTTGAGGCTCTGCGCTCGATAACCCTTCCAATGTATCGTAGATGAGAGTTGTTGTATCCATAGACGGTCCCTTAGTACATCTTTATAAAATAATGAAGATTATGCACTTAGTCACATCTTTGTTCTGGGATATCGATCTCATTATGTGTGAATTGACTTTATTATGTAATCAGTTAGTTAAAATGTTTGGTGGGCAAAGTGTCGAGATTGGGTGTGGTTAGAATATCAAAAACACGGTTGTATCAAAGCTCGTCTGTACTCAAGCAAAGTTGTATTGGAGACCGTTCTATTAAAAACTGCTCTATTAATAAAAAGCAGGAGGCCTGAATTTGACCTCCTGCATGGTCTGTTTGTCGACTAACGAATGTTGATGTTCTTATCTCGACTTTCGTACATTTCAGGTGTGGTGTGTAACCCTCCTGCGTAACCTGCAGCTTCAAGCGTTTCTCTTACCTCTCGAACGTGCTCTGCCGTTACTGGTTCCTCTCTATCTCCAAGGTGCAATCGCACGAAGGTGATCAACTCAGCCAACCTTTGATCCGACAGCACATCTTCAAAGCTTGCCATTGGCATGAAGTTTCTGTCTTTGTCGAGATAGGTGGGTTGTAGGCCACGCACGGTTACCGCGATGGTGTTGAATGGATCGCTGTGCATGATGATACCGTTGTTCAACAGAGTAGGGGCGATAGGGTCACGTCCCTTACCATCGTCACCATGACAGGCTCCACATGTCTGGCGATACGTGGTGTAAATGTCAGTCGCGTAAGAGTCTTCATCAAACCCTTTAGGCTGCAACGGAACCGCGTCACTACTGATGGTGTTGTTGATGTCACCACTGAGTAGGTAATAGGACATCGACTCGATATCTTCACGTGTCATCAAGCTTAGGCTGTTTTTCACTACGTCAGCCATGCCGGCAAAGGCAGTCCCTTTGTCTGAGTGACCCGTGTGTAAGAAATCGGTCAGTGTCGCTTCATCCCAACCATCGACATACAGCTCGTTGGCCGTGATATCGGGCGCATTCCAGCCGTCAATCAAGTTACCTTGGAAAATACGTTCAGGTATCAGAGCTTGAGCAATGTTTCGCGGGGTATGGCACTCAGAGCAGTGTCCAAGACCAGCAACCCAATATTTCCCTTGTTGCCATTTCTCAACGTTTTCGACTTCCGATTTAAGTTCTTCAGGCACTTGATAGTCAATTGGGTCGGTATCCATGAACACAATGTTCCACCCGAGCAGACCTAGACGTATATTCGATGGAAACATCATGCTGTTGTCGTCATTGCGGCGAGGCACCGCGGTGATTGACTGCATGTATTCCCACAAATCGACCATGTCTTGGTCGGTGAGGTGTTGATAAGAAGTGTAAGGCATTGCAGGGTACAGGTAACCGTTCTTACCTTTACCTGCAACTAACGCGGCTCGGAAATCATCAAAGTCATAAGTACCAATACCTTCCGTTGTGTGCGGCGTAATATTGGTTGAATAGACGGTGCCGAAAGGGGTCACAAAAGGAAGCCCACCAGCAAAAGGTTCGCCACCTTCTGCACTATGACAAGCGACACAGTCACCGGCATAAGCGAGGTATTCACCACGTTCAACAGACTGAGCTTCTAGGTTCGCGAGTCTTTGCTGTTGCTCTGAGCCCGCATGTCGAATGTAAGCACCCAGTGCAAGTATCTCGTTTTCCGAAAGCTGTTTATCAAACGCAGGCATCAGGTTGTTCAAGCCTTTGTTGATAGTGTGTTGTATCTCTTCAATACTCCCTCCGTGCAGCCAGATATCATCTGAAAGATCAGGGACGCCGATCGCCGGGTTCGCGATAGAACCATCGGCGTGACAAGATGAACAATATTTTGCAAAGAGCTCTTTGCCGACTTTAACTTTTACTTCTGGAACATCAGTATGGCGTTGGTTGAGCGAAGCTAAGTAGTAAGAAACCTTAGCCACTTCATCGGGGCGCATTATCTCGCTCCAACCCGGCATCGCGCCATTTCGACCTTGGGCGATCGAATGAATGATCGCTTCATCACTACCACCATATAGCCATTCTTGGTCAATAAGGTTAGGGAAGTGTTTCTGACCTTGAGCGTTGTCACGATGACAAGCCGCGCAGTGAGTTTGGAACAAGATTTGTCCGCTGTTCACTATTTCGGGTATGCCAGACAATCCTTCGAGGGTTGTCTCCGTTGTTTGAGAGAATTGCTCGTTTAACGTTGTGCTGGGTGAGCTGAGTTTGTCGTCACTTTGCTTCCAATCGACTAACCCTTCCCATTCACCAAGCCCGGGGTAGAGCACCAAATAACCAGCAGACAATAGAAAGGCAATAGCATAGCTAACAAAGAGTAGTTTTGGCGGTGGCGCATCCTTTTCTTCAATCCCATCAAAAGTGCCAAGGGTGTGGTCTTGATCGGCTTGATGATTGCTACGCCAATATTTAACAACAACAGACACCATAAGAACGAAGAAGATTAAGGTTAAAATTACCGCCCATAGATTCCAAAATGCACTCATTGTGATACCTCCTGTGACGTATCTTTACCAAGGCTTTGTAGATAGCGGATCAGAGCTTCACCTTTGGTTTTTCCTCTTACTTGTAATCGGGCGTCACCTATTTCTTGGTCAGTATAAGGAACGCCAAGTATGCGGAGGGTTTCCATTTTGTCGCTTATGTCGTCGCCTGACAGAGTCTGTTCAAATAACCAAGGGTAGGCGGGCATGATGGATGTCGGTACGACTTTTCGAGGGTCAATTAAGTGAATAGCATGCCACTGGTCAGAATATTTTCTTCCTAAGTTAGTGAGGTCCGGACCCGTACGCTTGGAGCCCCACAAGTTAGGAAACTCATAGATGTCGTCTGCTTCTTTGTTCGGACGACCATTACGTTTCACTTCAGGCTCTAGAGGACGAACCATTTGTGTGTGACACACATGACAGCCTTCACTGATGTAGATGTCTCGTCCTGCTAACTCAAGAGGTGTGAGCGGCATCGCTAAGCTGCCTTTGGCAATGTCGTCTCCACGGACAATACTAGGCACGACCCAAACCAACAGAGAGAAGGAAGCGACGACAACAGTGGTCAAAATTAAAATGACGATTGAATGTGTAAAGTCTTTACTCATCATTTAAGCTCCCTCATTAACGGCGTGTTTAGCGTTATGTACTACTGGCATACGAACGGTTTTAAATAAGTTAAATGCCATTAGGAATAAACCCAGAACAAACAGTGCACCACCAAAGAATCGTAAGAACAACCAAGGTGCTTTAAAGTCCATAGCCTCTACAAAGCTATATATCAGTTCGCCATTTTCATTTTGAGCGAGCCACATATAACCTTCACCTATACCCGCGACCCAAAGCGCAATCGCATAAATGGCGACGCCAGCATGAGCAAGCCAGAAGTGCCACTTAATCAGTCGTCGTGACCAAAGATCGGTTTGGCCCCATAAGCGCGGAATGAAATAGTAAAAAACCGCTATCCCTGACATTCCCACCCACCCGAGTGCTGCGGAATGTACGTGGCCGATTATCCATTCGGTGTTGTGTGCCACCATGTTGAACCAGCGAATAGCAAGTAGCGGGCCTTCGAATGTTGCCAAGCAGTAGTAAAGAATCGCTGAGAAAAAGAATAAAAGAATGTAGTCGGACTTCAGCTTTTCTTTGTTTTGTAGAAGGGTCATTGCGCTATTGAAAGCACCAGCCCAGGAAGGGAGCCACAGGATCAATGACATCACGATTCCGATGTTCTGAATCCAGATGGGAACGGAAGAGTAGACTAGGTGGTGCGTTCCGGCCCACGTGTAAAAGCCGACCAAGCCCCAGAAATGGATGACAGACAAGCGGTACGAGTAGATTGGTCGGTCCGCTGCTTTGGGTATGAAATAGTAATTCATACCGATCACACCAGCGGTCAGTAAGAAACCAACGGCATTATGTCCCCACCACCATTGAACAATCGCATCTTGAGCACCTGCGAATACAGAGTAGGACTTCATGGCCGAGACCGGCATCGCAAGATTGTTCACAATGAAAATCATGGCAACAACGATAATGAAAGCAGCAAAAAACCAGTTAGCCACGAAGATATGGCTCACTTTCCGCTTAGCAAGGGTGCCAAAGAACAACACTGCATAGAGCACCCACACCAGTACAATCATTAAGTCGATTGGCCATTCAAGCTCCGCATACTCTTTTGAGCTGGTGTGGCCCCCAGGCAAGGAGATGACCGCGAGCAGTAGAATAAATTGCCATCCCCAAAAGACCATCCACGACAGGCTTTTATTGAACAACTCACAATGGCCAGTTCGTTGGGCAATATAGAGTGAAGTCCCCATTAAAATGTTCACTACAAACCCATAAATAACGCCTGAGGTATGCAGAGGGCGAAGACGACCAAATTGGAAATATTGAGAATCGAAATTGAGCACAGGCCAATACAATTGAGCAGCGAGGATCACGCCGATGATCATACCCACAATCGCCCAGATTAAAGAGGCGATGATAAAGTATCTCACGACCTTGATGCTGTACTGCGTTGTCACTTGTTCCATAACAAGGCTCCTTGCCTACAGTTTTGAATTGCTGTCTGTTTTTGAGTCGCTAACTGAACTTGATTCCTTGCCGAGCATTGAATAGAAGTAGGAGATATCTCGGATGTCTTGATCTGAAAGTGTGTCGGCTTGTTGCTGCATGAGAATCGCCAAACCACTGGTTCTTTCTCGAGTCTGGTAATCTTTCAATGAAGAGATGAGATAACCCACTTTTTGACCACGAAGGTTCGGGTAGGGATCTTGAGTTGAGATACCATCAACGCCATGACAAGTCATACACACCTTGGCTTTTTGTTTTCCTAACTCGAACTGCTCGTCGTTAGATTCCGCGTAAACTGGATTCATGACAGCCGTCATTAGCAGAATGGAAAGTGCGGTTATGGGGTTAAACTTTTGCTTATTTAATCTCATTACGTATTCCCTTATTGAAGAAAAGAGCGAGTGCTTGATGAACCTCAGAAAACACTCACCTTGGTGTAAAGGTTATGCATGCATAAGCGTTCTCGCTACTCAGTTACTCATTTTTATTGTCAATTTTATCGGTCACTACGTATTCATCACGGGAATTGGATTACTTATCAACCACAAAAAAGCTGTTTTTATTTAAATCGAGCAGCGCTAATAGCACGGTAAACCGAGGGTTACGGGATTTCATGGAATATAGGAGAAACGTGGAAGGGGGACTAAAATTAGCGAACGACTTACACCAATTAAATGACGAATATGAACTAGACTCAATTTAGTGACCTTTTAAAATGGAGTTTAAAATGAGAACTGCACTTCTGTTTGTACTTTCATTGTGTTCATTTTCTATTTTCGCGGCATCAGAACTCACCGTATTCGACCACTTAGGGCAAAAACATCAATTAAGTAGAGAACAGCTGTTATTGCTTCCTCAAAAAGAAATAACGACGACGTTACCGTGGGTTGATGGAGAGTTGGTTTATAGCGGTGTAACCTTGCAAACTATACTCGAAACCATGGACTTGCCTATCTCATCGCAAGTCACTTTTGTTGCATTGAACGACTACAAAATCGCAGTTCCCAAAGAAGACTTCTACGACTACCAACCGATCATTGCGATTAAACAAAATGGCCAATTTATGTCGGTTAGGGACAAAGGTCCATATTGGTTGATCTATCCGCTTTCTTCGACTCCAGACATTGATAACACAGACTTCCATGCCAAGATGATTTGGCAGATACGAGATATTCATTTGTAAGGGATTACTATGAAAAAGCTGCTGTCATTGGCTGCCATTAAAATTGTCGTGTTATCTTTAGCGGCGGTGGTGCTTACCGTAAATATCTACAGCGTCACGCGCATTAACGACATCAATAAGAGTTTTTCGAACCGACAAAATGAAGCCACGTGGTTCGTTTTTCAGTTAGTAAAAGAATACGCTAACTTCTTGATGGTCAGTCGCTCTGACACCATCGATTATGATGAATTATGGTTAGCGTACGATATTACTTGGAGTCGTTTTGATATATTGATTAACAGCACTGAGTCTTCTAATTTCATTAAATCAGCGAACTTTAAACCTTATTTCACCACAGAATTTGATAAGTTTAAGAGCTTGGAATCCTCCATTAAATTAGTTAACCAAGGTGTACTACCTAAAGAATCGCTGCAAAAAAAGGTCGATATTTGTTATCACACACTTGTAGACTTCATTAACGACAAGTTTCGCTTACAAAGCCCGGTAATTGAAGAAAACACCTCGATGGTTGATAAGTTAGTCATGGTGCATCAAATCAGTAGTCTATTCCTAGCTGTGATTTTGCTGATGACGGGGGCTATTTTCTATGTGGATTTCTCTGTTAAAAGAAAGCTCTACTCAACTGATTTCATCACAGGCTTTCGAAATCGAGTGTCATTGATGAAGTTCGTCAAAAACAACTATCCGAAAGACAACAACTTTGACCTTTACTTCGTACGCATCAGAAACTTGAGTGAAATTAACCAAAAATATGGACTTGAATATGGTGATCTCGTGGTGAGTTCGGCTGCCAAATCCCTCACCGCCAAGATCCCTGAAAGCACCATTTCATTCCGCAGCAGTGGAAGCCAGTTCTTATTCTTCATTCCAGATCATTTGTACGCGAGTGATGAAATTCAGGAAAAATTCAACGATGTGCTCAGTGATTACATTTCGGCAGGTAACTTAGAGTTGATGATAGACGCCGTAGTGAGACATAAGAAAAACATAAGTTCCAAAGACATGATGGAGCTACTGACTTCGATGCAAGGCTAAGCTTCTATAAGGTTTAGTCTCGTTTCTATCCCTCCTTACTGATACCTCATCTTACTGGCCTATTTCTACGTTAGACGCTTTAATGAAGCTGTGTAGTGGTCAAGTAAAACTGGCCAAGCTAAGTCCACTAGCTTATCAACTAACTTACTAGCTTGTTACCCTCGTTAATATGTTGCCTTATGATCAGAGGGGGGCTTCCTTTGTTTATTTGGGTTTGTCTGTAGGTATTGTTATTTGAATCTTTCTGGGTGAGTCTGTGCTCATTGCCGAGGTTTATTTAGATGATTAAAGAGAGGCAGTTTGGTTGTGGTTATTCAGTAGTCATGCTTTTCGAAATACGACTACTGTTTCTGATTAAGTGCCACAATCCTTTCGTTAGAGCTTGGTTCTAACAGCGATTGCTGGTCTAGGATGGCTTGTGGATTATGGTCACGGACAAATTCAATGAACTCAATATAAGTCAGTGGTTGGCTAAAGAAATACCCTTGTATCAGGTCGCAGTTGGCTTTTCGAAGGTGATGATACTGTTCGAGAGATTCGACACCTTCGCCAACAACGAAGGTGTCACAAGAGTGCCCTAAGTTAACCATAGACTCGACCATCTTGCGGTCAGCTTTGTCGTCGACGATATTATCGATAAAGCTCTTATCAATTTTAAGTTCATCGACGGGGTAATGAAGAAGTTGGTTAAACGCCGTGTAACCCGTACCGAAGTCGTCGAGAGACACTTTTAAACCTAGGCCTCGGATACTCTCAATGGTCTGCACGGTAAGTTTGCTGCTTTTAACGTAACTGGTTTCGGTAATTTCTATAATGATGTTGCCAGGAGGAACTTGATAACGTTCGAGTACCTTTCTAATATTATCGGCAAAGTTACGGTTGTAGAGCTCCATCGCTGAGATGTTAATGGACAAGGTGCCTTTGTATTGGTGAATCTCTGAGAGCTCTTTATAGCTTTTGATTGCGGTACTAATCACCCACATGTCGAGTTTGGATATTAAATTACTTTTCTCTGCGGCTGGAATGAACTCATCCGGCCCAGCCTTTATATCAAATAGAGCAGGGCAGCGAATCAGACATTCTGCTCCGTCAATCTGAAGTGTCTTAGCATTGAAAATAGGCATAAAGCGAAGTTCAAAGTTATCACTTGCGCAGCACTCTAATAGCCTTTTCTCGATAACATCATGCCTTTCAAGTGAATGAAGTAGTTCTTCGCCGTAAACAATCCGGCTATCTCCGTCGCTATGATCCTTAGCATTAATCAACATCTCATCAATACATCGGTGCCATATTTCTTGAAATTTCGGAGTGTCGACCGGCAAAACACCAGTGGCAATCGAGAGCCTGAAACCGTAGTAATCAAGGAATGTTGTCCCCGTTAGGGTGTTGTTAATGTTCTCAATTTCATCGTTTATTGATTGGTGTTCACCCATTTCCAATATGGCAATGAATTGGTTTCCTCCCAGCCTTGCGATTGAATAGTCGCTGCAACTAAAGCCGAAAGAGGATTGTTGATTCTGCAAGGTTTCTCTTAGTGTTTTGGCTAGACTAACGAGTACATTGTCACCCACCTTTGCACCGTATAAATCATTGATTTTACGAAAGTCGATAATGTCCCAGCAAACCAAGTAACAGTGTGGGCTCATTGAGCTTTTTATACGTACATCGAGGTGTCGAATAAATGAGCGTCGGTTCGCTAATTTGGTTAATTGATCGAATTCGGCTTCGAATTTCAATTCCGTTAGTGAGTCAATGTAGGCGTTCTTAAGTCCGTCGATCTCACTTTGTCCGGATGAGCGTTTAAAATATCTGAGTTTGAGTCCGCCAATGGAGATTTCGTGCAACAAGTCTTTGAGTGGACGCACTAATTGATACCGTACGACCATGTGTACGATGAGCATAATAGTGAATAGTGTCGTCAAGCCACCAAGCAAGGTCTGCTGAGCGATAATGGATTTTTCCTGATTGAATTTCTTTTCGCGAATATTAACTTGAGCGAGGAAGTGACGACTGTTCATCTCAACTTTAATGCTGTCTTTGGTTTGTTCAAACGACTTGATAACGAACTGAGTGTTTTCGATGTGTTCAGTATCTGATGAAGGTTCAATCAGAAGCTGCATATTGTCATCATCGTTGTATTTTATAAGCAAGTTAGACAGTTGTTTCAACGGACCATCTGCAATCAATATGTATCGGTTTAAGCTTTCGTTTGCGCGTTTGTCTTGGGGGAGTAAGTAAGGATCGATGGCTGCGACGTAGGCGTATCTGAGCTCACCACTCACTGAGATATAAGAGAAACCTTCTTGGGATAAGTCGTTCTTATTAATCAGAGAGGTATAGATATCGAAGACTTTCTCGTAGATGTTGTCAGGGATCTTTAAGCCTTCGAAAGGGTCAGCTCGTAATGTCGAGAGTGTGAGAGTGAACTTGGGGTCAACGACATAAATATTACGTTGACCAAATTGATTAACGTGACTTTGATTTAAGACTCGAAGCACTCTTTTCTCTAATAGAGATAGGGTGGTGTAGTCACCTGGGGTTTGAATATATCGCAAGAACTGTAGTGACGAACCAATATCTTTTACTAACAAAGATAAACCAAGTTGTTCGTACTCAGCCGCCACTAGCGCAGTATTTACGTCGGATTGCACTTCATCTAAGTACATGTGTTTAGCGTGGTTAGAGGCTAAGTTATAGGTAACCATCCCACCAATTGTAAAAACGAACAATAGCGTGGGAATGAGCACAAAATAAAGCTTCTTTAATACAGGCATTAATTATCTCAAACTGTCGACAATACGGTTACGAATTTGAATGCTATTGGGTTCGAGTTGCTGATACAGATAACTGCGTTCTAATACCTCTTTGCTAGGGAAAAGCTCAGGATCATTTTGATACTCTTGAGAAGTCAGCGCTTTTGCTTTTGAGCTTGGTGTCGCAAACCATGAGTCCATCGCATTTTGAGCGGCGATATCGGGTTGTGATAGGAATGAGAGAATGGTTTTTGCTTGTGGAGATAATTCTCCATTATTGATAGCAGCAATGCACTCTAACCATAACGTAGTGCCTTCTTGAGGAACGATGTAAGCCCAAGATGCATCAGGGTCGGCATCATTCAACGCATAACTGTCTCCGGAATACCCGTAGGCGAGGTCGATGTTAGCGAGACGTTCGGGTTGGTGAATATAATCGATGACGTATTCACTGCTTTCAAGATGAGGCTTTTGAGCTTGTAGAGTTTTGTAGGCGACGCGAAGTTCTTGCTCGTTGTTGGTGAAGGGATCAAATTGATTAGCGAGTAATGCGGTACTCACCAAATCCGTTGGTTCGTAGTACATACTTATGCGGCCACTATTCTTTGAATCAGGTTCGAGAATGGTTGTCCAAGAAGTTGGCGTGTTGACTTTATCACTGCGGTATAAAATGCCCGATGTACCCCAAGCGTAGGGGATGCCATATTCGCCACATCCATCAACCCATCTTGAATCAATGTTACCTGCAATGGATTGTTGTATTTCACTTAGATTATGAAATAGGTTCTGCTTGGCTAACGCATTGAGCTTTACACTTTCTATAATCACTAGCTCAAATGCGCCTCGACGTTCGCTCAGTAACACTTCATCCCTAATAGACTCATCAGAGAAATATTGTTGTTTCAACGAAATATCATAGGTATCGCTTAATTGGGTAATCACACTGTCGGATAAAAATTCATCCCAATTGTAGATATAAATATCGTTTTGTTGGCTAAACACTGTGCCAGTTAAAAAGGATGATGACGCAACAACTAAAACATTGAATGTCTTCACTGACCGATTCCTTTCGTACCGTGACTAACTAAATCGTAGCCTAAATTTTGCGACATAGTTCAAATTTAGGCCTCTAATTTTACTTCAACTTCATGCATTGCATGCAAATACCAACTTTTTGCAAACCAATTGGAACGACAAATCAGTTCTGTGCACAAGATCACTAAGCAAAAATCAGCGGAGTACTTAGCTTTCGTTATCGAAACATATAAACATTTATCGAAGGACTCAAAGCCCTAAGGTTGATTTCATTTGAGTCTGTATGGATGAAAATGAGTAGTCGGTCTGATTGTTTTGGTATGGGTATATTAACGTTTAACCACTCGAACATTTTTATTGTATTTATGCAATAATAATGCATTAAATTTTACAATAAGGACGTTGGTTTATGGATGCCGGTTTAGTCGGAATTTTTGTTACCGTGGCGATTGCTCATTTTTTAGCGTTGTTAAGCCCCGGTCCAGATTTTGTCATCGTGGTGAAGAGTGCGGTTCGAAATAAAGGCAAAAAAGCGTTGGGTGTTGCATTTGGTATTGCCAGTGCGAATGCGGTTTATATTGGTTTGTGTCTTATTGGGGTCGGTTCTATTTTGGCAGCTTCGGTTTCAGTGATGATCGCTTTAAAAATTATTGGCGGTTTGTTTCTGGTGTACCTTGCTGTTCAAGCGATAAGAGCGAAAAAATGTAATTACAGTAATATCGATGTTGTCGAAGAAGGTGTCTCCATTCAAACCACTTTTCTTAAAGAATTTGTTACGGGTTTTCTATCGGGAATCCTTAATCCTAAAAACCTGTTGTTCTATTTGAGCTTATTCACGGTTGTACTGAATAATGAGGTGGGTTTCATGTTTAAATTAGGGTTAGGCATTTGGATGACAGTGGTTGTGTTTGTGTGGGATGCCGCGATTATCTTCCTTTTATCTGCACCTAAAGTTCGACGAGAGTTTACGCGCGCTGCCTATTACATTGATAAGGTGACAGGGGTAATGCTTGGTCTTTTAGGGTTAACGATTGTTAAGTCGGCATTGGTGCGTCAGTAACCTTGTTAACAGGCTAAGTTCTGATTTAGATGTAATGGTCTATCGATTAAGCCAGTGGCGCGATGCCCAGCGTATCCGCCACGATAATGTTTATGCATATCGCTTCTCCTCTTAATTTTCAGTATCTACTAGTCTTCACGGCTAGAACCTTTCCTCGTGTCTAAACCATTACAATTTTGGCAATTTCAACATATTCGTATCTAAGGTTCTTATCATCTGTAGTTCCCTTTTTCTGATCGTTACGTGATATCTCGGATAAGCTGCGGCTAACTCCTTGTAGCACGGAGCATTTGTACTTATTGTGGCAGTCAAGATTATATGTTTCAGCATTAGGAGCCGTTGTGGTTTTAGATATATATCAAGTGGACTCGTTTACAACACAAGCTTTTAAAGGAAACCCTGCTGGGGTTTGTATTTCACAAGAACCTTTAGAAGAGTCGTTGATGTATTCGATTGCTGAAGAGATGGCAGTATCAGAAACGGCATTCTTAGCCCTCAATACGATGACGTTGAAATGGTTCACACCAGAAGTTGAAGTCAAATTATGCGGTCACGGTACGTTGGCAACAGTACATGTGATGAAGGAAAGAGGGTTAGTCAATGTGGGTGAGATTGTGACGTTTGATACACTTTCTGGGGAGCTATCTGCCACGGTTTGTGACTCCACAATCGAGCTCGACTTCCCAAGTACTGTGCTTGATCTTGGATTGGATGCTAATAAAGATTTGCTGGAATATTTAGGGCTGTGTGAAGACCAAGTCGTGTCATACAGTGAGTTCGATACCAAGCAGTTTATTGAGGTTGTCAGCGAACAAGTTTTATTAGATTTAGCACCAAACTTTGATGCTTTAAAGCATATTAAAGGTCGAGGCGTCGTTGTGACGGCATTATCGTCGAACTCTGAACTTGATTTTATTTCGCGCTATTTTGCGCCGTGGGTGGGTGTCAACGAAGATCCCGTTACGGGTTCTGCGCATTGCGCTCTCACACAATACTGGTCAGAGAAACTAAATAAAGCGCATTTCAATGCTTACCAAGCGTCGCGCCGCGGTGGGTATGTATCGACAGAACTATTGCCGAACGGTCGTATAAAATTAATAGGGTCTGCAACCACCGTAATCAGTGGTACCTTAAAAGTCTAAACTTCAATATCATTCATAAAACAGTAATGTCGTTATTTAGAACGGAAACGTCATAATTTAAATCTGCTAGGTCACTACTTAAGGAATAATCGTGTCAGCCTTTTATCTGTCTCAAGTACTCGTCGCGATCGCTATTTGTTTCGATTTGTTGTCATTCCAATTTAAGGAAAGGAAGAAAATCGTCACATGCTTGTTTTTTGCGGGTGTTCTTATCTCTAGCCATTTCATTTTGCTCGAGCAATGGACGGCGGCAAGTTTGATGATCATCGCGACCATTCGATATTTGGCGAGCGTGTTTTCTACGTCACCCAAATTTAAATATTTGTTCTGTTCCATGTCGCTGGTTGCGACAGCCTTTACTTACTCAGGGCTGATCAGTGTCTTAAGTTGTTGTGCTTCGATGTTTCAAACGTTTGCGGCGTTTAATAAAGATGACCGTCGATTAAGAGAACTGATGATCATAGGGACTAGCTTTTGGTTGGTTCACAATTACTTAGTTGGCTCGCCAACAGCGGTTCTGATGGAAGCGCTGTTTATCTGCAGTAACTTAGTGGGCTACTACCGATTCTATTTTAGAAAGAGTGCTGTGGCTTAGGGCTTATAGCGTAGGCTCTTAGGAAGCTAGGCTTTAGATAAAACGATAAAACGATAAAACGATAAAGCAATGCACCATATTCATCTAACAAGGATTAGGAGAGAGCGATGTCAAATATCTACTCGGATGTGCCTTCGTCAATACCCAACGAAATCTTCAACGACATCATTACTACTGAGAATGTGCGAATTGAAAGAATATTATCTCATGGGCACAGTTCTCCAGAACAAGGTTGGTATGACCAAGATGAAAACGAATGGGTTATGATTCTAGAGGGACAAGGTGTTATTGAGTTCGAAGACGGACGTGTCGTTACCTTGTCTAAAGGGGATTACATCAATATTGCCGCGAGAGAAAAGCACAAGGTTGTTGGAACGGATAGAGACGTCGTGACTATTTGGCTAGCTGTGTTTTATCGTTAGTATTGCTATCAAGTCGTGGATAGGCAATCAGCAATACATGAAAGGGGTACGTGGTGGTTAGAATTCGAAATTACCAACCTAATGATAACAAAGCGTTATGGGAGATCTATTTCCATACCGTCCGAAATATTAACGTTCGTGACTATTCTCAAGAACAAGTTGAGGCTTGGGCGCCAAGTGATTTTGACTCTGAGCTTTGGCAAAAGTGCCTGCATCGCATACAACCCTTTGTAGCGGAGTTGGACGGCCGCGTTGTTGGTTATACTGACCTACAACCAAACGGCTTGATTGATCACTTCTTCTGTCATCATGAATATCAAGGGAAGGGGGTTGGGAGAGCTTTGATGGAGCATGTATTCCAAATCGGTTCCGTGCGTGGTGTCTCTCGATACTTTTCAGAGGTGAGCATTACCGCCAGACCTTTCTATGAGCACCTTGGCTTTACGGTCGTCAATGAGCAGGAAGTTGAGATGCGTGGCGTAAAACTCACCAACTACGTGATGGAGAAGGTGGTCGAATAAGTGGGCGAGCGTTCTTTAGAAGATCGAGACCTACTTTGAAATATTAATAAACCTTTTTAAGGATAACTTTTTCCGATCTATTGATATTGTCGATGAGTTCAAATTGTGTGCAAGGTAATTTGTCTAATCTAAACATTGAGTGAATACAAGGAGTGTTGTTCATGAGTCATGTGAGTCGGTCTAAACTATATACATTAGTGTCGATGTTGTCCTTTGGTGTTGGGGTTCTAGCCTTAGATGCCGGGGTCTCGGGTCTGTTTCCTCTCTTTGTCGTCGTCATCTCATTCTTTTCATTCGTCATTAATTCTTTTCTTTGTTTGTTCGGAGGAAAGTACGATGACGCGTTCAGTACCTATCAAGAAGCCAACAAAGCGCGCGCTGGTGCGTTAGTTAAAGGGTTCGACAGCAAAGAAAAATAGGTCTCTATCTAAAACAACGAAAGTCTCAATTTTGTTACAGTTATTGCTTCGGTAATTGTCTTTCTACAATGAAAATTCATAGCGTGACCGATAATATTGACCTCGATTGTTTGGTTAGAGGAAATGAAGTGGGAATAGAAGCTTTAGCATTTGTGATGGACGCATTAATCACAGCATGTTGCATGTATATCGCGTCAAAAATGTCTTTCGTCGTGGCTGACTTTAAATCCCTGCTTAGTATTGCTGTTATCGTTGCTTTGGTGTCATTGATTCCAACAGTGGGCTGGGTTCTAGGGCTTATTCTGTTTGTATTCTTGCTCGGAAAGGCGACGCATTCCAGCATTGGTGATTGTATCTGGGTAGTGGTTTTCACCAAGGTGGTGTCTATGGCGGCGTTTCTGGTGTTTGGACGCTTATTTTTGTAGCAACAGATGAAGTCCTAACAGTAGCGTTTGATGCTGATATTGACTAGGTAGAGAAATATAAGAAGGGTGTGAACTTGTCACACCCTTGAAGAATTTTGATTTTCTGTCAAATGGCTTGATTACTTAGGTAGTAAAACCGCATCAATGACATGAATTACACCGTTGCTCGCTTTAACGTCTGGGATCACGACCTTAGCCGTATTGATTATTACATTTCCGTCGTCAATTGCTACCATTACAGCCTCACCTTGCACTGTTTCTGCACTGCTCAGCTTCATTACTTCAGCCGCCATTATTTTCCCTGGAACCACATGGTAGGTGAGTATAGCGACTAGCTTGTCTTTGTTTTCCGGCTTCAACAACATTTCGACCGTTCCCTCTGGCAATGCAGCGAAAGCTTCATCAGTGGGCGCAAATACAGTGAACGGACCATCACCTTTCAGCGTGTCTACCAAGCCTGCCGCTTTTATCGCCGCCACTAAAGTTGTGAAAGAGCCATTTTCCGCAGCGACATCAACGATGTCTTTCTTCATTTCGTGGTGGTTAGCGTGAGCAAAAGCTGTAAAAAGCAACGTTGCAATTAGTACTGACAGAGTCTTACTTAAATGATTTAACATATTGTAGTCCTTTGAGTTTGTCTGTTATTTCCGAGATGTATTACGAAAGCTTAAAAGCGATAGATCAACTTATTGTAGTCTTAAGCCACTTGCTACGGTTGTCGAAGTCACCAGACGAAACTCATCCTCATAGTTAAATACTTGTTATAATTCCATTTATGTAGTTATAGTTAGCGAGTGATTATTCAAATCATGGATGTGAATATGAGGTTCGTTTTACCAGTTGTGTTTTCGGCATTTGCTTCAATGCCTGCTTATAGTGGCCTTGCTCCAAGTGAAGGCTTCAGCGGTAACTTCAGTGTTTTGGCCGGTTTTTACTCGGATAGCAGTAATTTGAGTACTGAACAAGATTCGAATCAAGCAAGTCTTACTATGGAAGGGAATAGTGAAAATCAGGGGTTACTCGGCTTTCTTGGAACCGTTCAATACACCTTTGGTGAATCCCTGACTCATCAAGTTTACGCAGGTACGACGCGAGAGGATATTGCGACGGGTACCATCGCCTTTGAGATTGGTTATCGACATCAACTCTCAGGCGGCACCATATTAGACGTTTCTGTCTTGCCAACACTTATCTCTGGTAAGGCTTGGGCGGATCCTTATGCAGTAGGCGTTAATCGAAATGAAACGGATGTAAAAGGTAATGTTGGGCGACTCCAACTGACCAACATCGGCGGAACCGCCTTCCGAACGGATTTCGCAATTGGTCAATCTGACGTTGATGATGAGCTATCTGGTACTCAAGATAAATTAGGTTTGACTGACGAAGAAGTGAGGCTATTGGATAGGGAAAGAACCTATGTGTACGCCAAAGCAGGGTACCCCTTCATCTTACCTAACCAAGCTGGCGTATTCGTCCCATCTATGGTGTATTTCAATTCAGATGCAGAGGGCGGTGCACTCAGCTTTGACAGTTACGGTATTGAACTGAATTACGCGAAGAGAATCGGTCGTCATGGTTTTGTTGTCACGTTAGATGCTAGTGATCGTCAGTACGATGAAGCAAATCCGATTTATGGCAAAGCGCGTGAAGAGAACGAATACGGCGCCTTTTTAGCGTATGAATTTGGTGGCTTGATGGGCTATGAAGATTGGTCGTTTATCACCTTACTTGGCCTAAGAACGATTGATTCCAATATCGACTTCTATAACTCCGAACAAGTACTCGCGAGCGTTGGTGTCGACTATAAATTTTAACGGTTACACATAGCCGAAGCACTCGCTAGAACTTGGGTTCTGTTTTCGCTTTATTATTTGTTTAGTTATTTTGAGCACTTACCGCCTTTAAGGTTGTAGGTGCTCGTTGCTATCCGTAATATGAAAAATAGTTTACATCTAAGATCAGATAATAAGGAAGCGCTTTGGAAATACAAATTAGACATCTTGAACCCACCGATAACCAAGATATTTTTGATATTTATCGACACTCGTCAGTATTAGAGAATACCTCACAAAAGCCTTTTCTTAGCTCTGATCAAGTGGAGCGACTGTTTGGTCACTCAGACCATTTCACTTTAGTTGCGGAGGTTTCTGGCAAGGTCGTCGGCCACATTACTTTATTCATGACCATTAAGGTGAGAGACAGACATTGCGCTGGACTTGCGATAGCGATTAATCCAGATATGCATGGCAAAGGGGTCGGTAAGGCATTAATGCAAGAAGCGATCAATCAAGCTGATAACTGGCTAAACCTCGTTCGCCTTGAGTTAGAGGTTCATGCCGATAATCACGGTGCGATTGCTTTGTATAAAGGCGTGGGTTTTGAACTAGAAGGCACCAAAAGGCTGAGCACGTTCAAAAACGGGAAATACATCGATATGTTGTTGATGTCCCGAATTCGACCAGACTGCCTTTGATCGTGAGCGACTCGTCTGGATTTAACAGGCAAAATAATATCGGTAATATCGGTAATATCGGTAATATCGGTAATATCGGTTGAACAAAGCCCTAAACAGTTCGTTGTTTGGGGCTTTTTTATAATGAGAGCACTAATTGTTGTCGATCCCAAAACCGTTACGCAGCGCAAATTGAATCAGTTCAGTGTGATTCTCGAGTTCGAGAATATCTAGCATGCGGTATTTGTGGGATTCAATTGTTCGTGGGCTTAGAAACAGGATCTCCGCACATTGCTTAGCAGTATAACCCTGTGCTAATTGAGTCAGAACCGTACATTGCTTTTTGGTCAGCAACAGTAGCTTTTCACTTTCGTTGATGTTGTCGGCTTCGTCGCTGGTGACACTGCGCGTCATTTTAGAGTGCTGCCAAAAGCAGAGCCAAATGTCACTGAGCAGCTTGATTCGTGTCATGTCCGTCGTTTCAATCGGTGTGTCGTAACGGTTGAAGCGTGAGAAACCGATAGCGCCCCATTGTTGTCCAAATAACGAAAGGCTCACAATCCCATGCCAATTTGCACCTTCTTCATAAAGTACACGTAATGGGTCGACCTTGTGGCTTTTGAGGGTTTCTTCAGGGAATAACTGCCAACACTTTTTTGAACGCAAAAGCTTAAGATAATCAAGATAATTACCTTTTAGAAAGCGTTCCATTTCAAGCGGTGGAGTATCTGATTTGGATACAGAGATACTCTTGCCTGTGTCCAAAAGAATCATAGAGTTTGGAAAGAGGGTAAGCCTGTCGAGTTTAAACCAAGTTAACGCTTCTCTTGCCAGCAAGGCAAAAGTGCTATCGAAATCTTTGGGTTGGCAAGCGGTCAAAATGTTGGTTTGGTGGGAAAGCAGATCTTCAAAGCTATCGAATTGGTTATCTTTCATATTGACCGTCATTGGTTGTTTAAGACAAAAATAGCGGTAATAACCAAAGCGTGTCAACCAAAGAGTCGAATGTTGTTCTGAATAAACTAGGTCCTGCGCCTCGAATTTATTGAGTAATTGGTTAGTGAAATTACGATTTAACTGTGTATAGTAGCAACCGTTTGCTTCGTATAACCCCAATGATATGGTTTGGGGGTCTCTACCAGCTCCCGCAAAGTGCTGATTACGAAGGGTTTAGATCACAATTGTGTTCTTACTCTTTGTAATGGCGTTCAAAAACATCTTGTCTATTATTCAGAGTAAGTGCACACCTAAAATCCATAGTAGGTGAAATATGAACGCATTTATTGAAGGGCTTCCAAAAGTAGAGCTGCATTTACACATTGAAGGCTCACTCGAACCTGAGTTGCTTTTCCGACTCGCTCAACGTAACGGCATCGACCTGCCTTATTCATCCCCAGAGCAATTAAGACGCGCATACGAATTTGATGATTTGCAGTCATTTCTCGATATCTATTATCAAGGTGCTGATGCGCTGCGCACTGAACAAGACTTCTATGACCTAACATGGGCGTACTTAGAGCGCTGTAAAGCCGATAATGTCATTCACACCGAAATCTTCTTTGATCCTCAGACACATACTGATCGTGGTATTGCATTCGACACGGTAATTAACGGTATTCATCGTGCGCTCGAACAAGGTCAAAAAGAGCTGGGTATTACCTCGCAAATTATTGCCTGTTTCTTGCGTCATCTGTCTGAAGAGAGCTCGATTCAAACGTTCGCCGACGTGCTAAAGCACCAAGATAAAATTATTGGTGTTGGACTAGATTCTTCAGAGTTAGGACACCCACCAGAGAAGTTTCAGCGCGTATTCCAGCAAGCCAAACAGGCGGGCTTTTTGACTGTGGCTCATGCAGGGGAAGAAGGGCCAGCTCAAAACATCGTCGATGCGATTGAGATGCTCAGTGTGAGTCGTGTTGATCATGGTGTGCAGTGTATGACTGATGACGCTTTGATTGCCGAATTGATTGAGACCAAAATGCCGCTGACCGTGTGTCCATTGTCTAACATCAAACTGCGAGTATTCGCTGTAATGGAGGACCACAACATTGTTGATCTGTTGAGAAAAGGTGTTGCCGTTACAATTAACTCAGATGATCCAGCGTACTTTGGTGGCTACATGTCGGATAACTTTAATGCAGTGAGCCAAGCTCATGAGACGACGGAGCAAGAGTTGGCGCAGTTTACTTTGAATGCTATCGAAGCGAGCTTTATCGAAGAGTCGTTGAAGCAGCAGTACCGAGATGCGGTTCAAGCGTATCTTGAGCAAGCCGGTGAACTGTGTCGTTAATACTGAATAGACTCGTTTACTAACAGGTAGATCACTAAAAGGTAGCTTATGGCTTATAGCTTATAGCTTATAGCTTTTAGTGATCCCGTCATTTAGAACCACCAAACGACCAGCCACTGTTGGTCGTTTTTATTTCGGGTTGCGCACCACTCGCGAACTAAGTCTATGAGTTAAGCTACTAAGATATATGATTTTATTTAGATATAAATCATATTGCCTTCGTAATGATGTACTACATTTAAAGAAGATGTAGATGTAGATGTAGATGTAGATGTAGATGTAGATGTAGATGTATAGCGTTAACGTTGTATAGATATTTTCGAAGGAGGTATAAATCGTTGTTAGACCCAATAATCGGTGAACAAATTCAGTGGCCTTGTGATTTGCCGCAAGACTTTATAGACAGTCTGCTCGAAATAGCCGTTTTAAAAACGGGTATACATAGCCTTGAGATTACGAAAAAATTCCAAAATCTCCCGGGGGTTTTTTATATTCTTACCGGTTCGGCTGGTATCTGCTTTTCAACTGAGAATTTGAAAAGTCTGTCGGGTGGGGTCGTAGGTAAAGGCGATTGGATCGGTGCGCTGTCGGTTCATGTTGACTATAACCTTTTTGCTATAGCTGAAGAGGTTGAGCCCATCACAATGGTACTTTTCCCTTCAGACAAGATATTAGAGCTCGCTGAAAAAAAGTGCATGGTATTTAAATGGCTTCTTCATAGTGGCGCTAAAGCCCAATCTATTTGGATTCAAGCTTTCTTATCGTCTATTCATGAGAAAGAACAAAAAACGATTTATGTATTGTTAGAATTGGCGGCTCGCCAAACCAATATTGCAGGTGCAACACTCAGTATCAATATTTCACAAAGCCAACTGAGCACCATAACTGGTATATCCAGGCCTAGATTAAACGAAGTATTAAAGGGAATTGAGCAATTAGGCATGGTGAAAATTCAGCGGGGCAAGGTGTTTATCTCGGATGTTGAGGGCTTATATGAGCGTATTTCTCCAATGAATTTGATGATTCGTGACCCTATGGCGAAAATGAAGCCACAATAGTGTTGATTTTCATTTGATTAACAACATTTCGTTATCGAGATGTTTTGGCGTTCTAAGTCCCTCTTTATGAGTAAATCATGGTCTTGTGTTCTTTTGGGAACATACATAGCTCACTAATATCGATAACTTACGCCTGATATTTATAAAATTTAAATTTAGTGAGTAATGTAGTTATGAAAATGGCCGTATTGGAATACAAAGTGTGTGGGATAGGTGACTGGATTAAGACAACGATCTCAAGTCGTTGTGCGTATGTGTTGGCTGTCGAATACAAACAGTTGGGTTGGCCTGCTAGAGTAAATGGTGAAGCAATATCAATCGATTAGTCTTGCGTTTGCTTTAGATTAATAATGAATGTTGAGATAAAAAAGAAGCTGGCAATATGCCAGCTTCTTTTCTTTTTAAGTGACACAAGTAAGGTTACTTGTTCACGTAATCTTTGAATTTTTGCTTAGTTTCAGCGTCTGCTTTGTCGTACCAGAAGTAGAGCATTTCTTCGGCCGTGTTAGCAGCGTTGGCATCAATCTTTGCTGGTAGTGTTACAGGTTGAACAACCGCTGCCGTTGCGCCAGCTGCTGTACCCATAGCTAACGCAGCAATGCCACCTTTTTGGTTGTATTCTTTCGCTTCTTGAGGGAACTTGCGACCAATCTGCATCCCATCTTTCATTAGTTTGTCTTGCTTAACACTGATTGCATTTTGGTTTTCATCAACCAATTTCCAATCTAGGTTATCAAAGCCTTTCTTCGCTTCAGCGGTATTGCGGTATTTAGGCATGTCGAATGTTAATGCGGCGTCAGCAGCGCTAAAAGTCGCAATAATAGCGTCGCTATCAACAAACTCACGGTCGTTACCTTTATCAAAAGCAAGTTGATATTGGAATACGATTTGGTTTTGACCATCAGGAACGGTTAGCGTTTTATGAGAAGAAAATAAGCTGCCATCTAGGTCAGGCTTAGCTTCGTTTA
Organism: Vibrio sp. 14N.309.X.WAT.E.F5; assembly: GCF_030397615.1. Classification (NCBI taxonomy): domain Bacteria; kingdom Pseudomonadati; phylum Pseudomonadota; class Gammaproteobacteria; order Vibrionales; family Vibrionaceae; genus Vibrio; species Vibrio sp. 14N.309.X.WAT.E.F5. Next base: position 71,350 of record NZ_JAPNXR010000002.1, on the reverse strand, counting down.
CCGCTAGGATATCAACACTTGATGGAACTTGGATTTCAACGTCAGCTAATACTGCTGGTGCAGCAACAATAGCAGTAAGTAGGGCAATGCTTTGGATTGTCTTCATAATCATACAGTTGTTTATGGTTAGAGTAAGTCACGATCTCACGCAGGACGAAGTATTTCAAGTTACCGAGTCTCTATTTGGTAAAATTCACCGAAACTTAACGTAAGGATAAAACTTGAAAGCATAAACCGTGCTTAATAACGCGATATACAATGTCGCTAATCGTTATCGCCCCCCGTATTATTTCGATGCCTCATTTCCCGTTGTATTAGCTTGCTGATTGAGTTTTTGTATTAAGCGTGTGGCTTGGTGGCTGTTAACCATCAATCGATTGATCAGTTGCTGAAGTAATTCGGCCTCAGGCATTGTGTGATGCTCGGTTACCTGTTCTGCGGAAACTGCAAGCTCAAGTACCTCTGTCATCTCAAACCTTGATGCAATCGCTCTGACTGCATTTAAGGTTCTGCAGAGATCATCCGGTCTGGCGCTAGAAAATAACTCTATCAATTCGTCAATTTCGTTCTCTAACTCCTCGACGAGAGAGGTCAAGCATTCGAGTTTCTCACCTGTTTCCATCTTACCGCTAGTCAGCAATAGACTGCGCGAAACCTCTTCTTCTGTGAGTGGTAACTTGTTCTTCGGCAGACGTGTCAATATGGTGATATTGCTTTCATCTTTGTTTGGACGGTTGTGTACATTAGCCGAGTTATGTCGGTTAACCTCAAATTGGTGATGAAACTCATTAATGGCGTTTTGTAAGCTGTTTTTCTGCAATGGTTTGGTGAGTACGAAATCAGCCCCTGACAGAATAAATTCATCGTGCGCTTCTTTAAATACATCGGCTGTACAGGCGAAAACCACGGTAGTTAGCTTGAGCTCGTTGCGGATTTTTTGAATCGCCTCAATACCGCTCATGTTCGGCATGTGGTTGTCCATGATGATTAAGTCATATTGGTTTGAGGCTAGTTTGTCTAAAGCCTGTAAACCATCGTAAGCGTTCTCAACCGTTAAGTTGATAGATTCACAGAACTTTCTGATCACCATCGCGTTAATCTTGTTGTCTTCGACTAATAACACTGAGAAGTTATCGAGAGTCTGATGGGTTCGGATTGGTGTTTGAACAACGATTTTCTCTTCTAGTTCGTGCATTTCTAACGGCAAAGAGATAGCGAATTGAGTACCGGCATTCAGTTGGCTAGTGACTACAATGCTTCCGCCCATCAGTTCGACTAATTGTTTCACAATCGACAGTCCTAACCCTGTTCCGCCAAATTTACGTGTCGTTGAAAGCTCGGCTTGTTCAAAGGCTGTGAATATATGGTCGATCTTGTCTTCTGCAATGCCAATACCAGTGTCAGTCACCAATATATTCACGCTTGGCGGGGTTGTCGGTGCAATCAAAAACTCCACTTCGACCTTGCCTGACTCAGTAAATTTGACTGCATTACCTGCCAAATTAAATAAAATCTGACGGGTACGTGCAGGGTCTCCCACCAACTGAACATTGGCAGGGATGCTGTCCTTGATGACAAAATCGAGGCCTTTGTCAGTGGCAAGTGGTGTCAATGTTTTATCAAGGTGTGTAACCACGTCTTTGACTGAGAATGGGCTGTATTCAAGCTCCATTTTTCCTTGTTCAACCTTAGAAAAATCGAGAATGTCATTCAATATGGTAACGAGGTGTTGACCTGAATCGATGATGATTTGTGCTTGTTGGCGAGTGTCGGCGCTTTGTGAATCTTCTTTGATGATCTGGGCGATACCTAACACGCCATTCATTGGCGTTCGTAATTCATGGCTCATGGTGGCAAGGAATAATGACTTGGCTTCGTTGGCTTTTTCCGCTTTGTCTGCGGCTTCTTGATAAGAGAGGTTGTTTCGCTTTAATTCAAAGACGCGCAGGATAAAGAGGGTGAATGAGAAGGCAAAGGTGAGTAGCGCCAATGTGATGATGAGTTTAACGATGATGCTTTTAAGCTGGTCTTGAACATCGGTAAATTGATGTTCAATCTGCTCAAGGTATTCCATGCTATGGACCGAAAGCACTCGTGATAGCAGTTGGCTCTGTTGCTCATTAAGCTCAGTAAACGTTTTCGACAGGTTGGCCAAGTCTGAGTTTATGCCCTGATGTTGAATCTGTGTGCCTGCAAACAGCACGCTAGCGAGTAGCTCACTTTGAATATTTATGTTTGATGATGAGATCGCGTCAATATTGTGTGAGCCATTTCTTGAGCCAGTTTCTGTGAGTTGTAGAGTTAGGGATTGCAGAATGAATTGACGGGCAACACTCAATCCGACGAGGTTGTCTAGCGTATCCACGTTAGCTATAGAAGCGGTGTGGAAACGCTCAAGTAATTCCGGGGTTTGTAAGTCTCGAAAGAACACTGAGTGGATATTAGTACCTTGATAGCTACCTTTGAGCAATTGCAGTTCTTTTTCTAGGGCGACTAAATTTGCCGTTATTTGATAAGGGTTCGAGATCCCCGCGAGAGCCGCATTGGTTATCTGATCGCGCATTTCTAGTACTTCATGTCCGAGCTCACGGACAGATTCACCATATTTAGTGACTTTCTCATGCTCAAAATAGGTCAGCATGATAAAGCTGACTAAGCCCACAAATAGCGAGATAAACAGTAAAAAGATGAGTCTGATTTTATTCATTTTCAAACTCCACTAGTATTTGAGGGCGGTCACCGGTGAGGGTTTCTAGAAAGGTTTTGATGTCGCTAATGGTTTGGTCTTCAAATGTTTTTCCTAACTGGCTCTCTCCCATAATCTTAATCGCTTCTTCTAGCGTAGCGGTTTGTCCATCGTGAAAGTAGGGTGCTGTGATTGCGACGTTTCTAAGGCTAGCAACACGGAATAAGTGCTTGTCTTGTGGTTGAGCGGTAAACATAAAGCGACCTTGATCTTCACTTCGTTCGGAACCTGTTTTTGATAATCCAAAATATCCAAATCGCATCACCATACCCCCGCCAATATTGGTGCCTTGATGACAACGGATACAGCCCTCATTTTGAAAGGTTTCCCACCCCCGTTGTGCGGAGTCGGAAAGGGCATTTATATCCCCCCGTAAATATTGGTCAAATGGCGCATCTGGGGTGGTTAACCCCTGCATGAATTCAATCAACGCTAACTTTATTGATGCAGTTTCAATAGCTAGCTGTTCTGCTTGGAACATATTGATGTAGTCGTCCGATTGGGATACGTAATTGGTAATGAGTTCCCAATTGGAATCCATTTCATCGACGTTGTGTACAGGGCCGTCGATTTGGTCAGCAAGGTTGTTCACCCGACCATCCCAAAAGAATCGATAGTTAAAGACAGTGTTAAAAACGGTGAGTGAATTTCGCATCCCCGCTCCATTGACGCCGATAGACACAGGAATCACTTCAGCACCGTTAGTTTGTAAACTATGACAGCTTTCACAGCTGACACTGCGATTGGACGACAAATTCGGGTCTTTAAATAGTGCCCAACCTATTTTAGCCAATTCATGATCTATTTCGGGCGAGTGAGGAATAGGGAATATTTTTTGGTCTGAAAATACCGCCGGTTTCGTGTCTTGTGCATCTGAAGTGGAGATGTGGGCTGAAGAATGTGCGTCATTGTGGTCGCTTTCATGACGTTGATTCTCAATGGGTTCAAATAAAGCGTGCATGTCTGAAGGGGAGGCGTTATAGACCAGTATGGCGATTAAAACGCAAAGGACAGTTATACTTATTCCTGCAAAATATGGCGTTCTCATAACGTAAGTTCCATCTCAATTCCGATCATTTATTGACTCAAAATCCGTCTGAGCCTACTCATATTACGCGTTCTTAATATAAACCTAGTTTCACAATGGAAATGTTGCAAGCCCAAGAAATAGAACTTCGTTTGCTAGAAAGGGTTTTAAAAGAGGAGCCTAAGGCTTGGTACTTAGGGTTGTTAGGTAAGTTGATCGTTACAAGTACTTGGCTGCTCCAATTGCTTGAAGGACAAAAGACAGAAAAGCCGTGGTAGCGGTTGAGCTATCACGGCTTTGTCTTACTTTTATCAGCGCTAGCTAATAATTATTTAGCTTGTGCAGCGGCTGCTTCTAGTTGCTTAAGTTTACCTTGAAGCATGTAAGCATTCTGGTTGAAGTTACCAGGGTTCAGTACTTGGCTGTTCTGCATTGGGTAGTCAGGTAGCGTGTTCATGAACTCTTGTACTTTGCCGCCTACTGGTACGAATAGCCACATATTGTCTGCCATCCAACGTAGGTACATGCCAGATTCATGTGGTGCTTTTTCGAATGGGTCAGCACGTAGGTGTACAACTTGAGGCCAGTTTGGTTGGAAACGCACGGCGTTTGTGATGTTACCGTCCATAACTGCGAATGAGATCTTGAAGTCATTCCAACGTACCGCGTTTAACTCAGCGTTTGCAGAGAAGTAAAGCATGCTGTCACGAGGGCCTTTTTCTTCTTTACCTTCGAAGTAAGGTAGGAAGTTGTAACCATCTAGGTGCACACGCCAATTTTTGCCGTTGTAAGTCGCCCCTTTATCAGAAGCCAGTTTCTCAACCACTTTATCATCACCAGCGGCTGCTAGAAGAGTCGGGATCCAGTCTTGGTGGCTCATGATGTCGTTGATCTTAGTTCCCGGTTTGATAGTGCCAGGCCAGCGAACTAACTGAGGAACGCGCATACCGCCTTCGTAAGTTGTACCTTTTTCACCGTGGAAGTAAGTTGCACCACCATCAGGCCAAGATACTGTCTCTGCACCGTTATCGGTAGAGTAGATTACGATGGTGTTGTCTGCGATCTTAAGCTCATCAAGCTTGTCTAGAAGGATACCGACTTGGTCATCGTGCTCTAGCATGCCGTCTGCGTAGATGCTGATACCAGATTTACCTTGATACTTCTCTTGTAGACGAGTCCACACGTGCATACGAGTCGTGTTGTGCCAGATGAAGAATGGTTTGTCAGCTTTCACCGCTTTTTCCATGAATGCTAAAGATTCTTCTAGGAACTCTTCATCCGCGTGCTCCATACGCTTACGCGTCATAGGGCCTGTATCTTCAATCTTACCGTCCGAAGTCGACTTGATTACACCACGAGGGCCAAAGTTCTTACGGAACTCTGGGTCTTTAGGGTAGTAGTATGTTTCCGGCTCTTCTTCCGCATTTAGGTGATAAAGGTTACCAAAGAACTGGTCGAAACCGTGGTTCGTTGGAAGATGCTTATCTTGATCACCCATGTGGTTTTTACCGAACTGAGCTGTCATGTAGCCCTGTTCTTTAAGAAGGTCTGCGATAGTTGGAGCCCAATCAGGGATACCGTGGTCAGAGCCCGGCATACCGATAGTCAGTAGACCTGTACGGAAAGGTTCTTGACCGGTTAGGAATGCAGCACGGCCAGCAGTACACGATTGTTGACCGTAGTGGTCAGTAAATAGTGCGCCTTCGTTAGCAATACGGTCGATGTTAGGTGTTTCGTAACCCATCATACCGTTGTTGTATGCACTGATGTTGAATACACCAATGTCATCACCCCAGATAGCAAGAATGTTTGGTTTTTCTGCTGCTGTTGCCGCTGAAGAAGCTGCTAATAAGCCAACACCTAATGCTAGTTTATTAATTTTAGTACCCATAAGGACTCCGATTCACTTTTAAGATTAATGCGTTAGAGCAACGCATCGATGAGCAAATGTTATTCCCAAAATTCCGTTCCGTCCTTTTATAGTGCTTATAACCAATCGTTATGATGTCTAGTTAACCTATTGATTCATATCAGTTCCAGTGTGTTACTAGAATAACCCCTTAGTTTGCATGTGTGATCCTTATCATGTTTGATGCCGTAAATCTTATCGATGACTTCTGTATCCATATCTCAATAAAAATGACAAAAAGATTAATAGCTTAGGTAATCTCGCGTATGCGCAAAAAATGAACTATACGTTGTAGGGCAGGATGCAAATAACTTACGAAGAGGTTTCTATGACAGCGAAGTATGGCGCTAAACGTCGATTAGCGATTTTGGGTACAGCAATGATGGCCGCGTCTAGCGCCACTTTTGCAGCAGAAAAGCCAAATATATTGGTCATTTGGGGAGACGATATTGGTCAATCCAATGTGAGTGCGTACACATTTGGCTTAATGGGCTATCGCACTCCAAATATTGATAGCATCGCCAAAGAAGGCATGATGTTTACCGATTATTACGCTGAGCAGTCTTGTACCGCAGGTCGCTCAACGTTCATCACGGGTCAAAGTGTTCTTAGAACGGGTTTAAGTAAAGTAGGCCTTCCAGGAGCAGACATTGGTTTGCAAGCGGAGGATGCAACGATTGCAGAAATGCTTAAACCTATGGGTTACATGACAGGTCAATTTGGTAAAAACCACCTTGGCGATAAAGATGAATTCCTACCAACAGCTCACGGGTTTGACGAATTTTTTGGCAACCTTTACCACCTGAATGCTGAAGAAGAACCGGAGAATGAAGATTACCCAACTGATCCAGAGTTTCGTAAGAAATTTGGCCCTCGTGGTGTGATCAAATCATTCGCCGATGGCAAGATTGAAGATACCGGCCCACTAACGCGTAAGCGTATGGAAACGGTTGATGAAGAAACACTAGACGCGGCACTTGATTTCATGGATCGCGCAGTGAAAGCGGACAAACCATTCTTCGTTTGGTGGAACGCGACAAGAATGCACTTTAGAACGCACGTGCAGCCAGATAGCAAAGGCGTAACCGGCATCAGTAACTACGCCGATGGTATGGTTGAGCACGATCGACACGTTGGCCAACTATTGAAGCAAGTGGATGAGTTGGGAATCAAAGACAACACGATTGTTTTCTACTCAACGGACAACGGTCCACACATGAACTCTTGGCCTGATGCCGGTACAACGCCGTTCCGTGGTGAGAAAAACACCAACTGGGAAGGCGCATACCGTGTACCAGCAATGGTTCGTTGGCCAGGAAAGATTGAACCGGGCAGTGTTTCAAATGAAATCATGCACCACATGGACTGGATGCCAACCTTCGTTGCAGCTGCTGGTGATGATCAGATCAAAGAGAAACTACTGAAAGGCCATACTGCGGGTGATAAAACGTTTAAAGTGCACCTAGATGGTTACAACTTCCTTCCTTACCTAACCGGTGAAGAAGAGAAAGGCCGTCGTTCGGAGATCTTCTACTTTACCGATGACGGTGACCTTGCGGCACTTCGTTACAATCAATGGAAAGCGGTGTTCATGGAGCAGCGTGCAACGGGTACCATGCAAATCTGGGCAGAACCGTTTGTAACTTTACGTCTTCCTAAGCTGTTTAACCTCCGTATGGACCCATACGAAAACGCAGATATCACATCGAATACTTACTATGACTGGTTGTTAGACCATGCTTATATGTTCGTACCTGCACAAGCGTATGTTGGCAAGTTCTTAGAAACCTTTGCTGAATATCCACCACGTCAAAAAGCAGCGAGCTTTAGCTTGGATCAGGTTATGGAGAAACTTCAAGAGAACCATAATAAGTAAACTATTGCTTAGCTAAACTGATAACACGAAAGAGCTCCTAGGAGCTCTTTTTTTATGAGCATATCGATGAGTAGATATCAGTCGTGAATATGAATCACAACTATCGAGCCCACTGCCACTAAATAATTGTAATTTCATTGTTTTTACGTCTACCTTATTAAGCATAAGGATGTATAAAAACAAGGAATGTTATGTCTGCATGGTTGTGCTCACTAGTGAACGGATTGAAACACCAGCGAGTTGCAGTATTATCCGCAATGTTGTCTTTACCTATGTTGTCGACACTCAGTGTCAATGTGTATGCGAATGAACAAGCTCCAACGACCACTGAAGCTACGCTTATTGGTTCAGGAACTTTAGATGCCAGCTCTCCCAAGGCTACGTATGTCGGTTCTGAAGCATGCGTTGACTGTCACAGCGAAGAAGTGGAAGCGTGGCAAGGCTCTCATCATGATATGGCGATGAAACACGCGACTGATGAGTCCGTTTTGGGTGATTTCAACGATCAAACCGTGACTCATAAAGGAAAGCCCAACCGTTTTTTTCGTAAGGGAGAAGAGTTTTGGGTCAACATCGAAGGGCCGGACGGCCAATTCAAAGATTACAAAATCAGCTATACCTTCGCCTTTGAACCTCTGCAACAGTACATGGTTGAGTTTGAAGACGGACGCGTACAGTTGATTCCTTTCGCTTGGGACTCTCGCACCGAGGACGAAGGTGGCCAACGCTGGTTTCACCTTTACCCTGATACCACCAACACCGATGAGTTTTACTGGACCAACAGTGGCCAGAACTGGAACTTCATGTGTGCAGACTGCCATTCAACAAACCTAGAAAAGAACTACGACAGTGCAAGCAATACTTACAACACCACTTGGTCCGAGATTAATGTTGGTTGTGAAGCGTGTCATGGCCCTGCAAGCGAGCACGTTGAACAAGCCCAGCTAGCAAAAGCTAACGGTGGTAAGGATGCTCCAGTCTCGGCGCATTATGGGTTTGATCGCGACTTGTCGAAGTCAGTAAAAGAGTGGATCTATCAAGAGGGCAACTCAACCCTACAACCAAAAGACATCATCCATACCAATCAAGTTCAAACCTGTGCTCAGTGCCACAGCCGACGCACTCAGCTAAATGAAACAGGCGACCATGTTAACGGGTCATTCTTTGATAAATATCGCCTAAGCTTGATAACCCCTGAGCTTTATCACAATGATGGTCAAATCTACGATGAAGACTACGTTTACGGCTCTTTCTTACAATCGGTGATGGCAGAGAAAGGCGTTACTTGTACTAACTGTCACGATCCCCATACCGCTGAACTAAAAATTGCGGAAGAAGCTGTGTGTAGTCAATGTCACATGGCCTCTGAATACACGCCTGAAAAGCACACATTCCATGAAGCGAATACTGAGGCTTCACAATGTACCACTTGTCACATGCCAGAAACGACGTACATGGAAGTTGACCCAAGGCGTGACCACAGTTGGCATATCCCACGCCCTGATATCAGCCAACATATTAAAACACCGAACGTCTGTAGCAGTTGTCACGAAGATCAAACAGATCAGTGGGCTGATAAACAAATCGGTAAATGGTTCCCAGATTCTAAGTATCGCAACCAACAACATTTTGCTGTCGCCTTTTACGCGGATTCAATAGGGCACAGAGGAGCAGAAGATGCACTGGCATATTCAGCTCAGGATTCAAGTTTAAGCAACATCATTCGAGCATCAAGCTTAGAACGCTTGGGTGGCAACACGGGTAAGAACACGCTTATTTCATTGGCAAGAGCAGTGAAACACGACGATGAGATGATCCGTTTAGGCGTTGTGCAAGGTTCCTCAGGTTTTCCGTTTACTGATCGTTGGCAGATTCTAGAGCCACTATTGAAAGACCCTGTATTGTCGATTCGCTCAGAAACCGCAGGTGCGTTGGTGCGTAACTGGGGAGAAATGAACCCTCTACAGAAAGATCAAATCAAACCTGCATTGCAAGGGTACATTGAGATACAACAATTTAATGCCGACAGAGGGTTTGGACGTACGAACCTAGGTAATGTTTACCGCGATTTAGGTCAGCACGACAAAGCGATTGAGTTTTATCTAGGTGCTATCGACATTGAGCCTTACTTCGAGAACAGCTATGCCAACTTAGCTGATTTGTATCGAGCGCAAGGTAACGAAGCAAAAGCGCTGTCGACATTGAAGCAAGGTATTAAAGCTCAGCCGAAATCGAGTGTATTGCCGTACAGCGCAGGGTTATCTCTGCTTCGTGTGAAAGATTACGACCAAGCAACCGATTACCTTAAACAAGCCGCTGAAACTGCGCAAACCGACCCACAATATTGGTATGTGTACGGATTGGCTTTGGAGAAATCCGATGTGCTTGCGGCAAGTAAATCACTGCACAAGGCTTACCAATTTAGCCGTAACCCACAGCACCTGTATGCCCAGTGTGAAATCTTAGCGCGAAATTACCAACAACCCGGCGTACCCAAAGCGTTTGATCAATGTGTTTCGTCATTGAGCAAAGTGGCACCACCGGAGGCAATAGCGCAATTAAAATCTTCTATAAATTGATAGGTGTGGCGTGAGCAAATTCAAGTTGATTCTTGATTTGCTCTCGTAATTGCTGGTGGGCTGGATTTTTCTCATCTCGCTTATGGTAAACAAACTTATATGGGATGCGATCAACAGCAACAGGGCACTCAAGAACTTGCAACTTGAGTGCTTTACTCCACTTCATCGCAAACGAGCGAGCCACTACCCCCAAACAATCCCTTTGTGCTACATACATTGCCATTCCGGCAAGAGAAGAGGTAACCAGCTCTACATGCCGTTCTCGTAATGGCTCTTTTGCCAGCTGCTCGAAACCTGTGGTGTTATTCCATTTACCTGAAAAAATACAGTGACTCTCTTTGTAAAACTCATCTTTATTCAACGAACCTTGGATTCGAGGGTGCTCTTGACGACAAATAATCATGGCTGGCTCGTCGTATGCATCTTCGATAACAAAAGCTGAATCTTTAGTAATAATTGTGTCAATAATAAGGTCCATTTTTTGTTGGCGAATTTGTTCAAAAAGCACATATTTTTCTGGTGGCGATTCATGAAATGTCACGTTGCTTATGGGACTCAAGCTATGAAGCAAAGTCTCTGAACATCCGACTTGAAAGGAGGTACGTTCACTGATTGCGTTATCGATAATGCTTACAGCTTGACGAAATTGAGGCATTAACTGGTACGCAGTTGAAGTTGGTTGAATTCCGCGTCCTTGTTTAATGAATAGCTGTTTTCCTACTACTTGTTCTAACCGTTTTATCGAGGCGCTGACGGCGGGTTGCGTCAGTCCTAAATAATCGGCTGCTTTGGTGTAAGAGTGATATTCCGCCACGACTAAAAATGTTTGAATTAGATTTAGATCCATTCTTTAACCCATAAACTAAATTTATACTTCAACGTATTTTAACTCTATTTATCCGTTATTGAGCAAGGTTTATCGTAATTGAGTCTTGGTATTTTGACCCAAACCGAACTTTAGCCCGACGTTTTTATGGAGCTTATAATGCAAAAAAACGATAAAAAAACTCACAAGAAACTTATTTTAAACGCTTGTACGCTCGCACTTGGTGCAGCTTCTGGCACGGCCTATTCTGCAGAACAGCCCAATATCCTCGTCATATTTGGTGATGATGTAGGGTATTGGAATTTAAGTACTTACAATGGTGGAATGTTGGCTTACAGCACTCCTAATATCGATAGCATCGCAAAAGACGGAGCCAAATTTACCAATTTTTATGCACAACAAAGCTCTACTGCTGGACGTTCTGCATTTATCACTGGTCAAATGCCGAAACGAACAGGCCTTACTAAAGTTGGGTTACCGGGAGCCAAAGAAGGGATTTCAGAGAAAGATCCTACTATTGCGACGTTATTGCGAGATCTAGGTTATGCGACAGGCCAGTTTGGCAAAAACCACCTAGGCGACCGAGACGCTCACTTGCCTACAAAACATGGTTTTGAAGAGTTCTTTGGAAACCTCTATCACTTAAATGCAGAGGAGGAGCCTGAGAATGATGATTATCCGCAAGACCCTGAATTCAAGAAAAAGTTTGGGCCTCGTGGAGTAATTCATTCTTATGCAGACGGCAAGGTAGAAGATACTGGACCTTTGACTCGTAAGCGCATGGAAACCATAGACGATGAATTTTTAGAAGCAACAGAGCAGTTTATCGAGAAGCAAGTTAAATCTGATAAACCGTTCTTCACTTGGTTCAATACCACTCGTATGCACAACTTCACTCATGTTCCTGAAGAGTACAAAGGTAAAACTGGCGCGGGTTTTTATGCAGACGGAGTGAAGCAACACGATGACCAAATTGGCCATCTGTTAGATAAAATCAAAGAGCTTGGAGTCGACGATAATACGATTGTTGTTTACACCACCGATAACGGACCGATGATCAATCTATGGCCAGATGCTGGCATGACTCCATTCCGAAGTGAGAAAAATACTGGTTGGGAAGGCGGATTCCGTGTTCCTGCATTGATAAAGTGGCCAGAACAGATCGAAAAAGGCAGTACGTTTAATGGCATCGTTTCTCTAGAAGATTTTCTACCAACGTTAGTTGCTGCCGCGGGCAACAGCAATGTGAAAGAAGAGTTGCTTGAAGGTAAGAAAGTCGGAGGTATAACCTACAACGTTCACCTTGATGGATATAACCAACTCCCTTATTTAACAGGAAAAACAGATGAGTCTGCACGTAACGAATTTGTCTATTGGAGCGACGATGGTGATTTACTCGCACTTCGTTATGGTAAGTACAAATACCACTTCGCTATTCAAGAAAATGAAACTGGATTAGATATTTGGAAAAAACCGTTCACTAAGCTTCGTGTTCCTCAATTTTACGATTTGAGTATTGACCCATTTGAACGTGGTGACACGGGAATGGGCTACGATCGTTGGATGTACGAACGTAGTTTCTTGATGATGCCTGCGGTAGAAAAAGTGAAACAGGTCATGGATACATTTGAAGATTACCCACCACGAATGGCTCCAGGCTCGTTCGTCCCTAAATAATTCATTTATTAACAGTGCCTTAATTCGTTCAAATAAGATTATTAGGGCGCTGCTTCTTTATCTGCTTTCGAGATAGTTCTCTATGAAAAAACAAACTCACATCCACACGACTCAAATGGATCTAACGCCATTAAAAACCGCATTTCCAAACGACGGCAATAACCATGTCGATAGACGTTTTCACGTTATGGCTAAACCGGGTGGAGCAAAATGCAACATCGATTGCCAATACTGCTTCTATTTGCACAAGGACGAATTGCTCAACCAAAGCAAACAGCCAAAGATGGATGATGCGACACTTGAGGCATTTATAAAGAGTTATATCGAAAGCCACGATGGTGAAGAAGTGGTGTTTTCATGGCAAGGTGGAGAACCAACGTTATTGGGCTTGGATTACTTTAAAAAGATCGTTGAACTTCAAAGAAAGCACGCGATAACGGGAATGAGGATCGAGAACGATTTACAAACCAATGGGTTATTGTTGAATAAAGATTGGTGTGAGTTTTTGGTCGAACATAGCTTTCTAGTTGGTCTTTCGATTGATGGCCCCGAATTTATTCATGATAAATACCGCAAGACACGAAGTGGAAAACCCACATTTAAACGTGTGATACAAGCAGTTAATTTGATGAAAGAATATAAGGTGCCTTTTAACGCGTTAGTCACAGTGAACCGTTTTAATTCGCAATATCCATTAGAAGTTTACCGGTTTCTCACACGAGAACTTGGCGTAACGTATATACAGTTTTCTCCGTGTGTTGAGCCTCGTTCTTTTGAGAAAATCGCGCCGCACTTTTGGAAAGAGAACATGCAACCTGGCGTTGGTTCAGAACTCGCTAAACCAGGAAACCTAATGTCGGTTGTTACCGATTGGTCGGTTGATGCATCAGAATGGGGGAAATTCCTTGTCGTAGTTTTCAATGAATGGGTAAATAACGATTTTGGCCGAGTGTTAGTTAACTTGTTTGAAACCGCAGTGGCGCAAGTCATGGGAATGCCTGCGCAACTATGTGTTACGGCTGAATTCTGCGGAAAAGGTTTAGCAATTGAACATAATGGCGATGTGTTTAGTTGTGACCATTATGTGTATCCCGAATATCGACTTGCCAATATCAATGAGCGCCCGCTAAATGAGATAGCTATTTCGACTCGTCAATACAGTTTTGGTATGGCTAAAAAGTCGTCACTCCCTCAATACTGTTTAAATTGTGAATATTTGAAGTACTGTTGGGGAGAATGTCCAAAAAATCGGTTACTTACAGCGCCAAATGGCGAAGCTGGTCTAAACTATTTATGTCCGGGGATAAAAATGTTCTTCGAACATGCATTGCCAATCTTAGTCGGTATATCGACGCTACTAAAGTCTTCTAACTCAAGTGAATATAGCGAATATAACTTTTAGTTATTACCTTCGACTTTATACTTAAACTTTAATGCTCAGGCTTCTGAAAATTGTATAGGTAGACTATGAACCATGCGCAACAAGCAATAAACCAACTGATTGAAGAGACAGAGAAAAGTGTTATCGGTCAGAGTCACGTCGTTCGTGCTCTCGTTATAGGGTTATTGACCAATGGCCATGTGCTTCTAGAAGGGCTTCCCGGTACTGCGAAAACTCGCTCGGTGAAGTCATTGGCGAATCTACTGAACACCAGTTTTGGTCGAATTCAGTTTACGCCTGACCTGTTGCCATCAGATGTAACTGGTACAGAAGTGTATCAAGAGCTTGATGGCAAGCCTCAGCTGCATTTCCAACCGGGTCCTATTTTCAATAGCATCGTTCTGGCCGATGAAGTAAACCGTGCGCCCGCAAAGGTACAAGCGGCACTGCTTGAAGCGATGGCGGAAGGGACGATAACTGTGGGTGGCCAAACTCACATCCTTCCAGATTTGTTCATGGTATTAGCGACTCAAAACCCGGTTGAACAAGAAGGTACGTATCCGCTGCCTGAGGCGCAAATGGACCGTTTCATTATGAAAGTGACGGTCGACTACCCAGAAGACGAAGCGGAGCGTGACATCATTCGATTGGTGCGCAGTGAAGAATTGGGCAGCGAGACGAGTTCAGAATTAGTCACACCACAGCATATTGAACCTGAATTGGTACTTGAAGCGCGTCGCCAACTTCCTGATATTGCTGTTTCTGATTTAGTCGAAAACTACATTGTGGCTTTGGTTATGGCGACTCGTAAGCCAGAGCGTTACCCAGAATCAAACTTGTCTAAATGGATTGAGATTGGTTCCAGCCCACGTGCTTCCATCGCGTTGGATAAATGTGCTCGCGCTTATGCATGGCTTCAAGGACGTGACTATGTCACGTTAGACGATGTGCGAGCGATGCTACCTACCGTGTTAGGTCACCGATTCTCGTTGTCTTATGACGCATTGGCCGATGGTGTTGACCATCAAAGAGTGGTTGAAGAACTGCTTGATAATGTTGAGATCGGATAACAAGGGGGCGTCATGGCGAAGCCAACACAAGCTCCCAAACCGCAAGGCCTTGATCCACGATTGTACTGTGATTATTCAAGGTTAGTGCGAATTCAGGCTCAAGCTGAGTCGTTTTCTCTGTTGCCTCATCTAAAGGCGGGCAGTGTATTGTCGGGTCGACATAATTCCTTGTTTCGCGGTCGTGGTTTGAATTTTGAGGAATTACGTCATTACCAATTGGGGGATGATATCCGTAATCTCGATTGGAAAGTTACGATGCGAACGGGTAAGCCTCATGTTCGTAGCTATACCGAAGAGAAAGACCGAAATGTAATGATCTGTGTCGATCAGCGCAGTTCGATGTTCTTTGCTTCTCAAAACACCATGAAATCGGTTGTTGCGGCCGAAGTCGCGGCATTGTGTGGATGGCGAGTCCTGAAAGATGGTGACCGGGTCGGCTTTGTTTTAGCTTCTCATCAAAAACTCTTCCACACCAAAGCACAGCGTTCACAGTCTGATTTACTGGCTCAGTTAAAGCACCTTACTAAAGCAAATCAAAGTTTAGACGTGAGTGTGAGTGACAGCGAAGGAGTCGGGTTCAGTCAATGGATTGAACTGATAAAACGAATGAGATTAAAGCAGTCGACCTTAATCTTTATTAGCGATTGGCGCGACTGCCAAGAACAACATCTAGACCGACTAAAGCAGTTACAGCAACACAACGATATCTTGGCCATAATGGTTACAGACCCATTGGAACAATCATTACCTCAAGATCTCGCAAGCGCAAATTGGGTGGTGGGTGATGGTCGCTTTCAACTTAATCTCGATAGCCAATCTAAGGTTAACCTCGCAAGTGAAAGCCTTGCTCAAAAGGCTGCACTTCAGAAACAGTCCCTTGCTAAATTAATGGCGATGAAAAACCTCCCTTATATCGAATTAGATACGTCTGGAACTCATATTTCTCAGCTTCAAAAGCTGGTGGGAGGGCGTTAGATGGCCGTTGAACATACGCCTCCAAGTACTTATATCCTTCGCGATCTGCACGATGTCACCATTCCCGAGAGCGTGAGCTGGATGCCGCAAACTATTGGCTGGAAGATCCTTGGCGTCATTCTGTTATTGGTCGCTATCTATCTGGCTTATCGCTTGGCGCAGAGATGGTGGAATAACCGTTATCGCAAAGAAGCGCTTCAAGAACTCATGGTATTGGATGCACGAGATAAAAACTCAACAGAGCGAACCTTCAAGGTGCTTAAAGTGGTACTTCGTTACCTAGACAGCAGCAATGCAAAGTTGTTTGGCCAAGCTTATGTGAACCGTTTGAATGCCTATCTGCCTGTTAGCGCTAACACCAGTGAAAACAGCAATGCGTTCTTTGCCGATGAAGTCTCGGAATTATGGATGCAGAGCCTAATTGACCCTAATGTACGTTTGAGCTTTGAACAGCGTTTAGAGGTGATTGAAACCGCGATGATGTGGCTAAAACTCCATAAGCCGGATGTACAAGCAAAACCAGAGGGGCAAGATAATGTTTGATAGTTTATCTGCCAGCTTTGAATTCGCGCACCCATTGTGGTTTATCGCTCTACCTTTGCCTTTACTTGTTTATTTTGCCGTACCTGCTTATCGCACTAAACAAATGGCCATCAAGGTGCCATTTTTCAGTGAGTTGGTAGAGGCGATTGGCGAGGCTCCATCAGAAGGAGCAAGCCAATTAACACCAAGCTGGTGGCAACGCACTACGCTGATCATTACCTGGGTATTAGTGATCTGCGCATTAGCGAAACCAACCATTCTTGGTGAGCCGCAAGTTCGTGAACAATTAGGTCGTGACGTGATGGTGGTTGTTGATTTGTCTGGCTCAATGGCTGAACAAGATTTTACCTCTAAACAAGGGGATAAAATCTCTCGCTTAGATGCGACCAAAGAAGTGTTAGCCGATTTTGCAAAAACCAGAAAAGGGGACCGACTCGGTTTGATCCTGTTTGGTGATGCGGCGTTTGTACAAACACCGTTTACTGCTGATCAAGATGTCTGGCTTGAACTGCTTAATCAAACCGATGTCGCGATGGCAGGGCAAAGCACGCACTTAGGTGATGCGATTGGCTTGGCGATTAAGGTGTTTGAACAAAGCGGAAAGCAGAGTGTTGCGGTTCAAGATTCAAGTATTGATGCGAACGTGAAAGAGAAAGTTGTGATTGTGCTAACTGATGGCAATGATACTGGAAGCTTTGTCGAACCTATCGATGCCGCGAAAGTCGCCAAGGCGAAAGGCGTTCGTATTCATGTTATCGCTATGGGCGACCCGCAAACCGTGGGAGAAGTGGCCTTGGATATGGAAACCATCAAACGTGTAGCGCAAGAATCCGGTGGTGAAGCCTTTGAAGCGCTCAACCGAGATGAACTGACTAAAGCCTACGCTCAAATCGGTGAACTAGAGCCTCAGCTGTATGAGAGTACGACTTATCGTCCTAAACAGGGGTTACATCATTACTTGATGGCGATTGTTGTTGTGATGTACTTGACTGCGTTTAGCTTGGCGACAATCCGTAGAAGATCGCTTTTGGTTTCTTCAAAGAAAAATCTGAAAGGAGAGAACGATGCCTGATTCTCTCATGTTGCAACAATTCTTTACTCAGTTTCACTTTATTCGACCATTGTGGTTATTGGCCTTTATTCCGATGTTCTTCCTGTTATGGGTTCGTTGGAGAGAAGAAACGAAGCCGACATGGAAAGACATTCTTCCCGCGCATTTACGTGATGCCTTGACCATTGGTGAAACAGGCTGGCGTAAGCAGCTGCCATTGAAGCTATTGGTGGTAATTGTAACGATCGCCATCATTATCTGTTCTGGCCCAACATGGCAGCGTGAGGCTTCGCCTTTTGGTGAAGACAAAGCGTCGATGTTGGTTGTGCTTGATAACAGCGAATCCATGCTGGCGAAAGACTTACCACCGAGTCGCTTGGAACGATCTAAGCAGAAAGTTAGAGATTTACTGGCAGCGCGCAAGGGCGGTAACACAGGTTTGGTTGTGTATGCGGGCAGTGCCCACGTTGCAATGCCTGTGACTCAAGACAGCAAGGTATTCGAACCGTTTCTAGCGGCTATCACACCAGACATCATGCCTGTATCAGGTAAGTCAGCAGAAGAAGCGTTGCCACTCATAAATCAGCAATTGTCTGGTGAGCTAGGTTCGTCAGTGTTGTTGGTATCGGATGGTGTAAATCCAAGTACCATCAGAGCGTTCGAGAGCTTCTTTAACGACAACCCATATCAGTTGCTCATTCTAGCCGCAGGAAACAGTAATGTGGTGAGCGATAACCCTGTCGACCTAGATTCACTGCGCAGTTTGGCTAATAAGACAGGTGGACGACTGATCGAAGTGACCGTTGATGATTCGGATATCCAACAACTGAACAGAGCGGTTGAAAGAAACATGCAACTCAACGGTGAGTCTTCAATGCCTTGGAAAGACATGGGATACGGACTACTTATTCCAATGGCTATCATTATGTTGTTGTGGTTCAGAAAAGGGTGGTTGGTTCAGTGGTGTGTTGTTGGCGTGCTGATTACAGGTAGTGTGTATTCTCCAAGCACCTTAGCGAAAACAGTCAACTTAACCGCTGAGAAACCCGTCGTGGTGGAGTCGGTTACGGTTTGGGATAAAACAGCCCAATGGTGGTGGGACTTATGGTTAACGCCCGACCAGCAAGGCCAACGTTTGTTGAACCAGAAGGAATACCTTGAAGCGGCAAAACATTTTACTGATCCAATGAGAAAAGGCGCGGCTTACTACTATGCTCGTGATTTTAAGTTAGCTCACAGTGCGTTCTTGCAAACCAAAACTGATCTTGGTTTATACAACGCGGCGAGCGCGTTAGCCAGGCAGCGAGAATACCTTGCCGCGCGAGACCTTTTGAAGTCATTAAGCGAGAAAGAGGGTCTGTCACCAGAACTAAGAACGGATGTGGAGAACAATCTTGCTGTGCTTAGTGGCATTGTCGAAGAAGTTAATCGTACCAGTGAAAGCCAATCAGGCACAACTGATGGCCCTGAAGAATCTTTAGAATTGGATGACGACCAGCCGCGCACGGGTGATGGTGCAGAAGAAGAAACGGTCGCAGAATTGATGCTTAAGGAAACACTTAACGCGAATGAGATTTTGGGCAGCCAAGAACTTGCCGACAAGTGGTTGAAGCGCGTAGAAGCCGATCCTAAGTTCTTCTTGAAATCCAAATTCCAAATTCAGTTAAGAGATCCTGCGCCTTCGGTCGAGCAGATGCCAAAACAAGAACAGGCGCCAAAACAGGAGCAAACACAATGAGTCGATATGATTTAGCTCTTGAAGTGGTTCAAACAAAGGTAGAGCGCTCAGAGTTCTTTAAACTAACCAAGACCTTGCTTGTGTCGATGGTTCTATTGATTAACACTGTTTTCCCTACTCTTGCTTCTGCGGCTGATATCTATGATCTGCAGAAGAGCGGTGATGTAGAACTGATCGCTTGGGTTGGAGAAAAACCGAAGTCAGGCGATAAGATAACGCCAGCAAAAGTCAGCGTTAATGAGCAAGTGATTTTGAACATTGAGGTAGCGACCCCTCGTTGGCTTACGGGTGGTACGCGAATTGGCAGCATCGAAATCCCCAATGTAATTGCAAAGCAGCGTAACCAATTAGCGACGAACTACACTGAACGTGTGGATGGCACTACATGGTCACGCCAACGTTGGGAAGTGACGCTTTATCCGATGACTTCTGGCGAGTTTGTGATTCCAACCGTACCGGTTCGTATTCAAGTGTCAGCACCTGATGGCTCAAACGTAGGTGGTACGCTTTACACGCAGCCGATTAAGTTTGAAGCCTCATTACCGTCTGGTTTGTTGAGCGATGAATCGCCTTGGTTTTCTGCGACAGACGTGGATGTAGAACAGCAATGGCAACGTTCGAGCGAAGACCTAAAAGTGGGTGATGCGGTTACTCGAACCGTGACGATCAAAGCGAAAGACAGTTTGTCGGTGTTACTTCCCAATGTGTTGACCAATGAATCCACTCAGCAATATCAAGCCTACCCGCAGCCCAATCGTTTAGATGACACACAAGAACGTGGTGACTACCGTTCCAGTAGAATTGAAGAGACGGTTTATGTGATTCAGCAAGGTGGTGAATTTACCTTGCCGGAGTTCACATTCCAGTGGTGGGACAGCAAAAATCAGCGTCTTGAGAGCGTGGTAATAAAAGGCGAAGTGTTTGAAGCAAAACACACAGTCCAATCCTTCATCAAAGCTTACATGTCGGTCTTTAAAAGCGTTGGTTTGGCAGTGGTGTTATGTGGCATGTTATTCGTCGCGGCGAAGCGCTATTACAAAAACCGACCAACACCAAGCTGGTTGGTATTGCGTCGTTTGCTTAAGAAAAATAATTGGCCAGCATTGAGAACCTTTATCTATCGTCAATTGCGCAGAGACACCGCTCAATTGGAATTGGGTAAAGCGAGCGAACAAAAGCGTTGGCTAGAAGATAGTGAAGCGCTTCAGCAAGGGCGTGAAGATAGAAACGTATTTTCTCGTTTATGGAAAGGCTTACGTAACTTACCCAGCGACAAATTAATCCCAAGTAACTCTCGTTCGATTTTTGACCGATTGAGAATCCCTAAAGCTTTGCCAGACTTAAAAGACAAAACCTAGTTTTATGCGAAGGTTAAACGAGTTGTTCGATGAGAAACATAGCCGTTTGGTATAAAAAGTGCTGCGAAGCGATGGAAAGCGTTTTATTGAAATATCGATAAAAATTCTGGGTTTATCGGGGCATTCTGCACAAACTGAAGCAATTCACATCGAACATAATCGGCAGTTTCTCTACTATAGGGAAACTGCTTCTTTAATATGGAACTGTATGAAAAGCACCGAACTCAATTTAATTCCTATATTTGTTGCTATCTATGAAGAGCAGAACTTGTCTAGGGCTGCTAATCGCATGGACATAAGCCAACCTGCTGTGAGCAAAGCGCTTGCACGGTTGCGAGATATCTATGACGAACCACTGTTTCACCGAACCACATCAGGCGTAGAGCCGACCACTTTTGCTATTGATATTTACCCTGCAATGGCTGCTGCGCTTAAGAACTTTACTTCTACCTTATCGGCTTCAAGAGACTTTGACCCAAAAACATCAAATCGTATTTTCTCTATCGCCTGCGTTTCCGCGGCAAGCTACGAAATGGTGCCAAGAGTCATGCAGTTGATTAGCCAAGTGGCGCCGAACATCGCGTTAGAAGTCCATCCTTTGTTTACAGAAGATTATGAATCGGACTTGAGGCTCCAAAGACACGATGTGATCATTGATATGACGCCAAGAGGAAGAACCACGCTCAAGCACGAGGTGGTTTCTACAGAGGAGCTCGTGGTGGTGTGCCGTTCAGATCACCCCGTAATTAGCGATACTATCAATATGGAGCAATTTCTTACTCTCGATCACGTCGTGGTGTCACGCTGGCATGCGCGTAAAAGCTTATTAAGCTCTGAACACTTTAGTGATTTGGAAAAGCGAAGAGTTGTGTATCGAGCTGCTGGTGTTGTCGAGATGCTCCCTGTGATTGAGGGATCTGATGCTATTGGCATGCTTCCTATGTCATCGGTGCGATGTTTTGCTGAAAAGTACAATGTAAGAACTCTGCCTTTGCCCTTTGATTTGGAAGACCTCGATATGTGTATGATTTGGCACCCAAGCCGCACTAATGAACCAAGCCATAAGTGGTTACGCGCTAAGATCAAAGCGGCGGCCAAGGACACCTCGACTAAGCCTTAAAAGGACTACGTGATGACCGCACTCGCGCGATTCTACGTAGAAAGAAAACCAATATTCCAGAATTAAGGCAAGCGGTCTTTGCGGCGAGGGATAGGGATATCGACCTACAAGTGAGAGTCACTTGGGAATCGTCGGATATGTTTCGTTTAGTCAATGAAAGTAACGTTTGTTATTATTCTAATGACACCGTGGATGATTTTTCTACCGCAACACGAATCCCCAACAATATGAAGCCGATTTTAGTGTGTTTCATTGACGTATTATATTGTTTAATTTGTTGGATTTCTTCATTAAGACTCCAAATTAAAATAAGGTAAATATTTAAATAGAGATGCACTATTAATAAATAATGGGTTGATTAGTTTTGGACGTATAAATATCTGGTGAGATTGTATGGATGTGTCATACGTGAACATTACGATACTTAGCGATGTGTTTAAATTGGCTAATCTAGCGATGAAATATAAGTATAATAAAAATTAACGCAATGTTTCGGTTGTATTGTAGAAAGCTTTAAACGTTGCTTTAAATCTAGTGGACATTTAATAGTACGAAGGCGTTACGGCTTTTTGTGCTCTGCGTGAAAATAAGATGAATGTAGAATGATTTTCCTATTTGATATAGGAAAGCGCTAATTGCTGATACACCACTGATACACCTGACCTCGATGATATGAGTAATATTTCTTAATGCCACAGTAGGTGGCTTGTTAAATTTTTATTTGTCGAGGTTATTATGTTTAATCGTCAACTCATATCTGCGATAGCTATGGTAGTTGGTTTATCTGGATGTGGCAGTGATAGTGATACTGCTGTTTCCACGCCCCTTGTCCTTTTCGACGGCTTTGTTACCGTAGTCCCTGAGCAAAATTCGTTCGTCAATTTGCGTCCTTTTGTATTGGCAGGCGCATCAGCTGAACTTGAACTCACAGATATTTCACTTGTGAGTGGTAGTGATTCAGGTTGTAGTGATTCACCGGTCGTTTCTGAGCTAGGGGTATTAGGTTTTGAAACAACAGTGAATGGCAGTGCGCTTTGTAAATATAGTTACTCAGTTGTTAGCGCTTCATTCGGGAGTAAGGAAGTTGTCGAGAAAACAGCGTCAATAAATGTTTTTGCTACAACATCAGAAAATCCAGTATTGAAGCCAATCTCTGTCGCGTTGGAGCTTACTGAACCAACTTCTAAGAAAACTGTTTATATCGACAAAGCATTAGAAGCCGCTGGTGATACATGGCCAAGTGGTTATACGTTGTCTGATAATGTAACGTTATTTGGTGAAGGTGTTTTATCGTCCGATGCAACAACGCGAACAATTACGTTCACTCCTACTAAAATCGGTTCAAATCGTATTGTTTACAGGCTTGTCGATGGCGAAGGTTCTGCTCATAAGTATGGAACGATAGAGATCTCTGTGCTTGATAATAATGCGCCGATTGTAAGTAATGACGGTGAATGGAAAGATGAAGTTAAACTCAATACTCTGACCGACATTGATATTGCAGAATTCGTCAAATCGCCAAATGGAGATGATGTTCATCTAGCGGATGTGAATTCATTTACTGCGAGCGTAAACATAAAAGCAACTGAATCTTCAGATAATACAGTATTTACGTTTATGAGTAATGTGTCTGGAGAGCACTATGTAAGCTACGTGGTGGGCGATAACAAAGGCCAATTTGATACGGGAATTGTCAAGGTTATAGTTGAAGAGCGTGATATAAAAGCTAGTTGGGGTGATGATTTAGCAGGCGGCTTGGCCTTTACTGGACCGTTAACTAAATCTGAATCAGATGCTCTTGGCGCTGGTGCTACGGCGGGCTTTTTTGATGGAGTTAATACACCGGCGATATTGATTTCACATTGGACGTTTGATGAAGCGAAAGCTTATTGTCATTTACCAATGCGCCTTCCTTCTAAGGAGGAACTAGATACGTTGAAACTGAACAGTATAAGGCATGAGGTCGCTAAATGGCCGAAAGATTCAGCGTACTGGACAGGGGATGGTGGTCTGTACAATTTAAATTCAGACGGTGGCGCCGTTGCTCGTCACGCTACTCGGTCGTCAGACTTTGGAACTCGAGGTTACGTAACATGTGCTAACTCAGTCGGGTCTCTTGAAATTACGACTAGTAATTCTGAAGAGGTAATCGCTGATGGTGAGGACACCGGTGTAATTGAAGCGCGTGTCATAAACCCAGAAGGGGAAGCATATCCTGGGGTTGCTATACAAGTCGCAAGTGTCAGCGGTGAAGGAATTGTTACTTCAGATGCTGAGCAGGTTACAGACGAAAACGGCATTGTGACGTTTTTTGTAACTTCTTTAGAAGCAGGGACTCAGCAGTTTGTTATACGTGTAGAAGACGCAGGTGTTAAAAAAACTGCTGATATTACGTTTAGAAAAGAAATTACTGACATTAGATTGCCAACCTCAGTAAATTATATGTTAGTTAATGATGTTGAGAAGTTATCGGCAACGGAAGTATATGGAGATAGTACTACATCACCTTTGATAAATGGTAATTGGACATTAACGAGCAGCCCTAGCGGCACTGATTTTACCTTGACTCAAGAAGGAACTTTTTTTAGTGGTGTGACTGGTTCTTTCGGAGTGACTGTCGACAAGGATGGTGTTACCAGTAATGAACTTCCGATCCGTGTGTGCGAAACAACGGCAGAAGCATGTATTGATGTTGTCGATGTCAATAATGGGAAGCTATATACTGGCTCCCCGTCAGTCCCTTGGTTAGATAGCGTTGGCTTAGCCCATTTAGCGGACGGAAAGGAGCATCCATTCTCGACGAGTTCTGGCAATTGGTACGGACCTGTGGGTAGTGAGTTCTACATTTTTAAATGGAATTCGGCATTTGGTCTTTGCTTGGCATATAACGACATAGCGTTAGAAGGGCGAACGAATTGGCGTCTACCAAGTCTTGATGAGTTAAGAACTGAATTATTGGGTGAGGTTGAGGATCGTGTTGAGGTTGAGGGTGAGGGTATTGAGGGTGGTATTGAGGGTGGTCGTGATATGTATGATGACCGCACTTGGGCGACTTGGTCTCAATATTGGACTACAACCTATGCTGGGACAGTAAACAACGGTGCAGCAGATGACGGAAGTAATCTGTATTTTGTTATTGGCACCGATGGTAATCACATGATAAACGACGCACCAAAACGGAACTCATTATACGTATCCTGTACTTCAGAACCTATGTAATAATATTAAATAAAATAATGTTTAAAAATTTCTCTACGCCAGGTTGAAACCTGGCGTTTTTACATTTAATCATCAATTTTAATTATTATAAAAACTCATCTCTCTAGTGTTTAATATTTAAGTGTATAGTTTATATTTGTAATCGGGCAATATGGTAGATACACCATAGATACACCATAGATACACCATGGGTGTCGAGATGTATTATTATCTCTCTGGTTTATTTTAAGGGGGATTATTATGTTTTATTTCTACGGGCATTCAATTCAAATACAATACCAACCAAAATTTTCATCTATTTTAGGGGGGGTGTCTAGCGTGGAAGTACTATCACGTTGCTTTGATAGTAATGGGTTATCCGTTCCTATTGAATACTATGTAAATAGCTTGAAATGTAAGGGTTTAATTAACCCGTTTACTATCCATTTATTGTCGAAAACTATTGATGAACTTTCATTAAATGGTTATTCAAACGTAGACTTCTCAATAAATCTGTTTCAAGATCAGCTAAATGATATGGAGTTCATTGCTGAATTTCTAATGTTTGTTTCTGAACATAAAGGGAAAGTTACCGTTGAATTATCAGAAAAAGATAGTAATAAAAATAAGAAAAAAGCGTTGTCAATTCTGAATTCAGCCGGTGTAGATGTGTCATTAGATGATTTCGGTATAGAAAATTCAACTTTTGAAGAGTTGTTATCATTCGAATATCAAGAAGTTAAAATTGATAAGAGTGTACTGGTTACTGCTGAAGAAAGCCTAATGGCCGAAAAGTTGGTTAGTGCGCTGGTTAGGTACTGTCATAGACATGGTTTACGTAGTGTAGCAGAAGGAGTTGATAGCCAAGAAAAATTAAATTTTATGCTCAATGCAGGCATAGATGAGTTACAAGGTTTTTTTCTTAGTAAACCGTTAGTGATTGAACAGTTAGTCGAACTCAAGCAATCGTTTGATATAAATACTTATGAAATAGGGTATTAATGTCAAGGATTGTCATATTACTGCTATATAATTGGTGTGCTGATGCTTAATAAACCAGAATTTTCGTTTGTGTTGTTTATTATCAGTCTTTTGTTATCTTGTTGCTTCGTCTTGGTTGTTCATCTTGTTGAACTTATGATGTAGACGTTATTTGTGTTTTATTCTAAGAACTGTTTAGTGTTCTTATAGGATGAGCACACTACTAGGTATGTTAGGTTGATGATTGCAAATTATATGTTACTTTTAATGTGTTGCAGTAATCGTGTTGTCGTCTAGATTTGGTTAATTGAGGTATGTTTTGGTCATTAAAGAAGGTGTAATTGATCGAGAGTCTGAGTTTTTTTACTTTACAAATGTTATATGTAATGGGGATAAAGAGGTGGCTTTGGGTTTTGTAGCGGCTTTAATGCAATCAATTGGGGCTACGCTAATTATTCCAAGCACTGATTACGAAAGGTTCGCAAATGAGTTACATAATTTATCCGGTAGTTGTGGCTTGATGGGGTTTACTTATTGGAGTAAAAAACTGTCGCAGTTCGAACATAATGTTACTGACGTTGCTAGCTGTGTAGAAATTAAAACTAAAGTGACAGTGATGCTGAAAAGTGTGGCGTTGTTGATTGATTCGCATAGTGAATCTTAGCAGGAGGGTGAGGGGGAGAGAGTGAAAAAGAAATTAAGGATGTTACTTGTTGAAGACGATGTTTTTACTTCTCGGCTGATTAAAACATATTTTGAGGAGAGAGGATTCATAGTAGAGCAATCATTCGACATTGGTAGTACTTTGTTTAAGTCAGTGCCTGATTCTTTTGATATTGCCATAGTTGACATACATTTACCTTCGGGGTCGAGTTTGCTTGTAATGGATAAGATAAAGTCGTTGATAAGATGTCCTATTGTGGTCAGTACATCAGATTTAAAAGAAGACGTTGAATTAAAAAGTTTGTCGCTTGGCGTAGTCGATGAGTATGTTGTTAAATCGCGTGGGTTGGAAGTACTATTACAACGTACAATGCGTATTCTACAACAGAATGAAAAACAAACTTCAAATGTGGACGTTGTAAGTTCGAATAACAATAGTATAAAGGTCGGGCCGTTTGAGCTACATTATTCTATCAACCAAATAAGCTGGATGGATAATGTATTAAAGTTATCTAATCAAGAGGTTAAAACCATTAATTACTTGATGTTGAATGCTAATTCATTAGTCAGTAAAGATGAATTTTATCACGTTGTTTATGGATTTGAATATGACGGTGCGAATCGTAGCTTCGATTTACTAATGTCTCGATTGCGTCGTAAGCTTGCCGATAAGAAAATCCCTTTTAATATTGTCACTATTGCGGGGCGTGGTCATGTATTAAGGATCGACGATTTATGAAGAGAGTTTCAATTCGTCGATTGTTTGTTGTTTTGGCGTCGTTGGCAGTGCTTGGAGTTTTAGTTGTTGTTAGTTTGATATATGTAAATAACATCAATGTCAATCGTCACAAGAATGCAGTTTCTGTTACGGAGAATCTGGTTGTTGGCATGTCGGTGAAGTTCAAAGGTTATGAACTTTGGAATCATTTTCTTGACAGTACTAAAGACGTCAAGCCAAAAGTGCTAAGCCAACTGAATGACGAATTAAAGTCTGATGCACATAAAGTTCTAAGTAATTATGCTGATCTCATGAAAAATGATTTAACACCTTTCGACCATGCGAGGTTACACCGCATGAACGATGAAGTATTGAATCGATGGCATTTGATCGCAACTGCAATTAATGTCTATCCTAACGTGCCAAATTCATTGTTTTTAAGGATTAATCGAAGTTCTGAGTTAATCCAGATTGATGCAAGCGAGATTTATAACCAGAATTTCAAGAGAGTCTTTAATATTCAAGAAAAGCAGCAAAAATTATATAAGTTAATTGTAAGTTCGCTTGTGTTATTCCTTTTTATTAGCTTGTTTATGATCTTTATATTTTACAGGTATATTGTCATCCCTTTTTATAAAGTTAAATTGTATATTTCGAAAAATGATTCTTTTTACATGTCGAAGATAAAAAAAGTAGATACGATTTTTATAGAGCTTTATTCGATATTTAAGTCCCTGTCATCAGTCAGCACTGATTTTTATCTTTTGTATAGATCTATGACAAGGAACTTAGATGTTAAAAGTAAGTTTCTTAATGTTGTTAGTCATGATTTAAGAACACCTTTAGGTGTTATTATTGGGAATTTAGAATTGGTTAAAGAGGATCGTTTAATTAAGGGCGATGACATGCGATTACATGACTCTTACTTAAGCGCCAATGCTCTGAAACGAATTCTTGACTCCAGTATGCTTTTGAGTTCCATTCAACAGTCAACAAGTAGCAAGTTAGTTCCTGTTAAATTACCATTAGTTGTCGATACCCTTTCCTCAATATTGTCTTCTGATTTAAAGCACAAAAATGTAACATTGCAATTTTTTTATAGTAAAGACCTGCCTTTAGAGCTTATGTTAATTAACCATAACTCAACTCAGTTGTTGCTCAACATTATTGATAATGCAATAAAAGCCTGTAGTACTGGTGATATTGTAAAAGTTCGCTTTAAGATATGTTCCGACCAGTTAGTGATTTCTGTGTTTGATTCTGGTGTAGGTTTAGAGAAGAGTGAGTTGCCAATTTTGATGTTGCCATTTAAGCAAGGTAAAACCTCAAGTGGAAGTATTGGATTGGGCTCTTATATTACTACGATGTTGATTAAGTCGATGAAGGGCAGTTATGGTATTTCGAGTCGGCGTGGTACAGGTACATTGTTTGTTATGAGGTTTCCGTTTGTTTCGATAAAAACTGCCGAAAAATTCGGTGAACTTTATTCGTTAGAAGCACCTTTGCGAAAGCTGTATTTAAAAGGTAACTATATCGTTAAACGCAAACGTCATGGACAGGTATTTAATATCTTGCACTCGGTTGAGCTGAAAGATACAGGTGTTAGTAGTGAAAAAGAACAACCGATGACTTCTTCTTTAAGAGCGCTACTTGTTGAAGATTTCCCATTGAACCGAGATTTGTTTTTACGCATAGCGAAGTTAATTAAACTCGATGTGTCAACTACTCCAAATGGACAAAGCGCTTTAAAAATTTTGGGTGAAGATAAGTTTGATGTCATATTTATGGATTTACAGTTGCCTGATGTCAACGGAATTGAAGTGACGCAAAAACTCCGCGAGCGAGGAGATGATACTGTGGTAGTAGCATTGACTGCTTCTATTGATCCCAATATCAAGAAGGCTTGTATTGAGTCTGGGATGAATTACTTTTTAACAAAGCCCTTTGCTATTGATAAATTGTCGGACGTGTTACGTAAAATTGAATATGCGAAAAATAAGTCTCGTGATTTCTAGCCTAATACTGTAATAAATATAATAATCGGATTATCAGATAGTCATCTGTTTTTTACCGCCGTTAAATCGGCTTAGTGCGGAGTACACCTCTTTATATCGTTTTAGGTTTTGAGTCATACAGAAGCACTTTAAGCATAGAATACAGGCCCCTTCACTGGTGAAGTGTTAGTTGGTGTATTCAGCTATGGCCTGCTAGCTAGTATAGGGCAGAACTTGTACCGAATGTCCTTCTTGATGGTTCTAACTCTAGTCAAAGCTTATCCTCCCTCTGAACTGCCAAAAGTTATCGAAAAACCAAAGCATCCAGCTGACGACCGAAGTACATTGTTCACCCCCAAACCTGCTGGTTGGAGAGCAATTGTCTTCAATCGCTGCCGATTACCCTAGATGATGAACCTTATCGCTCCAACTAAACTGATGCTTGAGGCAGACCCTCAGCATCATTTAAGCCGTAAAGATCTGTTATGCCTCTTTTGGCGTCTGTTCTGAGTGGAGCAAGAAGTAAGACACCCAATCATCAGTCGGCAACGGCCTTGCAAAGAAATAGCCTTGAGCATATTTACAACCTATCTGGCGCAGGGTCTCTACGTGGTTTTGAGTTTCCAAACCTTCTGCTATCACTGAAAAATCCAGTATTTGTGCGAGTTTGAGTACCGCGCAAGTGATCTCGTAGTCGACCTTCGACGAGTTAATGTCTTCAATAAAGCTTCGGTCTAACTTGACGCAATCAGCAGACAGATTTTTCAACACTGACAATGAAGAATAACCCGTACCAAAATCATCAATCGCGATCTTATACCCCTTCGAATGAAGCACTTCTATAGTCCTTGAGCATGTCTCGAAATCTCGCATCATGTCTCTTTCAGTGATTTCCAGTAGCAACTGATGTGGCTGACAATCGGTTTCGTCGAGTATCACTTGCAGTTGTTCAGCGAGGTCGGTCATGTAGAACATCCTAGCTGAGAAGTTGATGGAGAAAATCACACCTTGAAGGTCTAAGCCCGCACGCTGCCATTCGGTGATCAGGTTGGCGACTTTCTTAAATACCCACTTATCAATGTCGATGATCAAGTCACTTCTCTCGGCGACTTCAAGAAAATCAACCGGTGGTAGTAGCCCTAACTTGGGATGTCTCCATCGAATTAAAGCCTCGGCTCCAATGATATCTTGTGAGTTTAAATCCACCTTGGGTTGGAAGTAGACTTCCAGTTCGTCATTGGCGATTGCTTGATGAAGCCCCATATTGGTTTCGATTAAGTCATTGACCGCATGGGTCATTTCGTCAGCATAAACTCTGTATTGGTCTCTACCATTACGTTTGGCGTGGTACATGGCGGTATCCGCGTTTCGAATTAAGGTTTCACGATCCAAACCGTGAGTCGGGTACTCACACACGCCGATACTTGCTGACACGAAGATAGAGTTGTCATCAATGTAATAGGGTTTTCTCAATGCTTGGTTCAAGCGGTCAGCGATTGGCTCGCCCTCATCCAAACCAACGTTTGAATACATGACCAAGAATTCATCTCCGCCCATTCGAGCAACAAAGCCTTTGTCTCCGACCAGCTTACTCAGAATGTCAGAGACGTTAACCAATAGGCTGTCGCCTGGCGCGTGGCCTAACGAGTCATTGATGGTCTTAAATTCGTCAATATCGAGATAAAACAATAAGAAAGGTGCGTTGTTCTCACTTGAACGCTCGATTTCTTTGTCTAACTGCTTGGTTGCTAATAGTCGATTCGCTAAGTTGGTTAGCGGATCATGATGTGCAAGGAAGTCGAAGTTCTTCTTTTCCTCCGTGAGATCCAAATAGGCTTCAGACAGTCTCGATGCCATGTTGTTATAGGCTTTTTCTAAGTGAGACCATTCGTCATTTCTGCCCAAATTGATTGGGTTTTTGAGGCTACCGGATTCTAAACGGTCGAAGCCATGCCTTAGCGCGTTGAGGGGTTGTCTAATGTGGTGTCTAACCACGTGGTTGACCAACAGCTTCGACAATACAATCGCGAAAAAGCTCATGATAATGGCGTTTAACCTTGATAAACCGATCTCTTTTTCAAGTTGGTCGGTTAACTCTAAGGCTTGGGTTTGGACACGTAACTCGGTGTTTTCTACCATCTCTAACAAGTCACTTTGTGCTGCTAAGAGTGACGCCATCACTAACCAACGCTGTTCGAGGTTAGCGCGAATACGTTTCAAAGCGGCGTTGTATCGTTTAACCGTTCGGCTGATTCGCTTCTTCTCGGTGATAACCGCGGGTGTTTCTATATCAACGTTTTCTAAGTGAAGCAAAAAGATATCGAGTTCTTTCTCGACTTCGATAAGCAGTACTTTCTCGGTTTCTGGAGTGATACGACTGTGTATGTCGCCTACCATTTTTCCTGAAGTTAGAAAAGACTCTCTCAACATGTTGATAAGATCTAATTCATTGTTATAACGGATAAAATTAGGTTGGTCTAAGTGCCTGAGCTTACTATCGGCTATCGCAAATTCGAGCTGATTCAGTTGATCGGCTAAGGTTGCATCGATTTGATTTGTTTGCTTAAAGATTCTATTCAGTGCCAGTGAGCTACCCAAGAATCGGTGGAAGTTATTAATAAAGGCATCAATCTTTTGCGAGAACCCTTCATTGGTCGACAAATCTCTTAGGCGTTGGAGCTGAAAATCCACGTTAAACGCTTCTTCAGACAAGGTGGTTTCGCTGAACAAGAAGGTTTGTTCAAGCAGTTTCACTCGAGACGTCAAAGTGAACACTCGGCGGCTGATTTCGGAGTTCACTATTAACTCTGAAACGTGTGTAGAGGTTTCGGTTTTGAGTGTCGATTCTACGTAATAGAGCGACCGAATCACCATGATGACGGCGAGGCTGACGATCAACAACGATAAAAGGTTCGAAATAATGAGTCGTTGGGTGATGTTTATCTGACGTAATTTCATTGTGGCTTCCAAATTCTCAGATACGCTTCACGGTAACCGTTTTTAGGGTCGTAAATACCTTTGTCTTCTTGGCTTATTAGCTCTTCAACATTATCAGGCGTGACGAGATGAACAGGGGCAGAGTAGCCACTCGGTGGCATGTCGTTAAACGCTCGGTTGAGCTCGTCGACAATTTGCCAGCCTTGTAAATAAAGCGGTTCAGGGACAGTAGCCAATTGGAACTGGCCGCTGTTAATTCGTTTGTATGCGGCTTTACTTCCGTCACCTGCGGAAATGTTTTGTGGAATCAGTCTGTACTCTTCGAGATTGGACTCTAGAGAAGGGATAGCGTAATCAATGTATAGATCGTTAATTGCTAGTATATGCGTGATTTTTTCGTCGTATTTCTTCTCTAGCATTTTTAATGTTGCAGGCATTTGTTCGGCGATTTTTTCTAGCGGCAGGTAGTTCAGCTCAAGAACATCGCACGTGTGACAACGTTTAATCGTGTTGACCATAGCGTTGGCTTTGATCATCGCTATTTCATAGTTCGGGTCGGTGAACACCACGGTTTTGGCACGGCCATTTGAGTTGACTATAGCGAGTAGTGCCGCTATTTCGGCCACATCAAGAGGGTCGGTTGTAATATTTGTGTATAAGCCAATATCTGGGTTTCCACCCGCCAATTCAGTCACATGCCACCCAATGACAACAATCCCGAGACTTTCGGCTTGTTTTAAGATGTCTTTGTGGCGGACAGCATCAATCCCACCGAGAACAATGGCATCGGGTTCAAAGCCAATTGCTTTTCTGATCGCCGCACCTTGACGCACTTCTGAGCCCAAACCATCGATGAACCTAAGATGCCAATTGATGTGAGAAATGGCTTCAGATATGCCTTTCCCTACGCCATACACGCCACCATTACGTAGGTCAGACGCGACGAAGATAACACTCTTTTCATGACGCACAGCAGGCCCTTGTGTTGGCCCTCCCCAAGTTCGTTGACTGGACACCGCTCTCATTACTTTCTCTTCAGCATATTGGAAGAAATCGTCTTCTGGATTACCTGCAAAACTGTTTGAGTAGCAGGTGGTAGCGAGCAACAAACTCGCAAAATTAATTATCTTATTCATGAATTCTATAAAGTGCTTTAAATCATTGTCGGTATATATTTATAATATTGTTAATAAACATTCAAACATTTGGTAACAGTTATGATGGGTCAGATTTATAAAAATATTTTGCCAACCCTGCTAACCGCTTGTTTTACGCTTCCTTGGTACGTGAACGCTGATGGCATAAGGTCTGACGCCGATTTGATAAAACTGGATAAATTTCAAGAGACTGTAAGTGGAGAGCCAATAGTTTTGAAGGCTAGCTCTCTTGAAAACTCAGTGAGAATTGCACTAATTTACCCAAGTGCAGATATTTCTGACTTTTGGACGCGAAATTACACGGCATTGAAGGAAAGATTGATCGCTTTAGACCTACCATTCGAAATTAAAGAGTTTACTTCGAGACAAATTGAGCACTCTTTGCAGACTCAATACACCGATCAAGTGCTAAATTCTGAAATGCCCTATGACTTTGTGATTTTTGGTCCTTCAGAACTGGGTATACAAGCTGGAAACATCCAGAAACTGTCTGCATCAACAGAGTTCAAAACCTTTATTTGGGCTTTTCACACACCAAATGAGCAATGGAAACATCAACCAGACAGTTGGTTTGATTTCTCAAGTGCAATGGGTGCGGAAGTGTTGTGTGACCATGTGGTGCAAGAGTTAGGGAATCAGGTCGAGTTTTCTGCCAATAGAGGAATTCCGGGAATCACTGATACGCAGCGTTCACAGGGTTTCATCGATTGTGTAGAAGAGAAAGGTGACTGGTTAACGGTATATGAGCACTTCGGACAGTATCAAAAGATAGGTGGCGCTGATGGAATTCGCTTAGTGTTAGGTAACTTTCCTGAGGTGACCATGGTTCACAATGCCAATACGGCGATGACCATGGGTGCCGTAGATGCTTTAAAAAAAGCTGATATGTTATCTGAAGTTTATGTGACAGGTTGGGGCGGAACAGCAAAAGAGATAGAAAAGATTCGTTCAGACGAAT
The DNA here is from genome assembly GCF_030397615.1 of Vibrio sp. 14N.309.X.WAT.E.F5. Taxonomy (NCBI): domain Bacteria; kingdom Pseudomonadati; phylum Pseudomonadota; class Gammaproteobacteria; order Vibrionales; family Vibrionaceae; genus Vibrio; species Vibrio sp. 14N.309.X.WAT.E.F5. The sequence continues at coordinate 36,868 of NZ_JAPNXR010000002.1, read as the reverse complement.
TGGACGCGACACCCATGCGAATGAGTGATGATCTTGGCGTGGCAACGGCTGAAGCCATCAAGTTTCATTTGGAAGAGAGAGAAGCGGAGGTTCCGTTGGTTTATTTGGGGCGCATTAATGTTGTGCACAACAAAATGACTGACGAGCAATTGAATCAGCTAACCAGAGAAGCGTTTCGCTACTCGGGTAAGAATTAGGTTCGCGTGACTCTATCGAGCATTACAAAAAGAGCCGAAAATCTGTTTAAACTCGCTTTGTTGAAGCTTAAACAGATTAGCGGCTCTTTCTATGTTTGGGGTTTGGAAGTCTTACTCACAAACTCCGTGATTTCGATTATTCAGCGATCTCTTCTAGCACTTGTCCAATTGAACCACTTGGTTGAGTGATCCCCAATTTGTTCGAAAGTGTCGGTGCAATGTCGTATGGCGTGACCGGACGTGAAACCTTCTTAGCATCCACATCATAGCCTGCGAAAATAACCGGTACATGCGTATCGTATTTCCAAGGTGAACCATGAGTCGAGGCAATTTGAAGGCCTTCCATGTCGTTAATGTAACTACGTGGAGCAAATACCACATACACATCGCCAGAACGAGCAGGGTGGTAGTTGTTCTTAATGAGCTGCATTACATGAGTATCAGGGACTCGGTTCGTCGCAATATCGCTGCTCGATACGGCAAACGCAACGCCTTTTATTTTGGCAATCTCATCCGCAATCGCTTCCTGAACTTTTGCCAGGTCAAGCTTCTTCTCCGCAATTAAATCGTGATTCAGATAAATATAAGGCTGTGCATACAAGCGTATTGCGTCTTTGGATAAATCAAACTCATCCTTCAATCGTTTCTCTACGCCACTCGACAGCAACGTATCTTTATTGAAGTACTGAGCTTGATTGAAACCCAGAGCATTTGCCGCAGGTGAAGATTCAGGGACACCGTGATCGGCAGACAGTACAATTAACGTGTTCTCAAGGCCAACTTGGTTATCGACGGTTTTAAGAAGCTTAGCGATAGTATTATCAAGTCGAATTAGGTTGTCTTCCGTCTCTAAGCTTTCAGGCCCGTAGAGGTGAACCACATAGTCGTTGGATGAGAAACTTACTGATAGGTAATCGGTGACGTCGCCTTGACCTAACTTCTCTTGCATCAATAGCGTACTTGCAAAGTTTTCTGTAATCTCATCGCCAGCTGGGCTCACGGTTAATGTTGTGCTGTAGTATTTATAGCTTGCAGGGCCGTATGGGTGAGGGAAGGTGCGTTGGAAATCGCCTAACTTAACCTTGTGGTCCGTGTTGTGTTCTTGCAGGGTATAGTTTTCACGTGGTAATGATAACTCCCACTTTTGCTTAGAGTATTGGGCTGCAATTTCTTTTTCATTCCAACGAGATACCCAAGCTGGGTATTCGTCATAGTAATAATTACTGGTAACAAATTCCGATTGTGCTTTCGAGAACCAGAACGCTTTGCCACTGTGTCCTGCAAGTGAGATCGCGCCTCGATCTTTTACTGAGACACCGAAGACTTTAGATTTTCCGCTATTGGAAATCATCAGTTCGTCACCAAAGGTGGTAGCAAGTATAGGCTCTGGAGAGCGACCATCACCTTGTGCAGTCTTTTGGGTTGGGTCGATCTCGGTTGCTTTGTCGACCCCCGCGCCTGAAGTCAGCATTTTGTAGTTGCCGTCTTCTACGTTATACACCAAACGTTCTTCACTGCGGTCATACCAAACATTCCCTACCATGCCATGAACACTCGGTGGAGCGCCTGTTGCAAGCGACACATGACCGACAATGGTTTCTGTGTTGCCGTGTTGGTAGTTCGCATTGGTGTAGTAGGTGCCATCATCCATTAAGTACCGAAAACCACCTTCACCGAAGTTGTGCTTATATCGCTCGATAAGATCTGCCCGTAGGCCATCTACCGTGATTTGTAGGACTAGATTAGGCTTCTCTGCTGCTGAAACAGGGAAGGCACAGACTAACGCAAGTGTAAGCCCTGAAAGCTTGGTGTATTGCATAGAGTATCCTTATTCAATGTAATTTCGTTATTCAAAATGACATGGATTAATCACTGAACAGAGGTTGTCCGCTTTTCAGCTACCATGGGGTATTTTGTTAGTCTGCATCTTTTACTAGGCGCAGACCCATGTCTGACATAGTGATCGATTGGCTTGCGAAATCACGACGGTAACTTTCAGATTCATCTTCGTCATAAGCAAAGCTGCCACCGCGCACTGATTTGTGTGATAAACCAACGTCACTGTGTTTAGCATTGTTTGGATTGTCTGTTGGACCGAATCTGTAGAAGGTGTCATCGAAAGCATCAATGACAAACTCACCAACGTTTCCTGTCATGTCATATAAGCCTAGTTCATTTGGCTTCTTTAGCCCGACAGGATGCGCGCTATTTTTTGAATTTGCTGAGTACCACGCAACATCATCTAAGTTGTTGGAACCACTGTAAGTATAGCCTTTGCTTTTGTTGCCACCCTTCGCTGCAAATTCCCATTCAGCTTCAGTCGGCAGGCGGTATTCTTCGCCCGTTAGTTCATTCAGCTGTTCAACGAAATAGTTCGCTTGTTGCCAGCTTAGGTTATTGACCGGAACTTGCGGGTTTTGGAAATAACTGAGAGATGAACCCATCACCGATTCGAACAATTCTTGAGTCACCTCAAACTTCGCGATGTAGAAACTATCTACAGTGATATCTCGTGCAGGTCGCTCGGCTTTGCTTGCTTCAGGGAGGTTTGAACCCATGGTGAATGTACCCCCTTCAACCAACACCATCTCTTGGTCGATTTGTTGGGCGATAGGGTGTGTAGGCACGCTTGCACAGCCGCTCAGGAAAATAGTCATGGTGACGCTGCTAACTGCTGCTAAATGTTTGTAATTGAAAAATTTCATCACGTGCCTCAAATGTTCGAAATAGGCTGTGATTCTAACGTTTAAGGTCATTCCTATTGGTTATAAAGGGTATAACATGCCACTGACTTTATTAGGAATTATGATGGGAACAAGATAATAAGATAGGTAGGTAAATCATGCACATTACTCAAGGTCCACAATATAACGGTAAAGCGTCTAAGCGCTTGCATGTTATGGCTAAACCGATTGGCGCAGCGTGTAACATTGACTGTAAATATTGTTATTACCTAAGTAAGCAAGATTTGTTGGAGTACAAGAAAGGCAGTTCTCCAAGAATGGATGATGAGACGTTAGAGACTTACATCCGACAATACATCGAAGGTCAAAATACTCCTGAAATCATCTTCTCATGGCAGGGCGGTGAACCGACCATGCTGGGGTTAGCGTATTTCGAACGTGTGGTTGAACTACAGAAAAAGTATCAGCCTGAGGGTGTATTGATTTCAAACGACCTACAAACCAACGGCACTCTACTTAATGACGATTGGGGTCGCTTCTTAGCAAAGAATAACTTCCTGATTGGTTTGAGTATTGATGGCCCTGAAATGCTGCACAATGCGTATCGTGTCAACCGAGCAGGGCGTGGCACCTTCAAACAAGTAATGGCAGCTGTTGAGTTGCTGCACAAACACCAAGTGAAATTCGCCACCCTGACCTGCGTGAACAACCTCACTAGCCAAAATGCGTTGGAAGTGTATCGTTTCCTTCGCGATGTGGTGAAGTCTCCACAAATGCAGTTTATTCCTATCGTTGAGCAGAAAACCTTTAGAACCGTTGCGCCACAAACGTCTCAAGTGAGTGAGCAACTCAAGCAAGGTGACAAGCGTCTGATTCCGGGCCACAAAGATTCAATCATGGAATCTTGGTGTGTATCGGACTTAGCGTGGGGCAACTTCCTAATTGCTGTGTTTGATGAGTGGGCGAAGCACGATATCGGTAAAGTGTTCGTTCAGTATTTTGAAGCGAGCTTAGAAACGTGGATTGGTCGCCCAAACCCACTTTGTACTCTAAACGAAATCTGCGGTAAAGGTCTGGCGATGGAGCCTAACGGCGACGTATTTTCTTGTGACCACTATGTTTACCCTGAATATAAAATAGGCAACATCCACCACGAGAAGCTTGATGACCTCGCATACAGCGCACCGCAACAGAAATTTGGTTTCGCTAAATCACGCACACTGACCAGTCAATGTCAGCAGTGTGACTACAAGTTTGCGTGTCATGGTGAGTGTCCTAAGAACCGCTTTATCAAAACTCGTGCTGGTGAGCCGGGTCTGAACTATTTGTGTGCAGGTTGGCATAAATTCTTTTCCCACGTTGATAAGTCGATGGCTTACGTCGCGCGTGCAATGGGGCATCCGGTCGCTCATGGCAAATTCAGTGACTCAATATTGATGGCGCATCGTGCAAAACGGGCGCAACAAGCTACGTTCGAGACCAAGTTCTAACTCAGTGTCTAGGTTTATAGAGCCTAACGAATTTTAATTAAATACGTGTCTAAGGACAGGCTAAGTTTCTCTAGTTTAAGGTAATACTATGATGAAGAAGAGTTTAGCGACTGCGGTTGCTTTATTGGTTTCAACGTCCGCATTGATTTCAACGTCGGCGATGGCAGCCAATAGCGTTCAACAAACCGTTGATGCACCAGCGCAAAATATCAATCAAGTGCTTGAAATGACGGACACTCAAACCCGCATTCAACAGCTGTCTTACATGGCACAAGATCAGAATCAATCGATCGAGAACCGTACTGGTGCATTGCAAGAACTTGCGAAATACCCAAGCCAGAATGCGCTGGTGGCGGTTGCTAGGGGCTTAAAAGATCAAAACCCTGAAGTTCGTGAAGCGGCAGTGATCGGTTCTGAACCTTACCAACTTGAGCATCGCTGGGCATTGGTGTCGCCACTGTTAAAAGACACCGATACCATGGTTCGTCACACGGCAACGTCAAATCTAATTCGTGACTTTAATGTTCTAGATGACCAACAAAAAGCACAAATTGAACCACCAGTACAAGAGTTGATTAGCTTCTTGGAAACGCAAGAATCTGAAAAGTTTCAACTGTTGTTTGCTGATGTGCTTCGCTGGCACAACGAGTGGGATAAGGCGGAAACGGTTTATCTAGAGCTCATCAAAACTCATCCCAAAGAGTCACAAGTTTGGCTGAGCTATGCTGATAACTTCCGAGCACAGAGCAAAGACCAACAAGCGGTTGAAGTGCTAGATCGCGGTTTGAAGAACGTGCCAGACAATGCAGCAATGCATTATTCTAAATCTTTGACACTGGTTCGTCTTGAAGACAAGAGTGCTGCGGCAAATGAGATTGAAGTGGCAGCAGAACTTGCGAAAGATAACAGCTACTACTGGTACTTAAATGGAGTATTGCAAGAAGAGTTGAATATCGATAAGTCGACTAAATCTTTCGAGAAAGCGTATTTGATCTCTGGGTCACCAGAGCAGCTATACGCAGTATGTGACATCTACGTACGTTACGGTAATGAAAAAACGGATGAATGCTTGGCAGAGCTTTCAAAAGTGGCACCGGGTTACGTAATTGATCAGCTGAAAGAGAAGCGAGTAGCGCCAAGCTCATAATCCTTGTATGAGTAAATAGCGAAGCCGCTAATGAAAAGCCAGTCGAAATGTTCGACTGGCTTTTTTACATTTAGTGTCGACTCATACCAAGACGGGTCATAGAGTTCTTTTTGGAATGTGTTTTAGAATAAGAAGTAAGCTAGAGGCGTCTAAAATGGGTGAGCTTGTTCGCTCACCCATTTAGTTAAATCATTCGCCCATTGAGGTGGATGCGCGACGTCTGTCTGTTGCGCCGTGGATCTTGCCATCTTTGATTTCAATGGCATTCAAACCGCTGACCACTGGAATCACATGCACTGGATAACCAAGCTGCATAAATTCTGGGACAAGCATTTCAGCGTAAGTCTTCTTCTCAACTAATAAACCTTTTGGGTCATAAGGTTTGGTTCGATCAATTTTAGTGCCGTACTGAATGTTCGGCAGGTCAATTGCTTCTTGTGCGGAGAGATCCCAATCGAGAACGCCAACCACGGTTTTCAACACGTAACCTGGGATTTGCGAACTACCCGGAGACCCGACCACTAAGCGCAGGTTGTCTTTTTTGTCGATCACCATTAATGGCGTAATCGCTGAGCGAGGACGTTTGCCTGCTTCGATAGCGTTTTGTGTCGGCTTACCATTGATGGTTGGTTTGGTTGAGAAGTTTGCCATTTGCGCGTTAAGAATCACGCCGTCGACCATTACTCCTGAACCCATGCCTGTGCCGACAGTACTTGTCATTGCAATCGCGTTTCCGTCTTTGTCGATAATGGAAATGTGTCCGGTATCTTGACTCTCAAAGCCTTGATACTGCGCGTATTCGGTATCGGTGACTTTTCCCGCTTTAGGGTTGTTTTGAGCAATGCCACTTTCAGGGATCAGTTTGCGTCGTTCATCGATGTAGGATTTGTCGAGCAGGGCATTCACAGGGGCTTCAACGTAATCAGGATCGCCCGCATAAGCGATTCGATCGGCTTTGGCGATTCGCATTGCTTCCGTCATTAAGCGCCAAGGTTCCACATCGGTTTTTGACATGTCTGCCAAGTCGTAGGCCTCTAGCATTTCAAGACTTTGAGCAACCATCACGCCACCAGAGGCAGGGTAGCCAAACGAGACAATTTTATTGCCTCGATAGTCGCTCTCAATGACATCACGTTGTTTAACGTGGTAGTGCTCAAAGTCTTCGATAGAGAGCTTAGCTTGGTCTGAGTCGATACGGCTATTGACCGTTTCTACGATGTGCTTACCAAAGTCGCCGCCATAAAGGTATTTGTCACCTTGTTGAGCAATATTGGTCAGTGTGTTGGCAAGCTCTGAATTGGTCATCAAAGTGCCTGTTGGTTTAATCTCGTCGTTATTCCAATAGAGTGCTTTGATTTCTGGATCTTCAATCAATCGTTCTTGCTCACGAACCACGATGTCATAGGTGTAGCTGTTCATTGCATAACCTTTACTGGCAAGCTCAATGGCAGGCTGAACAAGCTCTGACCATGGCAGTTTTCCGTATTCTTGATGAGTGCTATAGAGCAAACGGAGCGTGCCGGGAACTGCGACAGATCTTGGTCCTAAAATCTCATTTCGACTGAGTGCTTTCCCACCTTCCATGAACATATCTGGAGTCGCACTTGAGGGCGCTTCGTCACGCCCATCGATTGCGAGGAATTGGTCTTTGTCTTTTTGATAAAACAGCGCAAAAGTACCACCGCCGATCCCTGTCATATCCGGTTCTACCACCGACATGGTCATCTGCATCGCAACCATGGCATCGACTGCGTTACCGCCTTTTTTGAGTATCGAATACCCTGTACTGCTTACGTATGGGTTAGTTGCACTTACCATAAACTCTTCGCCAGTTTCATCGGGCGTAATTGGAAAAGGATTTGGCTCAGCCGCGAAACCGACCGCTGAAACCAAACTTAAAGATAAAGTAGCTATTCGCATGCGTTCTCCGTTTAAGGTATCTGTTTATTTACTCTAAGATTGACCGAGCAAGGTCGATGAAGTTCGTGAGTTTGCAGCCTTTTTACACAATGCTGACGGCTCTGACATTGGAATAAAACCATCTCAATATTCGCCGTCGAAACGATAGTTATGGTTTATGTTTCGGCAGGTTTGACTGAACAGTTACAGCGATAAAAAAGCCCAAGGTTGAATGATTACCTTGGGCTTTTTTTAATGGTGATTGTTTAATTCTAGGTTAGAAAACGAAACTCAACATAATGGTGTAAAGCACGGCATCTTTGTCATCAAAGCCAGTCAGTGCGTTAAAATCTTCGACAAACGCCCCGTTTGCTTTACGAGCTTCAAAATACTGCACTTCACCGTTGATAGAGACGTTTGGTAACACATCGTAATCCACACCAATTAGGTAGCTGTTTCCTGTTAGGTGCTCGTGTGAATCAAACTCAGCGCCATAAACGACGTAAGGAGTGAACGAATTGAGTCTGTAACCCAAACTTGCGTACATCGAAGAGGAGAAGTCACTGGTTTGCCCTTCACTGGCCAGTATTGCTTGACCAAATTCGTACTCGGCACCTAACGACCAAAGTTGGATGTGTTGGTTGTCTTGTTTTGGAAGAGATCCAACGTTTTTAATCTTAACCGTTTGATCGAAATTTGAATCTAAGAAGGATAAGTTCCAACGATAATCCTCTCCACTTAATTGCAAGTTGGCACCAAACATTCGATTGGTTTCAAATTCAAGCTCAGTTGTCGAATTGAAGTCGACTTCATTGTTATCTTTAATTCCGAAAAACGGAGAGAGTAGTAGGGTAGCTTCATCGCTTACATCATGAGTCCAGCTCACTTTGATACCATTGAAGGCAGTAATACCTAATACGGAATTGTATACCTCTGTTGGTGGTCTTGCTGTCATATAGGCTTGGCCGACATAGTAGTATTCAGAGGCAAGGAACAGTGGCAGCCTTAAGCGTCCAATACTTACATCGAAGTCATTAAACTCGTAACCGACGTAAGCCCACTCTAATTGAGGATCACTCCAATCATACTGAGGTGGTTTGACAACTTGCACAGAAGCTTTGAATGAGTTGTAGAAGTAGTCTAACTGAACTCCAAATGTGGTATCGCAGTCGTAACAATTTGCATCAGTAAAACCGCGGTTGATGATGAGTGGATTGTCGTTATCTGAGGTTGCCCAAGAAGTAGAACCGAATCCGCTTAACGAAAAATTATCGGTAAGTTCAATAATGGCAAAAGCCGGAGAGGCAATCGAAGCACATAGCACTGACGTAATTATTTTTTTCATATTATTTCTCCGAACTTATAACGTAGAGAACGTTGGCATTTTGAGGAACCGAAGAGAGTGGGGAGTAACCAATACGGTTTGGTTTGTCGTCTAGCCAGTCGACTAAACTGTCTGTCGAAGCCGTTTTGATTTCTCTTGGATAACGAGCTTTTCCTGAAAAAGATAAGCCAGCCCAGTGTGCATTCATTTGGGCTGCATTTTTCCCCAGTAAAAGTTGATAAAATTTTTCTCTCTCGGCGCTGTTTTCAGGCCAATCAGACAGTTCTACGCGTTTGCCGTTGAGGCGTTTCGTTTTTCCTCTGTATAGCTTTCTCGCTTTGTTTATTGATATCTCTTCAAACCCTGAGTCTAGAGAGAATATTGCATAATCTTCTGCGGCATGAGCCGGATTGAGAAGAAGCAAGCTTCCTAACAACCCTATAGCAGCGGATAGCAGCACTCTGCTCGAGAGCGTTTTAATTGTTTTGATCCAATCCATTGGTTTCTCCTAACAAGTCGCACTTTCTATTTGGTGGAATAGCTTTTCTTTTCTTACGGGCTTCGCTACGTACCCATCCATTCCGGAATCAAAGCACTTTTGAATATCATCATCGATAACACTGGCGGTTAACGCGATAATAGGAGTTTTGCTTAAGCCTAGGTTTTTCTCGTGTTCACGAATCTCCTTAGTTGCGGTGAAGCCGTCCATCACCGGCATCATGCAATCCATTAAAATAATGTCGAAGCTACTGTCGTTCTGATACATATCAACGGCTATTTGTCCGTTGTCTGCAATTTCAAAGGCATAGCCAGCTTTTGTTAGCATGACTGAAGCAACCTTCTGGTTTACGCGATTGTCTTCTACCAACAGGATTTTCTCTGATTTGCTTGGTATCATGTCCAATTCGGCTTGCTCAGGTAGCGTTTTCTTGGCTGTTTTTGCGTTATGAATAGGGGTGACCGTTGAGGTGGTAGATACTGAAGGTGTGTTATGGGTGGCAGGCAATGGCATTGCTTCTACCGCCGCGAGAACTTTTTCTTTCAACATCTCGAATTTGAATGGTTTTGGCACGTAGTCGTCCATGCCTACATCGAAACACTTTTGGATATCGTCATCAATCACACTTGCTGTGAGGGCGATGATAGGGATGCGGCGCGTCGCATTGGTCTCTTTTTCAACGCGACGAATATTACCAGTCGCCTCAAAGCCGTCCATAACGGGCATCATACAATCCATCAGTATTACGGCGTAGTTAGGGTTTGCCGTAAACATGTCGACGGCTTCTTGGCCGTTATTCGCAAACTCGAACTCGAAGCCACTTTTTCCTACGTGAAGTCCGGCAATCTTTTGGTTGATTTTGTTGTCTTCGACGATAAGGATTTTTTGTTGAATCGTCAGGGCTTGTTGGTTGGCTTCTGATAGTTCAGCTAGGCCTTGTGTGTCACAAAGTTCAATGGCTTTAATTAAGCGCAAGCCGAGTAGGGGTTGCGATACCTGAGCCGTAATACAGTTGCCAATATCTGCAGGGTCACTTAGGAATGATCGAATCAAACAAATAGTCGCGCCATTTTGATGGAGTTTATTTAGGCTGTCTGAATAGTCACTCGCTTGGAATGAATCGTCTTCAGCAAAAATGACCGTGATTGGTTTATTGTGTTGTTTTACAGAGATTTGCTCATTGATGGTGTCTGCGCTGTTGGTTTGCTGAGTGATCTTTAAACCATAAAGGTTAAGGTCTCTTTCTATGCGCTCAGAAAGCATGTTTTCATTACCCAGAATGTAGATGTTTGCTGATGCTGTGCTTGGTTTAGGAAGCATGAGATCAACGGGCAGCGCTAAATCGAAGTAGAAACAACTGCCTTCACCTTTGACTGAGTCGAGTTGGATCTGACCACCCATAAGCTCAACAAGCTGAGTACTGATCGCAAGACCAAGACCAGTACCACCGAATTGTCTGGTCGTTGAATCATCTTCTTGAGCGAACGGTTCGAATATCTGTTTCTGTTGTTGTTTATCGATACCAATACCTGTGTCGCGCACTGCGAATCGAATGGTGACATTGTCGTTAGACTGTTCGAGTGTCTTGATTGATAGTGTTACACCACCTTCGGCTGTGAACTTCACTGCGTTCGACATAAAGTTCATCAAAATCTGTCTTAATCGGTGGTCATCGATCATCACGCGTGCAGGTGTGTCTGGGCTGATATCGACGTTGACTGATATTTTCTGCTCTTTGGCTTTAGGCGCAACAATCGAAGCGATGTCGTAAATGGATTCTCTAATCGACGCTGAATGCGGGCTGATTAATAGCATGCCAGATTCAATCTTAGAGAAGTCTAAGATGTCGTTGATCAGGCTTAGTAGTAATTGAGATGAGGTCTCGATTGTATCTACATAATCACGTTGTGTTGGTGTAAGTGGAGTATCAGATAGGATCTCTGAAATACCGATAACCCCGTTTAACGGAGTGCGAATCTCATGTGACATGTTAGCCAAGAAGCTACTTTTCGCTTTGCTCGCTTGTATTGCGTGATCTTTGGCTCTCTCTGCGTCTTCTACGGCTAAGGTTAACTTCTCTTTTGCGTGTTCTCGTTCGATGGTGAGTCGCTCTACTTGTTGAGCAAATAGGCTGAGTTCATCTTTGCCTTGAATTAGCTTATCCAAAGAAGGTCGAGTTTCATCATTTTCGCTTTTCAAGAAAGCTAACACCAAATTCAGGTTGTTGGTGACTTGTCGTGCCAAGCTTAGGGTTAATCCCATCACAATGGTCGCGAGCAAAGCAACGATCGAGATAAACAGTGTTCGCTGGATTTGCGCTTCATAGATGGCTTGCTCAACTTCCTGTTGGAACTCTTGCTTGATAACATTACCGAGGCTTTGCAATAAGCTGAGTCGAGCGCTCATTGCCTCTAATCCTACAGAAATCTCTTGTGGCGTCAGTTGGCTGATTGCGTTTAGGTCGAGTAGTGCGCTGCGGATCTCTTGGCTTTGAGCAAACACATCATTTCTAAACACTTCAACCATCAATGACACCTGATGTTCGTTGGCATTCAATGACACAAAGCGTTCTAGGAACAGTTGTTGTCTTTCACTTAGAGTTTTGATCTGTTCAGCGAGTTCTGGATCGTATTCTTGGCTACTTTGGAATATCTCAATCAATGAGGTACCCAGTTTAAATTCTTCATTTGACCAAAACATCAGCCATTCAAGCTGTTGTAACGCGGTGAGGTGCTGTTGAATTTCACGCTTGGTGTTTTCGAAAGGGACTTTTTCTATCTCAAGGAGCAACTGTTTGTACAAATCACTCTGCCATTCAAGTGCATCCAATTTATCGTAACTATCCGTCGCTTCCATCGTTGATAGGGTTGCTTCACTGAAGTCAGCAACCAGTTGGTTCATTTCATCAGAAGTGTTTAAAAATATAGCCGGAGAAAGCGTTTTTAGTTCCGCCTTTACTTGGCTGCTTTGCGTCGCGAATTCTTCAGGGCTAGAAGCCAGAGTGCTCCGATATAAGACCGAAATATCTTGAAGATACACAGATAACTGATTAGTTCGTTCAAAATCGGTTAACTGAGTCGTTAAAATATACGCTTGTCTGCCTGCTAGAAAGAGCAGTAGTGAAATGGGAAGTAGAACTAAGCCAAAGAGTTTATGTTTGACTGAAAGGTTATTCCAGACCGTAATCGCCATATAAGGATCCATCCAACTGTTTTTATATAAAAACAGTAGAATAAAAATGCGGATATGGAAACCTTGAAACAGTAAATTTAATGGAAGTGTGGGAGGGGTATAAGTTCTTGTGATTCCAGAGCTTACTTCGAAATATCTTCTCTTACTAGCAACTTATAGCGATTGTCAGCTGGTTTAATTTTTATGCCTATTGATGAATAGCTTATAAAGCGAGTTAATGAGGGCGCTTTTTATCGAGACTTAGTTCAAACAGAAGTTGCTCTAACACCGTTTTTGCAGAGGGTTCTAACGCCCAAACCCCTAGCATTCTGTTCAGTGCAGCGCGGTACACTCTGTTTTTGAGTAGGAAAGCGAGCGTACTCGTATCGTTGTTCAAAACATGTGTTTGTACAACGGTTAGCTCAGCTTTGTTCTCGATATCGATTTTCTGAAGGTTGAAAGCGGGTAGAAAGGCACACTCATACCAAACCTCAACGATCTCTCGAAGTTCGATCTCCTCTTCAGGCACATCACAGTCCTGAAGTTGATGGTTTTCAGGAATTGCGGATAAATAAGCGACATCAAGCTTGTCTGCAACGAATGTGTACATTTGCTTCCTTGTTACATGTGATTTCAGATCGAATCATCTCTCTCACTTATGTTTTTGTCAATTACATCCATTTATTGAACGAATAATCTGTGAGTAAGCATCGTCGTGTTTAACTTAAACTGTTTAAGTATTTGTCTGTTAAGCCAAAATATTTCAAGTTTCCATCAGGCTCTAGAACTAAACTCATGTTTGAAGTAGCGATCAAACCGGGATCATTGGTTGAAAAAATGACTGTTTTGTTCAGCAACTTATCGCTGAACAGGCGGTTAAAATACTGCGCGTTTTCATTTTCAGCCCCGTTGAACGGTTCATCAATGATTATCAGAGATTGCTCACAGTTACCTAACCCAAGCGCCAAACGCAGCTTTTGTTGAATGCCATTCGGAAGACCTTTGCACTTATCGACACTCAATTGAGTCGCCAAGCCTTCTGGCAGCCATTCGTCTAGCTCGAAGAAGCTCACCATCTCTTGCATCTTCTCTGCTGGAATCAATCCATTGTGTAAAATGAAATTGGTCTCCAAAGAACCTTCGAAAATGTGCAAATTGAAGGGGATGTAGTTAATCGACGTGCGATAGCGATAGCTGTTGAATTGCTTAATGTTATAGCCATCGACAGACACCGCGCCCTGATAACGATCTTCTAAACCAGCCATGATTGAAATGAGCGTGGTCTTTCCGCTGCCTGTCGGTCCACATATGACGACTTTTGCACTGGGAGGTATCTTGAAGCCAAGGTTGGTTAACCCTGTTGCTGCTCCTGTGTAACGGTGACTCACACCACTGCCCACAATACTGCCTTGGAATAAGCGAATAGGCGGGCTCTTCTCTAAGGTCAGTTTATCGTCATTCATCGACATCAAGTTGTTGATCTGTGCCGACGAAGCCTTGATGGATTGAAACTTAGAAATTGAGTTATAGATGCCCATTATCGGGCCTAGTGCTTTCCAAACGAGAATAACGGTCGCAAGCATCGCACCCGCATCTGATGTCCCTTCCATTACGCCGATTACAGCCGTCACGATACTTGCCGTACCAATCACCTGAATCAAACTACCGCCAGCCGCCTGAATTTTACTGTTGGTTACAGCAACGTTCTCGGCATCACTGGTGCTTTGCATATGGGAGGCACTAAAACGAGATTGAACCACGCGCAGTAGAGGTAAACCCTGAATTGTCTTGATCCCACGAAGGATTTCATTCCATTGATAAGAGACCATCGCATTGGCGCGAGAGCTTTTGGATGTGGCTTGAGAATAGATATAGCGTGAGTATACACAGAACACCAACATCAAGATTAAGCCGCCCATCACCACAAGCGCTGCTGTGCCAGACATCAGGGCAATCGCGATGATAAAAACAATCACAAACGGCATATCAAAATAGCTAAGCGTTGATTCTGCAGTCACCAAGCGACGGAAGGTATCGATATCTTTCAATCGTGCCAGTTGAGATGAAACCCCTGCAGTTGATGTCATTGCGTAAGGTAGCCAAAGCAGTTTCGATATTACGGCTTGAGATATGTGAACCGCGAGATCTTTACCGGAGGTAGCAATGATGTTGACTCGCATCTTTTTAAAAAAGTATTCCGAAAAACCCACAATAATGGCAAATAAGGTCAACCAATAGAGTGTCGCTTGAGAACTCGAAGTAAGCGCAAAGTTATACACACTCATAATAAAGAATGGCTGTAATGCGCCCAGAATACTGATCACGAAGCTGAGAATGATCAGGCTTTTAAGTTCATTGTTATAACGATAGAAAGCGTACTTTATCCAATTGCTTCTGTCCTGAGATTCCGGTGGTGGTTCACGGAACAGGCGAGAATATTCACTAATTGCAATCAACAAACAGGGCTTCTTACACATTGGATATTCAATGGTGTTGTTGTTCGTGTAATCAAACAACATCAGCTTTCCATCTTTGGTACCCAAGAAGATGGCGCTCAGATTTTCTATCTCAATAAAGCACGGGTGAGGGTACTTATCGATATTCTCGAGTGTTTTTAACTGGGTGACATCACAACGGTATCCAAGACGTTCTATGGTTGCAGTAAAGCTATCGCTGTCTTTTGGCTTGGGAATAAAGGCGTCACTGAGTATAGAGGGCGTACCTTCCCACTCAAGAGCGATCAAGGTATAGGCCAAGCCGCGAATCAGAGGTGAATGACTGTAACGCTCGTCATAACCGCTTGCTTCAAAATCCGAAACACGCTGCGAGACATTGTTGAAGTCTACAAGGATACTCATTGGTCACCTCCCGTAAGCTTGACACGTTTGAGGCGGTGGTTAAGTTTGTCCATCTTATTGCTGGCGATGATTAAGATTTTGTCATTGGCACGATAGGCGGTACTGGTCAGCACGACGCGCGCAAATTCTTCATCAAAGACACAATCTATATCGTCGAATATCAATACCCGTTTACTGGCGAGCAGGGCTCTGACTAATAACAGAGCATATCCCACTTGGCGAGAGAATGGATTGCGCATGTGCCCTTTGAGTTCCGTATAAAAACCAGCAGGAAGTCCGTCAATTTGCGCCTTGATGTTCATGGTTTCACATAAGGCGAAAGCCGTGTTATTCAAGCTTGGACGGAAACACGTTAGGTTATCAATAATGGTCCCTTCCACGAATGAACTTGTTTTATCGACCATCAACACGCTGTTACGCCAAACGTTGTAGTTTACGTCACTCAGAGGCGTGTCATTAATCATGATGTCCAGTTTGTTATCATTGTTCTGACGTGTAATACAGTTAGCAAGATGGGTCTTACCGGAGCCACTTTTCCCGGTAAGTAAATAGGTTTGTCCGAGTTCGAATTCGATACGCTGCTTTTCAGAATATTTAACAGAAATACGTTCTACTTCAGTCGTCTCATGTTGATGTTCAACCGACGCGGCCAGTTCAAGAAGCTCGGCGATGCGTTGTATATGGAGTTTGTTTAGCTCCCAACGGCTCGCGGTACGCATCACTTGTTGGTAGGGCGCAAAGTAACGGTTGGTCAGCATGATGATCGCGGCCATGATGCCTTGGCTTGACTCCATATTGATAACGGCTGTTGCCAATACCACAACAACACAAGCAATGGAAAGCTGTTGGATGAGCGCTAAGATCAAGCCAAAATTCGATTCAATCTGTTCGTATTTGATGTTTTCAACTTCACGTTCCTCGACCATTTGTGTCATTAGGCTTTCAACGCGGTATTCCATGTTCCGCGCTTTGATATCCAGCGGGCTAGAAATGATTTCAATGATTTTGGATGTGGTTAAGCCCTCTATATCGGACTTGTTTTGTAAGCTGCCAATTTTTTGTTTAGAAAGGCTCCAAGCGAAAATAGCTAAAATGAGCGAGGCAATCAGAAGCGTCACGCCAGCCCATATGTTGATGAGGCCGATGATAAGTATGGTAATCACGCTAACAGCAAGGTTGATCAGCGCTCGAACCGATTCGCCGCCAAAGAAGGTTTTCAACTCAGGAATGGTTGAGATTCGTTCTAGGTATTCGCCCGGTTCTAAGCGGCGAAATTTAGAGATTTCAGCCAAACAGATGGATTGGAATACCTTGTTGGTTAAGTTGGTCTCAAACTGCCTCATGATGACGGAAGATATTTTCTCTTCCTGATTTTTCAGGTGGTAGTCGAGGAAGATAGAAATCAGGATAATCGCGAACAACAAGAACAACGTATCTTGTGCTTGGTTGGGTAATACTCGGTCGAAAATGATCAGAATGGAGAAGGGCAGTACCAAGCCAAATAGAGTGGAAATTATTGTAGAGAAAGTCAGATAACACTTATCTGCCATATTGATCTTTTGAGAAAACTGCTCAGTTTGCATTGCGACCTCCTGTTTTCAACGACTCAGTTGAGAGAAGGTGTTTAGGCACTAATTCTTGATTGTTTCGCCCTTCGATATCACTCATCAATTGCATGATGCTTTCTATCGATTGAATCGAGAGCACGCCCTTAACTTGCTCAAGCTTGATGGTTTCGATGATGTAGTCGTATCGTGCGCTTTCATAATCTCTTAAGGCACTGAAGAGCTTACTTTCTGCGGCAAGCAAATCGGTGATCGTACGGGTGCCTAACTGGTATGCCCTTTGAATACCTTTGTAAGAGGCATAGTTGGCGCGAATGATGTTCTCGTAACTGCTTATAGATTGCGAAAAATCGTTAATGTTGAGCACAGAGGTGTTCACGCTGTTGCGCGTAGTGTAAAGCGAGTCTTGATAAAGCAGCTCGGTACGTTCAATCGCCGTTGATGATTTTTGATATCCGTAGTAATCAGAGCCACCAGACAAGATAGGCAAGGCTAGGTTCAAGCCAACGCTAGTTGAGTTGCTTTCGCCTGTCGCTGTGATGTCGGTTTTATCGTAGTTATTGGCGTCATCGTGACGATAACTGGCTGAAAGCGACACGGTAGGTAAGAAGTTTGTACCGCTCTCTTTTAAGCTTCTACGGCTTCTCTCGACGTTTTTCTTCGCCACTAACAAGTCGTTGTTGAGCTTTAATGCTTGATCCATGATTGAGTGTTGTTCGCTTTCGTTTATCTCTTTTAATGGCACACTTTCGTATATGTCTTGTGATGGCGTAATAGGGTACTGAATCTGAATGGATAGTCCGTTGAGAATGACACGGCGATCTTTCTGCAAGGTTCTTAATCGATTCGACACACCTTCTTTCTGAGCGATAACTTCATAAAGCTCGCTGGCGGCTGTATTTCCCAATTCTACGTTACGTCGCATCTGATGTTCACGTGTTTCAGACGACTTAAGCTCAACCTTTGTCGCTTTTATTTGCGCATTGTTTTTCAAATACTCGAAGTATTGAGAGCCGATTTCAGAGATGGTGCTTTGGATTTTGTTCTCGTGTTTAATTTCCTCAATATTGAAGTCGAGTTTTGCCGTGCCATATTTGAAAATATCACCAAGATTGAATATCGATTGGGAAAGGGAAAGGCTGTAGCTGTTTGAGTTATAGCTAGAGGTTTCATCGGGCACGCTCGATAACAAGGTTTCATTCTCATTCCATGTAGTATCAGCTGCACCATTGAGTGAAGGAAGAAACTTAGAGCGGCTGATCCCAATGTTGTATTCGTTCTCTTCCACACCTTTATCACTGGCGCGAAGGGATAGGCTGTTTTGCAGGCCGAGTTCGACCGCCTCAAGCAGGGTCGTCGCCGATGCTGAAGGTATCGTGCTGAGTGTAAGCGCAGCCATAATGCTGCTAGTTAAGTTTCTGTACAGCCACATACTTGTTGATCACCTTGATGATTTGGTCGCTTTTGTAAGGTTTGCTGATCACGTAATCCATTCCGGCTTCAATACAAGCCTGGTGTTCGTTACTGCTGGTCAATGCGGTTGCCCCTATGATGGTACAAGGGTTTTTCTCGTTTTCTTGTTCGAACTGGCGAATGCGTTTGGTCGCTTCAATGCCGCCCATACCTGGCATGATGCAGTCCATGAAGATAATGTCAGAACGTTTATTCATGAAGTGCTCCACTGCGTCTGCGCCATCGCCAACCGTGTCTGGTTCATACTCTTGTTTGGTGAGGATTCGTTTAAGTAAGATTTGCTGAACTCGGTCATCCTCTACGATAAGGAATGAGCTATTCTCCATCTGCTCTTCTGATGCTTCTGCTTCCATAATGGTGAGCAAGTTCGGAATAAACTCGTAAGGAATCGCAGGGGAGTTGATGATCTTATCGACGAAGCTGTGACACTCTTGTGCATGCTGAGTATTGGTTACTGACAGCAACAGCTTGGTATTTGGATGATTCTTAAGTTGAGATTTCACCGTTTTGCTCAGTGATGGCAGCTTGTTGGGTTCAAATGTATCGGTCAGCATGATGGCATCGTACTCACCAAAGGTCTTCGCCGCTGAAAACAACTCATTTGCAGTGCGGATTTCAGTGATATCAAGCCCCAAGTTGCTGAGCATTTTCTTCATTACATCGATACGAACTTGTGTATTGGCGCAAAGCAGTAAATGCTTGCCGTCGAAGCGAGTTTTCTCTGTATGGAAATTCTTCGCCTTGAGATCAAGCTCGATCTGAAAACGTTCCTGTGTACCCGATTGGAACCAGTGACTTTCGTAATACCCGTAATCTTTTAATACGCTTTTCGCTAAGTCGTCTGTGTTAGCAGTATGGTGTTTATGATCGCTCCAATGGAGCTTATTGAGCTTGGCAACAGAGACATCTAACGTTGAAAGGAAATTAAGGTTGATGGTGACACGTGTATTTTCCATATCCGAAGCGGCGCCAGACTCTATTGTCACGAACAACTTCTTGTTTGATTTAAGTTGGATGGCGTTAGAGAGCTGCAGGAACAATATCCAGAACAAGCTGGTGGATTGGCCTTCAACACGGTTCGGCAAATTGTCAGAGATAAAGCAGTCAAGTTGACCTTCGTTCCTCTGAACTTTGGCGCTGATATGAATCATCAATTCAGACAACACGCTCAGTAGCGAGAATTCCTTCGACTTACTTTCCGTACCCTGTGAAATCAAACGGTTATAGTTTTCTGCTAACTCAGATAAGGTACTACATGCTGAGGTAATATCCTTCGCCATCAATACGCCGTTTTCATCGGTTTCTTGCACCAGATATTGGACACCACCATTGATGGTGTTGGTGATTCCGCGAATCTCATAGCCGATTAGCGCATACAGTTGTTTGTAGAGGTCGTTATTACGCTTTTGGTCTTCCAATTTACTGAAGATCAGTTTGAGGTGAGAGTAGATCTGGCGTTGCTTCGGATTGATGCTCACTTCATTCAGAAGCTCTTCGAGTCTTTGCAAGTCGAGTTGTTTCAGCTCTTGATAGAGAGCATCGAACTCATAGTCGATTTCTCGTTCATTAGAGCTGGATTTCTTCAGCTTCAACATAGCAACTGAATTCGATAGGACCGTGATTACTGCCAGTATCACGACCACCATAAACAACCAGATAAAGAACTCGTTTTTCTCTGACATCAAGTCGCTCGCATGGTTGTTGAACATGGTGCGGTAGTTGTCGTCCATTTGTAGGTAGTTGTTCGTCAGTGACAGGTATAAGTCGAGTACGTCGTGGCGTGTTTTAGTGCTGTCGGAAAAGCGATTGATAGCTAATTCAAGTTGGGTGTATTCAGTCGCACCAACCAAGCTAAATTCAGTTTTGTTCAAAGAAGCCAAAGACCTAAACTCGTCGATTTCACTCTTCAGGGTAGAAAGGTTCAAGTCACTGGCACTGCAATTATTGGCTTTTAAGCAGTACTGTAAGGTTTGGATGTCCAGTTCTATGGTCTGGTTGAGTGCTTGGGCTTGTATTAGAAGTGGGGCGCTTTGCACTTGAGCGACCGAATCTACTTTTGACCAAGAAAAGTATAAATAGAAAGCGAGCGCCGCCAGTACTACGCTGAACAATATGCTCAGACGTAGAGCTGGTACGGAAATGTTATAAGAAGGTTTTCCGCTCATTGATTACCTCTCATCGAATGCATCTTCGATGGCTGACATCACCGGTTTTGCTGCGTATTCGATCACGCGACGCGAGCCGGTTTTTACGTCGGCGGTAAATTCCATATAAGGTGATAATTTGTATTGAGTGCCTCCTCGCTCAAGAAAATTTCGATCAATCTCAATTTCTGCCAAATAGAATTCGGCATCTTCTTCTTCGTATGATGAACGGCTAATTGAGGCGATGGTCCCCTCAACAAATCCATATTTTGCGAAGTTGTAAGTATCCATTTTTACTTTTACCGCTTGGCCAATTTCGACAAACCCCATGTCTTTACGCGGAATTTTCGCTTCACCGTGTAGGGAGTTATTGATTGGTGCAATATCAGCGATACTCTCGCCGGGTGGTATTACCGCAGAACGGAAGTTGAAGTGTAATTTGTCGACTACACCATCCACTGGTGAGTAGACGATTAAGCGGTCTACCTTATCGGAATGTTGTGGTTGCAAGATCCGTTTTAGTTTGAGGTCTTTATTGGCCTGGATGATCTGTGCTTGGTACTCAGAGTTGCGGTTCTCAACTAAATCTCGATGTTGTTTCTCGAGTTTGTCGAGCTGGAAACGTTCGTTCATGACGGACTCATCAAGGTTTTCAATCTCACGAACCATATTGGATTCTTGTACTTTCATATTTAGAACGTCGACATAGGACGCCATCTCTTCTTTATAAAGCGTGTTTTTGATGTTGAGTTGTTTGCGAATGAGCGAGAGTTGATTCTCTGAGCTTTTGCGACGCTTTAGCATTGATCCAATCAGAGAGTTTTTGTGTTTAATATCGTGAGTAATCAGCTCTTCGTTGGAGCGGTTCTTCGAGAACTCTTGCTGCCACGTATTCATGTTGACTTGAACTTGTTCTGGGTACTTTTCGATGTAAGAAGCAAAGTTTGGTTCGATCATGTCACGTAAGCTTTCATAACGAATTTTATCGAGTTCCAGCTGAATGATTTCGGTGTTCACTGTATCGAGTTGGGTGTTACGGTCGAGTGAGCGGATTCGAGCAATAGGCTGGCCTTCATACACAACTTCCCCTTTTCTAACTAACAGCTCTTCTAAAATACCGCCTTCTAGGTGTTGAACTTTCTCAACATCAGACTCTAGTAACAGCTCGCCACGTACAGAAACGACAATATCGATGCGTGCTTGTGACGCCACGGCGATAGCCACCAAAGCAAGTAGAAAAATGATGAGCAACGTCTTGTGAACGCTGGTCATTGCACTTGCAAGCACGATGGTGTCATCTGCTGTGACTTTAGAAGCCTCGTTGTTAGAAACGAGCGCTTTTCTGAGGTGATGCTCTATTTGGTTATTGCTCATGACCTACCTCGATGACTCGTCATCTACAACTTCCTTAATATCCAACAAGTGATTAATTTGTCTATTGACGTTTTGTAGTTCAGTTTTCACATCTTCTAAAAGCGCTTCCGGCGCAGGGAATTCGTGTTTACTCAAATGTTCCAACTTGGCCATTTTGGGCGGCAGGTCTTGGTCGCATAACAAAGTTAAGATGGTTTTCAATTTTTTAGAGTAATTGTTGAGTTCATCAAAACGATTACCTTTATGAAGCATCTCTATGTTCATCGGTGCGTCCGAAAAGTCCTTATAAAAGTCGCCCAGCAGCAATTGCAGCCCTTTGTGGTTGTTGTCGATTGAACGCAACAAATTCGTCATGTCTATCATCATTCCACTGCCTTAATTGCTTTAATCACAATAACTAAGGATCTTTAAAGGCAGTTTTCAAATTTTTTTTACTTCTTTATACATAAAAAGAAAAATATGAAAAAAGTTGTATAAAAACTTGGTTTTTCAAAATGGTGTCCTTTAATGCCTCTAAATACGATCAGTTAGCTAGTAGCAACGGAGGCTGTAATGGCAGGCGAAAATAACCAAAACAACCAAAATGAAGATCTCAATGACGCGGTAGAACAGACGGACACGAACGACGCGGGTACGCCCTCCCAACAGCAGAATCAACAAAATCAACAGAACACGATTGCGTCGACGGTAGCGACGGGTGCTGAAAATACCGACGCGGTAGACGAAGTGAACCAAGCGTTGGAAGACAATCCAAGTGGTGCTGGTAATACAGAAGAAGCTTCGGCTTCTGGCGGAGCGGTACAAGAAGACTCTCCAGAAAGCAGTGAAGGTTCAGACGCTGAACAATCGAATGTAGTCGACAGTGTTGCTTCTGGTAGCGGAGAAGGTGCTGGCGGTGGTGCCAGTAATTCTGGCGCGGGCGCTCAAGCTGTCGGTGGCGAAAATGCTGCGGGTTCGGGCGGTTCTTCAAACGCTGAGGGTAATAACGAACAAGGTGAAGCAGCGAGAACTGCTGCTGCATCGAATTCTTCGTCTTCTGAATCGGATAACCAACAAGTGGACGATGATTTAGATTCACAGACGGTAGAAGAGACATTCGCCGTTGATGTTCAAGCTTCTGACGAAGAGACCATCAGTGAAGTAGAAGATGACTTTGATTCTGAGACAACAAGTGAAACGTTCAAAATCAAAGTGGAAAGTGAAAATGATGCTCCGGAGGCTGAACAAGATCTGGCTTACATCATGGATGAAGATGGCTCCATAACATTTACTCAAGAACAATTACTCGAATACGCAAGTGATGTTGATGGTGATGAGCTTGTTGCTTCAAACGTTCAAGTCGGCGCAGATGCAACGGTTCAAGATAATGGTGACGGTACATTCACAGTTGTACCTTCCGCCGACTTTAATGGCGAGCTAGACCTTACTTTTGATATTAGTGACGGCCAAGAAACCATAAGTAGTGCAATTGATTTAACGGTTCGTCCTATTAATGACGCACCTGTACCAGAAGATAAAACATTTGAAATAGAAGAAGACGGCACACTTGTTTTCACGGATGCAGACCTCCTAATGGGTGCAACCGATATTGAAGGTGACAACCTTACAGTTGAAGGTGTGACCTACGATGGCGGCGACGGTATTCTTACCGACAACGGTAATGGCACGCACACCTTTGCGCCAAATGAAAACTTCAATGGCGACGTAAACTTCAGCTTCGATGTATCAGACGGTACCGATACGGTAGCGGCAAACATCGATGTAAGCGTCACAGCGGTTGATGATGCACCAGTATCAGGCGACCTTGCTTACTCAGTCGATGAAGACGGTTCGATTCGTCTAAGCCAAGAGCAACTGTTGTCTCAAGCATCTGATGTTGAAGGTGATGACCTAACAGCAAGCAGCCTAACGGTTGATGGTGATGCTACAGTCACTCAAAACGATGACGGCAGCTTTACCATTACACCAGATGCGAACTTCAATGGTGATATTGATATCAGCTTCGATATCTCAGATGGCACTAACACGGTTCAAGCCTCTGCCGATTTAACCGTTAACCCAATCAATGACCTGCCAGTTCCTCAAGATCAGCAATTCAGTGTTGAAGAAGACGGAACGCTCATCTTCACTGATGCTGATCTACTCACAGGTGCGACAGACATTGAAGGTGATAACCTTACGGTTGAAGGCGTTACCTACGATGGTGGCGACGGCATTCTTACTGATAACGGTAATGGCACATATACCTTTGCTCCGAATGAAAATTTCAATGGTGACGTAAACTTCAACTTCGATGTATCAGACGGTACTGATACGGTAGCGGCAAACATCGATGTAAGCGTAACAGCGGTTGATGATGCACCAGTATCTGGCGACCTTGCTTACTCAGTCGATGAAGACGGTTCGATTCGTTTAAGCCAAGAGCAATTACTGTCTCAAGCATCAGATGTAGAAGGCGATGACCTAACTGCTAGTGGCCTAACGGTTGGTGGCGATGCGACAGTTACTCAAAACGACGATGGCAGCTTTACCATCACGCCAGATGAGAACTTCAATGGCGACATCGATATCAGCTTTGATATCTCAGATGGCACTAACACGGTTCAAGCTTCTGCCGATTTAACCGTTAACCCAATCAATGATCTGCCAGTTCCTCAAGATCAACAGTTCAGCATTGAAGAAGACGGAACACTTATCTTCACTGACGCTGACCTATTAACAGGCGCGACAGACATTGAAGGTGACAACCTGACTGTAGAGGGCGTTACCTACGATGGCGGCGACGGTATTCTTACCGACAACGGTAATGGCACGTACACCTTTGCGCCAAACGAGAACTTCAATGGTGACGTCAACTTCAGCTTCGATGTATCAGACGGTACAGACACGGTTGCTGCAAACATCGATGTAAGCGTAACAGCAGTCGATGATGCACCAGTATCAGGCGACCTTGCATACTCAGTCGATGAAGACGGGTCGATTCGTTTAAGCCAAGAGCAACTGCTTTCTCAAGCATCAGATGTAGAAGGCGATGACCTAACTGCTAGTGGCCTAACGGTTGGTGGCGATGCCACAGTTACTCAAAACGACGATGGCAGCTTTACCATCACGCCAGATGAGAACTTCAATGGCGACATCGATATCAGCTTTGATATCTCAGATGGCACTAACACAGTTCAAGCTTCTGCTGACTTAACTGTTAATCCAATCAATGACTTGCCAGTTCCTCAAGATCAACAGTTCAGTGTTGAAGAAGACGGTACACTTATCTTCACTGATGCCGACTTGTTAACCGGTGCGACGGACATTGAAGGCGATAACCTAACCGTTGAAGGCGTTACCTACGATGGTGGCGACGGTATCCTTACTGATAACGGTAACGGCACATATACCTTTGCTCCGAATGAAAACTTCAATGGTGATGTAAACTTCGGCTTCGATGTATCTGACGGTACAGACACGGTAGCGGCAAACATCGATGTAAGCGTGACAGCGGTTGATGATGCACCAGTATCAGGCGACCTAGCGTACTCAGTCGATGAAGATGGTTCGATTCGTCTAAGCCAAGAGCAATTACTGTCTCAAGCATCTGATGTAGAAGGCGATGATTTAACTGCTAGTGGCCTAACGGTTGGTGGTGATGCGACAGTTACTCAGAACGACGATGGCAGCTTTACCATCACGCCAGATGAGAACTTTAATGGTGACATTGATATCAGCTTTGATATCTCAGATGGTACTAACACGGTTCAAGCTTCTGCCGATTTAACCGTTAACCCAATCAATGATCTGCCAGTTCCTCAAGATCAACAGTTCAGCATTGAAGAAGACGGTACGCTGCAGTTTACTGATGCAGATCTGCTAACCGGTGCAACCGATATTGAGGGTGATGATCTCACGGTTGAAGGCATCAGTTATGAAGGGACTGATGGGGTACTGACAGATCATGGTGACGGCTCATACAGCTTTGCGCCAAATGAAAACTTCAATGGCGACGTGAACTTTAGCTTCGATGTTTCAGACGGCACCGATACGGTGTCTGCAAACATTGATGTTAGCGTGACTCCAGAGAACGATCCCCCAGTTGCTAGCTCTACGTCTTACACTGTTAATGAAGACAATTCGATTACCATTTCTGATGCACAACTATTGGCAACATCTTCAGATATTGAAGGTGATGTATCGATAGACAGCGTGACTTACTCGGGTAGTGACGGTGTCCTTGAAATCAACGGTAACGGTACTTATACCTTCTCACCAAACGAGAACTTCAACGGCGAAATTGCTCTAGATGTCGTGGTTGCCGATGAAGAAGGTGCAACCGATGCGACAACTGCGGGTATCACCGTACTTGAAGTGAATGATCCGCCAGTCGCAGGCCCAACGTCTTACACCATTGATGAAGACTCAGTACTGACCTTCAGTGAGTCACAAGTGCTACTGAATGCTTCTGATGTAGAAGGGGATGTTGAGCTTGTTGGTATTAACTACAACGGCCCTGACGGTATCTTCTCGGTAAATGGTGATGGCACTTGCAGCTTCGCTCCGAATGAAAACTTTAATGGCCAAGTTCAACTTGATGTGACCATTCGTGATGAAGACGGTGCAGAAGTTGATACCGTCATCAACGTGGATGTTCTGCCAATTAACGATGCACCAGTCTCGGGTGATTTGGCTTACAACGTTAATGAGGATGGTTCAATCACCTTGAGTCAAGAACAACTACTGTCTCAAGCATCTGATGTTGAGGGTGATGACCTAACGGCGAGCGACCTAACGGTTGATGGTAACGCAACGGTAACCGCTAATGATGATGGTAGCTTCACCATTGTTCCAGATACGAACTTTAATGGTGACGTTGATATCCAATTCAACATCACGGATGGTACTGACACGGTTCAAGCGACAGCGGACCTTACGGTTAATCCAGTTAATGATTTGCCAGTTCCTCAAGATCAACAATTCAGCATTGAAGAAGACGGTACGCTGCAATTTACAGATGCCGACCTACTTACCGGTGCCACCGATATTGATGGCGATGACTTAACCGTTGAAGGTATTAGCTATACAGGTGGTGATGGCGTACTGACCGACCACGGTGATGGTACTTATACCTTTGCGCCAAATGAAAACTTCAATGGCGATGTGAACTTCAGTTTCGATGTGTCTGATGGTACAGAAACGGTCAGCGCTAACATTGATGTCAGTGTGACTCCTGAGAACGATCCGCCAGTTGCGGGTTCAACCTCGTACATGGTCAACGAAGACAATGCCATCACAATTTCTGATGAGCAGTTGCTAGCAAACTCTTCTGACGTTGAAGGTGCAGTGTCGATTGACAGCGTAACTTACAGCGGCACAGATGGTGTGTTCCAAGATAATGGTGACGGCAGTTACACCTTCCTTCCTAATGAAAACTTCAGTGGCGATATCAGCCTTGACGTTATTGTTGCCGATGAAGACGGTTCGATTGATGAAACCACTGCGGGCATTACCGTACTAGAAGTGAATGATCCACCGGTTGCGGGTCCAACGTCATACACCATTGATGAAGATTCGGTACTGACGTTCAGTGAATCTCAGATTCTTGTGAATGCTTCGGATGTCGAAGGTGATGTAGAGCTTGTTGGCATTAACTACGATGGCTCGGACGGTATCTTCACTGTAAATGGTGATGGTACATGCAGCTTTGCACCCAACGAAAACTTCAATGGTCAGGTTCAACTGGGTGTGACCATTCAAGATGCAGATGGCGCGACGGTAGAGACACAGATTAATGTTGATGTACTGCCAATTAACGATCCACCAGTATCGGGCGATTTGGCTTACACCATCAACGAAGACAGCTCAATCACACTAAGCCAAGATCAGTTATTGGCTCGAGCTGGTGATATTGATAGCGAGAACCTCGAAGCTATTAACCTTTCGACCGATGAAAACGCGACCATCCAACACAATGATGATGGCAGCTACACCATTACACCTAACGCAGACTACAACGGCGACCTAGATCTGAACTTCGATATCATCGATAACGATGGTGGTTCAGTTCAAGTTGGCCTAGACGTTACTGTGAATCCGGTTAATGACTTGCCACAAGCGGAAGATCAACAGTTCACGATTGAAGAAGACGGTACGTTACTCTTTACCGATGCTGACCTACTTGCAGGCGCGTCAGATATTGATGGTGATGAGCTATCGATTGAAAATGTGCTTTACACGGGGGCTGATGGTGTTCTTAGTGATAATGGTGACGGCACTTACAGCTTTGCACCAAACGAGAACTTCAATGGTGATGTTCAATTCTCATTTGATGTTTCTGATGGCACGGGTTCAACAGCCGCCCATATTGATGTCAGTGTAACGCCGGAGAACGACCCTCCTGTAGCGGGCTCGACAGCTTATACAGTTCAGGAAGATGGCCAAATCACGATCAGTGATGAACAGTTATTAGCGAACTCTTCAGATGTAGAGGGTGATGTTGCTCTATCGAGCGTTACTTACGCTGGTGACGATGGTTCGTTCGTTGATAACGGTAATGGAACCTACACCTTCACGCCAAATGAAAACTTCGACGGAGACATCTCACTAAACGTTGTTGTCGTTGATGAAGACGGTGCAACGGCTACAACGACAGCAGGCATTGATGTTATCGCTGTGAATGACGGGCCTGAAACGTCAGGTATTCAGGCTGAAGTCGACGAAGATAATTCAATCACTATTACTCAAGAGCAGTTGCTTGCGAATGCGACCGATGTTGAAGGTGATGAGTTAACGGCATCTAATCTTCAAACCAACGACCCTGACGCGACGATTGTTGCGAATGACGATGGTTCATTCACTATCACGCACACAGAGAACTTCAATGGCGAGTTGGACTTCACATACAGCATCAGTGATGGTGACAGTGAAGTTCTGACTACACTCGACCTAACGGTTAATCCAGTTAATGATGCGCCGGAAGCCGGCGAAGAGATCTTCATTCAAGCGCAAGAAGATCAAACGGTTGGTGTGACGCTTCGTGAAGAGCCAGCATTGCGTTTAGACCAAGCTCCAGAAAATGGCATCATTGAAGCGAATGTCAATGACGAATGGGTGGTACTGGAAGTAGGACAAGAAGTTCCTGCAGATACCGAGGTACGCTTTGTACCAAGTGATGAAGCATTGGCAGAAGGTACGCATACCACACAAATTGGTACCTTCGACGATAACGCTAGCGTAGACGATTGGGGTACAGAAGTTGACCCTTACACTCGTGAGTTCTCGGATGGCGACTTAACGGTTACGGTTCAAAGTAACGATGATCCTCTTGGTGCATGGAATGGGAATACGCACATTGGTCATGGTATCGGTGATACTGACCGTCAAGGCTTGAGTGGTGATGAAAAACTGACTATCTCGGTTGAAGGTCAAGACATCAATGAAATCAGCTTCCACCTAGATGGTTTGGGCGGTTGGTTCATGGAAGAGTCGCGCCACTTTACTGAAGTCGAAATTCGCGCCTTCAATGAAGACGGTGACATGATTGACTCGATGACTTACCACAAAGAAGACCGTGGTACTTTCGAGACAGACTACACGCTAACCGTTGACCAACCTGTGTCTTACTTTGAACTGGGTACAGTGCAAGGTAATGGTACTTACGTTGTACAAAACATGACAGTGTCACAAACGTGTCATGATGAAGCTGTGTTCACATCGATTGGTGTAGACGGGTCAGAAATTACCGAAACGGTTGAGTTGAACATCCACGCGGGTGACAACGAAATTGAGCTAACCGCTGATCTTCCTAATATCACAATCGATACTGAAGGTTCTGCTCAATTTGCTTCTGTTGTGATTACAGAAGAACAGTTACTGGCTCAAGCATCAGACATTGATGGCGATGATCTTGATATTCAAAATCTAGAGCTGGTGGGTGAAAACTCAGAGCATGCAACACTGACTGACAACGGTGATGGTACTTGGACGGTGACACCCGATGAAAACTTCTACGGTGAAATTGAGCTGGGTTACCAAGTTTCTGATGGTGAACTGACTGATGACAACATCATTAACATCAACTTTGAGTCGGTGAATGATGCGCCAATCGTTTCTGGTCCAATGGTTTTATCGACAGACGAAGACCAAGGTATTACGTTCAGTGCTGATGATTTACTGGCGAACACTACAGATGTAGAGGGTGATGCGCTGTCTATCTCTGACATCACTTACGGCGGTGATGACGGTGATTTAATCGACAATGGTGATGGTACATTTACCTTCATGCCGAATGAAAACTTCAATGGTGAAATCGACATTGATTACAAGGTATTCGATGGCACCGATGAAGTTGCAACCCATCTAGATCTGACCGTTGTACCTGTTAATGATGTGCCGGTTCCGGGCGAGCCATTGCACACCCAAATGCTTGAAAACGGCTCTATGATCATTGAAGCGAAAGACCTATTGTCTGGCGCGACCGATGTTGATGGCGATATCCTGCATGTTGAGAATCTACTGCTTGTTGACCAATCACAAGGTACATTAACAGACAATGGAGACAATACTTTCACATTCGAACCTGCAGAGGACTTCTACGGTGAAGTGAATCTGACTTTTGATATCAGTGACGGTCAAGCAAGCGCACCAAGTACTGCAAGAGTAGACGTTGAAGTTGTCAACGAAGGCCCTGAAGTTAGCGGTCCAATTGAAGCCGCTGTTGATGAAGATGGTTCAATCACTATTACTCAAGAGGATCTGTTAGCGAATGCAACGGATGTCGATGGCGATAACCTTGAAGCGGTTAACTTTACGACCAACGATCCAAATGCGGTTGTTGTAGAAAACCCAGATGGTAGCTTCACGATTACACCAAGTGCTGATTTCTTTGGTGAGATTGAATTTACTTACGATGTCACTGACGCGATCGAAACTGTTGCAGCTGACCTTAACCTAACCGTAAACCCAATCAATGATGCACCAGACGTTCCAGACATGTCTTTCACAACGGAAGATGGTCAAGCCATTACCATTACAGAAGCTGAACTATTAGCACAAGCGACAGATGTTGAAGGTGATGAGCTTTCCGTACTGAACGTGACAAGTGCGAGTGATACGGTAGACGTGACAGACAATGGTGATGGCACATACACATTAACGCCAGAGCAGGGCTTCTTCGGCAATGTTGACTTAACGTTTGATGTGAGTGATGGCACCGACGTGGTGGCTGCAAACATCGACCTAAAAGTTGAGTTCGTTAATGATGCACCAGAAGCAACGCCAATGGTTGCGGATGTCGACGAAGACGGTTCAATTCTCGTAACACAAGCGATGTTGCTGGAGAACGCGAGTGACCAAGATGGTGATGAGCTGTTTGCGAGCGCGCTAGAAACCAACGATCCGAATGCAAGTATCGTAGATAATGGCGATGGTACTTACACAGTGACACCTTCGGAAAACTTCAATGGTGATATCGCATTCACCTATGAAGTGAGTGATGGTGAACTCAGTACCGCCAATGACATGACATTGACCGTGAATCCGGTGAATGACATTCCAATTGTTGCCCCAGGCATGTACCACATCGAAGAGGATGGCAGCATCCTGTTCACTCAAGAAGATCTATTGAGCGGTGCGATTGATATTGATGGCGATGATCTTAGCGTTACCAGCATCAATTACTCTGGTGATGAAGGCACGGTAACCGATAACGGCGATGGCACGTTTAGCTTCGTTCCTGAAGAGCACTTTAGTGGTGACCTGCAGTTCAGCTTTACGGTTACCGACGGCACTGACGAGGTTGAACAAGACCTTAACGTTCATCTTGAAGCGGTCGCGGATGCGCCGGATCTTGTGATAACCGATGGCGACGGCGTTAACGTTGATGACCAAGCTATTTTGGTTGAGCCAGGCGGCATTGTTGAACTGAACATTGCAGCGGCGCTTGTCGACCAAGACTTGTCTGAAACACTTACCGTAACCGTAGATGGTGTGCCAGAAGGTTCGGTTATTCAATACGATAACGAAGGCGTTCTGAATGACCAAGAGAACGGCATCACCAGTTACAACGACACTGAAATTACAGTAACGTTTGAAGGTGAAACCGCGGGTTACCAAAACGCAGCGGGTTACTACAAAGTTGACGAAGATGGAAATATCACGGGTGTTGAAGTTGTCTATGAAAATGCATCACAAGTTGGTGGCGGTGGTGACCTTGTTCCAGGACAAGACCAGTTCAGCTTCCAAGTTGAAGAAGGTGAAAGTTTCAATCTGTTCTTGATTCCAAACGGACATCAGCACAATGACTTTGACGCGATGCAGGAAGGTCAGTACGAGTTCCGCGCAGCGGATGGATCGCCTGCAAACATGGATACGGTTGATCCTCAACTTGTATTTGTTGCTGCCGATGGAACTGAAACCGTAGTTCAAGGGCAGAATGGCGACGCGATCTTCCATGGTGGTTCAAGCTCTCAGTTAAACCAAGATGGTATCGAACATACGCGTACCACGGTTAATGAAGACGGCGAGCTCGTTTACGGCTTTGAAGATTTGTATGGCGGCGGTGATGCTGACTATTCAGACTTCAACTTCACAATCGATGTGGGTGAAGTGAACAGCCAAATCTACAGCGGTGAAGTGACGGTTGGCCCAGATGGGACGGTGAACTTACCAACAACGGCTATCGAAAATGCGCTACAGATCCAGCTACCAGAAGACTTCAATGAGCAGCTTGAAGTTCATGTAACCGCAACTGCGACAGAGTTATCGAATGATGATTCTGAAACGGTTTCCCAAACTATCTACATTAACGCGACAGGCGCACACATTGAGCATGCACCTGAAGCACTTCCTGTTGCAGCAACAGTGGAAGAAGATGGTTCTATCATCATTACGCAAGAAGACTTGTTAGCTAATGCTCGCGATCTCGATGGCGACCAACTAACAGCGCTTAACTTAGCGACTGATGACGACAGTGTAACTATCACAGATAACGGCGATGGTACTTACACATTAACGCCAGATGCTGACTTCAATGGCGATGTTAGCTTTACGTTTGATGTGTCTGATGGTGATGATGTTGTCTCTACCAATCTAGAGCTAACGGTTTCACCAGTGAACGATGGTCCAGAAGCACAAGACCAAGCATTTACAGTCAATGAAGATGGTGTATTAACCTTCACAGACCAAGACCTATTAACAGGTGCGACGGACATTGAAGGGGACGACCTAAGCGTTGAAGGTGTGACTTACACTGGCGCAGATGGTGTTCTAACCGATAATGGCGATGGTACATACAGCTTCGCGCCAAACGAAAACTTCAATGGCGATGTAAACTTCTCGTTCAATGTATCAGATGGTACCGATACGGTAACCGCTAACATTGATGTCAGCGTGACGCCAGAGAATGATCCACCTGTAGCGGGTAGCACGTCTTACACGGTTCATGAAGATAACTCCATCACGATCAGTAACGAACAATTGCTAGCGAACTCTTCAGATATTGAAGGGGAAGTGGCGATTGATAGCGTGACTTACAGTGGTAGTGATGGTGTGCTTGAAATCAACGGTAACGGCACATACACCTTCTCTCCAAACGAAAACTTTAATGGCGAAGTTAGCCTAGATGTGGTTGTTGTGGATGAAGACGATGCTGCCGTATCGACGACTGCGGGCATTACGGTTCTAGAAGTGAACGATCCGCCAGTTGCTGGCCCAACGTCTTACACTATCGATGAAGACTCGGTACTGACCTTTAATGAGTCTCAAGTTCTGCTGAACGCCTCTGATATTGAAGGTGACGTACAACTTGTTGAGATCAACTACGACGGCCCAGACGGAATCTTCTCAATCAATGGTGACGGCACATGTAGCTTTGCACCGAATGAAAACTTCAACGGCCAAGTGCAGTTGGATGTGACCATTCAAGATGAAGACGGCGCTCAAGTTGATACTCATATTACGGTTGATGTCCTACCAATCAATGACGTACCAGTATCAGGAGACTTGGCATACAGCGTAGAGGAAGACGGTTCGATTACCTTGAGCCAAGAGCAACTTCTTTCTCAAGCTAGCGATGTAGACGGAGACGACCTTACTGCTTCTAACTTAGTGGTTGATGGAGACGCGACAGTTGTTGTTAACGATGATGGTAGCTTTACCATTACGCCAGATGCGAACTTCAATGGCGACATTGATCTAACGTTCGACATTAGCGACGGTACCGATACGCTGGTTGCGACGGCTGACCTCACCGTTAATCCAGTTAATGACCTTCCACAACCACAAGATCAAACGTTCAGCATTGGCGAAGACGGCATCTTGAACTTCACAGATGAAGACTTGCTAACAGGTGCTACCGATATCGATGGGGATGACCTATCGGTTGAAAGTGTGACTTACACAGGCGCCGACGGTGTTCTTACTGACAATGGCGACGGAAGCTACAGCTTTGCGCCAAACGAGAACTTCAATGGTGATGTGAACTTCAGTTTTGATGTGTCAGATGGCACGGATACGGTTCAAGCCAGCATTGATGTCAGCGTGACACCAGAGAACGATCCGCCTGTTGCGGGTAGCACGTCTTACACAGTTCATGAAGACAACTCAATTACCATCAGCGATGAGCAACTTCTAGCTAACTCTTCGGATATTGAAGGTGATGTTGCCGTTGATAGCGTGACTTACTCTGGCGCTGATGGTGTCTTTGAAGACAACGGTGACGGTACTTACACCTTTTCACCAAACGAAAACTTCAACGGTGAAGTTAGCCTAGATGTTGTCGTTACCGATGAAGAGGGTGCAACAGAAGCGACAACCGCGGGTATTACTGTACTTGAGGTAAATGATCCACCAATTGCGGGTTCAACCAGCTACTCAGTGAACGAAGACGAAGTTATCACCATCAGTTCAGAGCAACTGTTGGCGAATGCTTCTGATATCGAAGGTGAAGTGGCGATTGATAGCGTTAACTACACAGGCTCCGACGGCATCTTTGCTGACAATGGCGATGGAACATTCAGCTTCGCACCAAACGCAAACTTCGACGGTGATGTAAGCCTTGATGTTGTCGTTACTGATGAAGATGGCGCAACTGTAGCGACCAACGCAAGCATTGATGTTCTTCCTGTTAACGATGCTCCGGTATCGGGCGATTTGGCGTACAGCGTGGACGAAGATGGTTCAATTACCTTGAGCCAAGAGCAATTACTTGCTCAAGCGAACGATGTTGACGGCGATGACTTAACAGCGGCTAACCTAACCGTTGGTGGTGATGCGACCGTCACTGCAAACGATGACGGTAGCTTTACTGTCACACCAGATGCGAACTTCAATGGCGACATTGATTTGAACTTCGACATTACCGATGGTGATGCGACGCTTCAAGCAACGGCTGATCTTACCGTTAACCCTGTCAATGACTTGCCAACTGTCGGTGAGCCACAGTTTGTGACTCAAGAAGACACCAGCTTTACCTTCACAGAAGAGCAACTGCTGCAAAATGCAGGCGATATTGATGGCGATAACTTATCGGTTGAAAATGTGGCTTCAGATAGCGGTACTTTGGTTGATAACGGCGACGGCACTTACACATTTGCTCCGAATGAAAACTTCGATGGCAATGTGAATGTGACCTTCGATGTGAATGACGGCACAGTGATAGTACCAGCAGAAGCGACGATTGATGTTCAATCTGTGGTTGATATGCCAGAGCTGTCGATTGCATCTGACTTGGTGATTGCTTCAGACAACTTCGAGTCTGGCTCGAACGGCTGGAATACGGGTACTGAAAGCTCACAAGGCTTCGAATCAGGTGACATGCTAGGTCGTATTGGTGGCACTGGTGGCGATGAAGCAGTCAGCAAAACTTACGACATTCCAAGTGATGTGAGCGAAGTTAATATTTCGTTTAGCTTCTATGAAATTGATTCTTGGGATGGTGAGTCATTCCAAATATTTGTCGGCGGCGAAGAGCTTACCTCGTTAGATAATTCCGCGTTCCGTACCGAAGATGGCACGACAACGTTATACGATTCAGCTGGCAATGAAGTAGGTGAAGTCGTTCACGGCGTGTCGCAAGGTGAAGGCTTCAGTGGTTGGAATGACCAAGCACACCAAATCAACCTAACCGTACCAGTTGAAGATGGTCAACTTGAGTTAGGCTTCGGTTCAACCTTGAACCAAGGTGTGAGTGATGAGTCGTTTGGCATCGATAACATTGAAATCACAGTGTCTGATGCGGATTACCAAATTATTGGTACCGAAGATACGCCAGTACCACTGGATATTGATGCGGTGTTAACCGATACCGATGGTTCAGAAAATCTCGCCATCTTGATTGAAGATGTACCAGAGGGAAGTTCGCTTTCTGCAGGTACCGACAACGGCGATGGCTCGTGGTCTCTACAGCCAGAAGAACTTGCAGGACTTGAGTTTATCCCTTCAGGTGATTTCAATGGTGATGTGGTACTAACGGTCAATGCGACATCAACGGATGTTGATACAGGAACAACCGCAACGGCAACACAAGATGTGACGATTCATATCTCGCCAGCGAATGATGCGCCAGAAGTTGATGGTGATATCAGTGCCGTTACGGCCGAAGACAACAGCATCACGCTAACTCAAGAGCAGTTGCTAGAGCACGCAGTCGATATTGATGGTGATGACCTATCCGCAATCAATCTAACCACTAATGACGAAAATGCGACCGTTGAAATGAACGACGATGGCAGCTTCACCATTACTCCGAGTGAAAACTTCAACGGTAATATCGAATTTAGTTACGATGTCACTGATGGGGAAGAGATGGTTGCTGCTGGCCTAGACTTGACGGTAACACCAGTCAATGACGCGCCAGAGCCACAAGACCAAGTATTCACTATTGGTGAAGATGGGGTTCTTAACTTCACTGACGCTGACCTGTTAACAGGTGCAACGGATGTTGAAGGTGATGACCTGACAGTAGAAGGTGTGACATACACGGGTGCTGATGGTGTTCTTACTGATAATGGCGACGGAAGCTACAGCTTTGCGCCAAACGAGAACTTCAATGGTGATGTGA